>JAFRLI010000237.1 GCA_017431255.1 Victivallales bacterium
AAAGCCTCTTTCCCCGCTGGACGTTTGGGCGATGGCCTTCGGGTGCATGGTTGGCTGGGGTGCATTTGTGATGCCTGGCGGGTGTTTTCTTCCGCTTGCGGGACCAGCCGGGACCCTTCTCTCCATGACCATCGGCCTGGCGGTCATGTTGGTGATTGCGAGTTGCGTCTCCTTTTTGATGATTCGTTCGCCGAAGTCTGGCGGCATGTACTCCTATACAAAAGAGGCACTTGGTCGCGAACACGCCTTCCTCTGCTCCTGGTTCCTCTGTCTTTCCTACTTGACCATCGTGTTCCTGAACGGCACTGCACTGTTCCTGGTGATTCGAACCTTGCTGGGCGACGCGGCACACCACGGGTATTATTACACCATTGAGGGAAAACCGGTCTACCTCAACGAAGTCTTGCTTTCTGTGGGGGTCTTGAGTGGTGTCGGAGCCCTGTTCATCGTGGCGAAGAACTTCCTGCATCGTCTGACTACCATTCTTGTGATTCTGCTCCTGTTGGGTTCCGTGATTGTATCCTGTGTTTGCCTGCCGCATGTCATGTCTGGGGATATCTTGAGTTCCTTCGGGTTTGAGGGAGTGAACAAGGGGTTTGCGGTCTTCAGTCTGGTCGTGCTGGCTCCCTGGGCGTTTGTGGGGTTCGAGGTGACTACCTTCGGGACGTCGCAATTCCGATTTCCCATCAAAAAAACGAAAACTGTGCTTTTCGGTTCTATCTTTTTGGCTGCGCTGGTTTACATGGCCATGACGCTGGTGAGCGTGGCTGTGGTGCCAGACGGCTACGATTCCTGGGTCGCCTATATTCAGGATTTGGGTAACTTGAAGGGCATCATATCCGTTCCGACCTTCTATGCGGCAAGCGTGAAGTTGGGGAAGCCCGGCATTGTCATTATGGTCATTACCACAATGGCGGCCATTTTGACGGGCATCATCGAGGCGTATCGCGCCATGCTCAATCTGCTTGCCACCATGGCCGAGGACAAGATTCTTTCTGCAAAGTTCACAAAAGCGTCCTACAGCATCCTGTTCGTGATGATTCTGTCGGTCTGCATCTCCTTTTTGGGGCGCAACACGTTAAGTTGGTTTGTGGACTTGACCTCGTTGGGTGCTATCATTGCGTATGGATACACTTCCCTTACCGCCTTCAAACTTGCGAAACAGGAGAACAATTTCAAGATCATGGTAGAGGGAATCATAGGCACGGTGTTTTCTGTGATATTTGGTGTCGTGCAGTTGGTGCCGCATCTGGCGGCGTTGCAGGCGATGCATGGGGAGGCGTTCTTGTTGCTATCGCTGTGGAGTCTGCTGGGGTTTGCGTTCTATTGGCGGACCATCATGTACGATCCGCAGACGCAGTTCCGCGGGATGTCCGTGGTGGGTGTGTTTTTGTTTGCGCTTCTGGTGTATACGGCGATGTTGTGGATGAGGGAGATGCTGGTGGAGAAGAACACGCTGGAGGAGGTGCGTACGGCATTGGGGC
Source organism: Victivallales bacterium (assembly GCA_017431255.1). GTDB lineage: Bacteria > Verrucomicrobiota > Lentisphaeria > Oligosphaerales > Oligosphaeraceae > RGIG2581. Next base: position 1,485 of record JAFRLI010000237.1, read on the forward strand.
CGTGCTGCGCGGTGGTTCTGGTGATTGTCTTCATCGGATTGTTTGTGATGCAGTACATTCAGGAGCAGGTTCGCAGGATGCAGGAAAACGTGGAGCGCGAACATATCCGCCTCACGGAAGCCAACCTGGCGCGCAGCCAGTTCCTCTTCAATATGTCCCACGACATCCGTACCCCGATGAACGCCATCCTGGGCTATGCGACACTTGCGCTGCGCGAACCGGATTATATGCTGCGGGACTATGTCAAGAAGATTGAGAAATCCAGTCAACAGTTGCTCTCCTTGCTCAATGACGTCCTGGAAATGAGCCGCATTGAAAACGGCAAACTCCACTTGGAGTTGAATCCCATGGATTTGTGCCTGGCGTTCGAGGAGGCGTGCGAACTGTTTGTCGAGCAGATGAAGCAAAAGCGCCTGTCTTACCATGTGCATACGGCACAGGTGCACGATCGGTACGTCTGGTGCGATAAGAAGAAGTTGACTCGCATCCTGCTGAATATGATTTCCAATGCCTACAAGTTCACCCCGAAAGGTGGTTCCATCTCAGCTACGCTTCTGGAGATCAGCGGCGAGGAAAACGGCTACGGAACGTATGAACTTCGTGTGAAGGATACCGGCATCGGCATGTCCAAAGAGTTTGTCGCGAAAATGTTCAATGCTTTTGAACGGGAGCGCACCTCCACGAACAGCGGTGTCGAAGGCACTGGCTTGGGCATGGCCATCACCAAGAGCTTCACCGAACTGATGGGCGGCACCATCGAGGTTTCTTCCGCACCTGGAAACGGCACCGAATTGATCATCCGCCTCCGCCTCCGTCTCGCCACCGAAAAGGAGATTCGCAAGAAAATCGCCGATACCAACGCCTCCACGGTAGAAGAGGTCTTCGACTTCAATGGCAAGCGCGTCCTGCTGGTGGAGGACAACGAGGTCAATCTCGAAATCGCGCAGATGCTCCTGGAGCAGATGGGCTTCACCGTGGAAAGTGCTGTCAACGGCGAAATCGCGGTCAAGATGGTCTCCGAATCCCAGCCTGGCTACTACGATGTGATTCTCATGGATATCCAGATGCCTGTCATGGACGGCTACGCTGCCACGCGTGCCATTCGTGCACTGCCCAATAAGGAACTGGCGAACATTCCGATCCTCGCCATGACCGCCAATGCGTTCGCGGAGGACATCATGGCCGCCAAGGACGCCGGCATGCAGGCCCATGTCTCCAAGCCCATTGACCTCGTTGTGCTCAAGCGTGAACTGGGAGCTGTCTTCAAAGAGTACTAACGGCGCAAATTCCTTTTGAATTACGAATGAGTGACGTGATTTCATTAGATCCTACCGTGGTGTTGGACGATGACGGCTCGATTGGCGCCGCCGACTTCAACCGCACGGTTATTTTGGCGTCGGATGTGGAGCCGGAGCAAACCTCTCTTCCTCAGGCGTTGCACGAGGAGAAGAAAGCTGTTCCCGCGCCACGCTCTCGCGAGGTGGAGGATATGGTGAAGGGAGTGGATATCAATCCCTTCATCAGTTCGACTCTGGATGTCTCCTCTGTGTTGCGTGCCCCTTTGGAGCACGTGGACACCAAGTACGCGCGCCTGGAGGAGTTGGCCAGCGGGGGGACGGCGACCATCTCCATTGCACGTGACAAGAACCTCAGCCGTCTGGTCGCCATCAAATCCCTCAAGCAGGGAGTCAAGAACCATGAGGCGCAGTTGCGAACCTTTGTGGAGGAGGCCAAGGTCACCGCGCAATTGGACCATCCCGGCATCATCCCTATCTACGGCATCTCCAACGACGAGGGGGATGGCATCCACCTCGTCATGAAACTTGTCAACGGAAAGACTCTTCGCGAATACCTACGCAACATTTCCCTCAATTACCGCACGCACGGCATGGCTGCGTTCGATGAGACGATGATGCTGCAGAAGCGGCTGGAAATCTTTCTGCGCGTCTGCGATACCATCGCCTATGCGCACAGCCGCAATGTCATCCATCGCGACCTCAAGCCGGAGAACATCATGATTGGGAAGTTCATGGAGGTCTATGTGATGGACTGGGGACTTGCAAAGGTCGTTTTGGAAGACGAGCAAGTCTATGAACGCCTTTCGGGCACACCGCGCTATTTCGCCCCCGAGGTGCTTCGTCATGAATGTCTTGACAAGCGTTCCGACATTTTTACCCTCGGTCTTATCCTGCAGGAGGTTGTGACGCTACAGTACGCTGTCACGGGCAATGATGAAAAGGAATTGATGAACCACATCCTCAATGGGGAACTCGAATCCATCGAACATGAGTTCCATAGGAAAATCGACAAGTATCTTCAGGCCATTATTGAAAAGGCAACGGCCTATATGCCCGATGATCGATACCAGACCGTCAATGAACTCGCCGAGGACATTCGTCGATACCTCGCACACCGTTCCATTTCCGCCAAACCCGACAATCTCTTCCGAAAATGCGTGCGATTCCTCTTTGGATATCGCTTCTAAAAGTTCATGGAGGATGATATGAAGGGAAAAGTTGCGATATGGATGATTTTCATTATGGCTTTGTTTGCCGATGGGGTGCCGACTTTTGCCGAAATGAAGGTGCGCATTCGCAAGGAGCATCCGCGTCTGTTTCTCACGCCCGCTGACTGGGGGATGTTGAAGTCGCGTGCGGCGATGCCGTCGCTGCAGCCGTATGTCACGAAAATGGAAGAGCATCTGGCGAGTTTGCCATCGCCGCCTCGTCTGGAGATTCGGCCGGACATAGTGAAACTGGAGGATGGCAAAATGGTTTTTCTCCAGAACAAGGGCAATCAGAATGAGATTCTATACGGTTTGCGCTACGTAGGCGGTTATGAGGCGGCGCAGTGTGCGGTTCTCTATCGCATCACGGACGATACCAAGTACCTCAGCCTCGCCATCCAGTATATGCAGCTGGTGAATGAGTTCTGCGCACTCTCCGAACGTTCCCGCATCCTTCCGGAATGGTACCATTACCATCGTTTGGGTATGTGCGTGGCATACGACTGGCTATACGACAAACTTTCCCCCGAACAGCGCCACTCCTTGATGCTCCCATTGTTGAAGCATATTCACTTTATGGAAAAGCCCGGTTTCAAGTCCAACGGCGGCGAGGGAATCTCGACGGGGAACTACGGTGAGAAGGGCTTGCAGTGGTTTGCGGGACTGGCCGCCTATCAGGACGGCATCGAGGATGCTCTCGCCGAACATTTCCTGCAAGAGAGTTATGGCAGGTTCTGTGCGATGATGGACTATCGCGAGGAAAACGCATGTGGCAAGGGCCTCCTTTCCAGCATCACGGCCGACTACAGTTTTGTAAACTATCCAATCGCTACCTGCAACTTTATGCATACTCTCAAAACTGCCACGGGGATTGACGCCTCAAAGTGCTGGTCGCACCTCAAGGAGTACGGAAACTACTTCAACTGGATGAGCATCCCCCGACCGGACCCCGAAACAGGTTTCTACGATTTCGGCTGGGGGGACGCTTTCCATTACAACAATACGTTGCCTACGGGGGCAATGTACACGCATCTCGCGCAAATCATCCATTTCTACGGTGAAAATCTCCAGTCCCGCGCCATTATGGAGTTGCTTCCCAAACAGTCCCGGAAACTCATTTTTGTGGAAAAGTTCCCTTGGCTTCCCTTCATTCTCACGGATTTCAATCCTGAAATCACCCTGCCTGGCAATCCCCTGAACTACCTCAGCCAAAACATCGCGGAGTTCTTTCCCTCCTATGGGCTGATGAATGTCCGTTCGGGATTCTCTCCTACGGACACTTTCGCTTCCGTGAAAGCGGGTGCCCGGCAAATGACCCATCAGCACTATGATGAACTCAGTTTCGTCATCTACAAGAACGGCTTTCAGGCGCTCGACACGGGGTGCAGAGGGAACGACCCTCACCACAAGGCATATTACCCGATGTCCATTGCGCACAACACGCTTCTCATCCGCATGCCCGACGAACCATTCCCGCACTACTGGTACAGCGCCAACGGACCGCGCGTCGATTGGAGCAAGTTCCACAATGACGGCGGACAGTTCGCGTACAAGGCCAAGCATCTGGGATTCTCCTGCAGTCCCTATCATGCAGTGATTGCTGCCGACGCCACGAACTGCTATTTGCGCAAAAAATGCAAGGAGGCCTCCCGTATCTTCGTTTACATCAAACCAGATTATTTCGTGGTGTATGACCGTCTGGAAAGCACGCAACCCGAGTACCAGAAGGTCTTTTTGCTCCACACGCAGGGGGAGCCGTCGAAGCAATCGAACTACTGGCGCAGTCAAGGCGGCAATGGTGCGCTTTTCCTGCGCACGCTTCTGCCCCTCGATGCCAAGACCGAAATCATTGGCGGCCCTGGCAAGGAGTTCTGGACCAACGGCCAAAACTTTCCTCTGAACACGCCAAGCCTCTTGAGGGAGATCCATCAGTCCGGTGGCATCCAGAATACCTGGCTCGGACAGTACCGCTACGAAATCTCTCCCGAATCCCCCGTCCCTCGCGTTCATTTCCTTTCCCTCCTTCAAGCCGCGGATTCCGCACTTATGCAAATGGTCCATTCGACGCTTCTCCAGGACAAGGATACCGATGGTCTGCGCTTCACGACGCGCGAGGGCGTCACGGCTGAACTCCATTTCCCCAAGGAAGGTCCGCTCAATGGCACCCTTCAGCTCACCCAGAACGGTAAACTACTGTTCCAGGGAACTCTGCTATCTTCTGAAAAAGCAACCACAACGGAGGCAAAAATGTACGGAAACACCCTGAAATATCCCAAAGAAGAAGTGGCTCTGGAACCCCGGCCCGACTGGTGGCGCGTCCGTCCCGAGGAAATCCTAGACCTTTGCAAGAATGTCAGGCGCGGGAAGGCGGAAATCCTTGCGATGACGCCGGGCGGATTCCCCGTCTATGCCGTGTTCTATGGCGACTTCTCCGAACCGGTTCCGCAGAGCAACTGGTCTGCGGCCGGTTCCAGCAATACGTACAAGAGTTATTTCGACCGTGATGGGAAGCCGCAGACGTTCCTGTTTCTGGCGGGCATCCATGGCTCCGAGGCGGAAAGCGTCTGCGCCGCCGTGAATCTCATCCAGTTGCTGGAGACGGGCAAGGACTTCCGTGGCAAGGAATATCCCGCCTTGCGAAAACTCATTGAGCAATACCGTTTCATCATCCTTCCCTGCGCCAATATGGATGGGCGCGCCATCTCCCCCGACCATCTCCGCCTCGCCACCTACGAGCAGTTCCGAGGAGCCTCCCAGGGACGCTGGAAGGACGGCTCCCTCATCGGCTGGCGCGGCAGCAAGGAGTGGTTCCCGCTTCCGCTGGACCGCGTCCAGAATCCAGGCGGCTATCCCAATGCCGACGGATTCAACCTCATGCACGACGCCTGCCCAGGACACATCCGTACTGCCGAGGTGCAGGCTATTTTGCAACTCTGCGAACGGTGGCGTGTTGACGCAGTTCTCAACGGACACTCCCATGAGTACCCTCCCTGCCTGGTGCCCCCCACCAAGCTTCTGTATCCTGCACATCAGGAGCGTGCTGCATCGTGGGCGAACAAAGTCAACACCGCCTTCTACAAAGCCGGTTGGCGGCAGGCCCCGCCCGAAACACCGATAGCGGTGAAGGGGGCCACCTTCAACCTCAATACCATGATGCAATTCGCCTCGGGAGCCATTGCGGTCACACTGGAATGCAATGTCGGAATGAAGGACCGTCCTTGCACTTTCGAGGACGCCGTCGAGCCGAACTTCACGGCACTTCAAATCATCCTAGAAGACGGTCTGCAGACTCCCTTCACCGACCGTTCCACTCTCTTCAAATAACAATCTTGTTCAATCTTGGAGATTCATAACATGACAATTGCCGACTTGATTGCCTTTGGCGCGAATACGGAAGAAGGGATGCAGAGATGCCTGAACAACGAGGCGTTTTATCTGCGGATGGTGAAAAAGGTGCCTGCAGACGCCAGCTTCCAGAAGTTGGAGGACGCTATCGCTGCTGGCGACTTAAATGCCGCTTTCGACGCCGCACATACCATCAAAGGAATGGCAGCAAACCTGGCCCTGACGCCGCTTCTGACCCCTGCCTCGGAACTCACCGAACTCCTTCGTGCCCGCCAGCAAATTGACTATACCTCCCTTCTGGAGGCCGTCCGCAATGCTCGAAACGCCTTGGAAACCATCTGCGCTCAGTGAGCACTGCTCTTAGGAGAGACAAGGCACAAAGCTTGGGGAGGATAAAGCACAACGCTTTGGAAGCGAGACGTGCAACGGGCTTCTGCGTGAAATTCCTCCCGTTGGTCGACATCCACCCCGTGCGTGAGACGCGGCCGGCAAAACCTGCACCACGGCGCGCGCCGCGCGGCCAGAAAGGGCGTGGTGCCGGTGCGCGAGTCCGCTGCGCTTTCGGTTCTGCAAGCCGCGCTCCGCGCGGCCAAGGAGCCTCCCGTGTCCCTGCCTCCCGGACCGCGCGGGGCGAGGCTTGCTCGGCCTGCCCTTCAAGCAACTGAATCAAAATCGTTGAATCAGAGTGCTTTTTCGATGATGGGGATGGCGATTTTGCGGAAATCGGTGGGTTTCTTGCAGGGCGGGAGACCGTTCCAGGCACGCCAGACTTCCACATGAGAGGTGGCTTCGCCTGGTTGCAGAGTGACGAGAGCACCGAGGGTTTCCGCTTCGATGAAGGTGGCACACGAGTAGGTTTCGACGTTGCAGCCGTTGTCAGCGTAGGTGGTTTCGGCGTCCCAGGGTTCGATGTACTTGGCGAAGAGGGTACCCTGGTTGTAGTACGCGATCCAACCGTCAAGGCAAGCGGTGCCGAGTTTGAACGCAGTGGTGGCTTTTTTGTCCTGGGCGAGGAAGAGATAGTCGTTGTCGAAGAAGAATCGTTTGTCGGCGAGGTCGGAATATGGCCAGAGGGAGAGGTATCGGTCGGCGGCGAGAGGGTTGCGGGAGAGGTCGCGTCCCTGCGGGATGATGATGGTGCCGCCGGGTGCCATCTGGGTGAGGGCCCAGGGGGCGAGTTGGACTGGCCAGAGACCGTTGTTGACGAGGATGTGCGTCACCACGAAGGACCCTTTGGGACCACGGGTGATTTCGATGGATTTCTGGATTCCCGATTCGGGTTCGGTCTTGGATTCGAAGAGAAGACCGTCTTTCAGTTGGGAGACCTTGGGCGGCTCGTTGTCAGGCAGGTAACTGCGCGGGGTGGCTTCGGGGGAGTGCCAGAGTCGGTGGCCGCCGTACTGGCGGTAGTCGTTGTCCAGGCCCGGCATGGGTTCGTTGGGGAGTTCGACAAAGAGGTTCTTGCTGTCGCCGATGAAGGCGCCGATGACGCGAGGACCGAAGTCGAGCGTGATGGCGATACGGAAATCGCCGCTTTTCAGTTCCGCACAATGCTTGTAGATTCCAACGTCTGTGGTTTTCATTTTCATGATGTTTTGTGGTTGGTGGATGGGACTCTTAGGAGGCACGGCGCTTTGAGGGAGGGTGCCGCAATTAGAGGGAATTGAGGCGTGCGCGCGAGCGGTCGAAGGGATCCCAAAGTCTGGGATCCGTGCTGCCGCGGGTGTTCATTTGGAGGACGTCGGCCTTCTGGAAGGTGAGGTAGGCGGCGACGGGGTAGTTCATCGTATTGAGGGTGAAGCGGAGCGGAATATGGAGGAACGCGTCTGAAAACTTCCCGGCTTCGAGATGGAGGACGAGTTCCGTCGTGCCCCCATGGTAACTGTTGAAGCACTGGATATTGCCTTCCTGGATGCCCCAGCCGTCTTCGGTGTTGAAGAGCCATTCGACCTTGAGGACGCTGTTGAAGAAATGACACTTGTCCAAATGGCATTTGATGGTCTGGACATCGCCTGGCATCATCAGCGGGCTCTTTTCGAACTCGATTTCGAACCGGCACCAGGGGAGTTCGAAGTCAACCGTGCGGGAAGAACGGGCAAGGACGCGCTTGGCGACGTATTCGCCGTCGGTAAGGCGTTCCTTGAGTTCGGGGTCGATGGAGGTTGGTCCGTCTGTGAGGCGAACGAGAGCGGGATTGGTCTGTTCGGCAAAGCGTTTGCAGGCGATGACGCGGTTGGTGAGTTCCTCCAGGGTCTTGGGACGGAAGGTGCCGATGGTGTTGATGGCGACGGTCTGGATGGTGTTGCCGATGGGATCAATCCATTTCTGGGGGATTCCCTTGCGTCCCTTGATGATTCCGAGGACGGAGCCGCAGGTGGCGCCAGTGCAGTCGGTGTCATCGCCGCAGCCGACGGCGATACAGACGGACTTTCCAAAGTCCCCTTCGCCATAGAGAAGCCCGACGACGGCGAAGGCAACGTTCGCGGGGGCCTGGAACCATCCGAGGTCCGCGCTGTCTGCCACGATGGCTTCCCGCGCTTCTTTCCAGGTCTTCCCGTTGTCGTAGGAATCCATGGCGATGTGCACGGAGCGCGCCACTCGGCAGTCCTTTGGAATGCGGATGAGAGCGTATTCGAGGAGTTTGCGCACATCGGATTCCACAAATGCGGCGGCTTCCAGGGAGGCAGTGAAGACCTCGGCGTAGATGCCGTCATCCGCGTGGTCGACGCAGGAATCGCACCAGGCGAGTTGAGCGGCTTCATCGGGGTCGCCTGGGAAGAGGCAGGCCCAGATTTCGGAGCGAATCCAGGCGCCATTGCTGTTTTTCCAGACATCGTTGTTGCAGAGACCGGAGAGCGGCGGCAGGATGCCGTTGGTCATGTTCATCTTGCCGACGCCGTACTCGTTCCAGGGACCCGACACCTGCATCAGCCAGTATTGTCCGAGGATTTTTTCATTGACATTGTATACACCATAGCGTTCGACGGCGTTGAGCCAGGCGAGTTGGAGGTCGAGGTCATCGTTGGGAGCGGGGGTGCCAGAGAGGTCCTGGGTATAGAAGTCGATATCCCAGGTGCATTGTTTGCCTTCCATGGGGCCGCCGAGGGTGCCGCCGATGTTCTTGCCAGTCCAGCAACCGAGGACCTTGTCACGGTACTCATCGAAGTTGAGGAAACTTTTGCCAGGGATTTTTCTGTCTTGAGCCATTGGATGTTCCTTTTATTTTTGGGGTTCGAAGGAAAGTTCGCGCAGGGTGATGATTCCTTTTTGTGCATTGGGCAGGAGACCTGTGTAGAAATTGACGGTGGAGAAGCCTTCCTGGGTAATGCGGAAGGACGCGTTGACGGTGACGAAGCCGTCCCGGTCGGGAGCGGTGCAATGGACGCTGAGGACGTCTGGGGCTTCGCTGGATTTGGTTGTCCAGTCGTGCTTTTCCTTTGGGTCGAGGAAGAGACCGAAGACGGAGCGGTAGTCGTGGAAATGGGAGAAGGTGATGGCGAAGCGACTTGGAAGGACATTGTTGTCGCGTTTGACTTTTGCGGAGAAGTTCCAGACGCCAGGTCTGAGGGCGATGCGTGCGGAATCCATATTGATATTGATGGCGTACCACTTGGAACGGTCGAGAAGGATGTTCATGCAGCCATCGCCGAGGGAATAGAGTTCTGTGCGGTATCGCATGAATTCCGTGGCGGTGTATTCCTTGCCGATGTTGATGTGCCAGAATCTGGGGTAGGGGATGTCCTTCGCCCATTCGGGAGTGATGGCACCGGGCACGCGCGGGGTCATCATTTCCGCGTAACTGCGCGTCTGCCGGAAGTCGCCATTGAGAAGTTTGGGTGCGGAGGATTTGAGGAAGAGTTGACGGACTTCCTCGATGAGTTTTTCCTCGCTGAAGTCCTCTGGGAGGTCTGCGAACGGGGCGGTCATCATGATATCGTTGACCGCATTGATGTTTTTCCCTTCGAGGATACGGGCGTATGCGACCTTGCGCGCGAGTTCGGCGTATTTGGGATCGCCCGTCAAGCGGGAGAATTCGGTAGCGGAGTAGTAGAAATAGCCGCCGCGTCCGCCGACATAATTGCTGGCGATGAAGGGGAGTGTTTGTTCGGCGGGGAGGTTGGGATGGAGTTCCTCGAGGTGGACGCGGTAGATGGATTCCAGGTCCAGGGTGTTGAGGAACTCCCGGCGGATATGGGGTTCCAGGGAGGCGTCATGGGTCAGCGCGTGCATTTTGAGCAGTCCCGCAGTGCCGTACCAGCAGGCAAACGGGACGATTCCCGCATTGCACCACCAGAAATAGGAGTTGCCGCGGAATGCGGAGGTGCGTTGCATGAGCGTGTCTCGCGGGGTCGGCGTGGCATGCAGGTAGGTTTCTGCCTGTTCCAGTTGACGCAGGAAGCGGGGATAGTTGCGTTTCGTGCCGAAGACGAGCGACATATCGGAAAGCGTCATTAGGTAGTAGGCCAGTTCGCGGTTTTCGCGGATTTCGGTACTATCGACCGGATAATTGAGAATGCCTTCGGAAGCATGGAAGGCGACTTCCCGGCTACGGAGGTCGCCGGTGAGGAGATAGTGCAGCAGGAGACCTTGAATCCAACTGTGTCCGAAATGAATGGGACCATTGACGTGATTTGTGGAGTGGACGTGCGGGAAGCCCGTGTTGTGGTTGATGTCCATATCGCGGTAGTGCTTTGCTCCCTCGAAGCCCTGGCGCATGGCTCGTAGGTCGCCGCAGGCGAGACCGCGGAGTTCGAGGGAGTAGTCCGTGTAGGATTCGAGGTTGGACCAGCCACCGTCGCCGCGCTTGTCTCCATAGTCGAAGACGCCGTACCAGTAGCGTCCCAGTTCTGGATTTTCGGGTTCGAGGGTATTCTGGCTCATGAAGTCCCCCAGGTACTTGTTCAGGACAGGGGTCTTGGGGGAGGCTGCGAGGCGGAGGGGCAGTCCAGCGCGGAGCATCCATTGGGGGGCGACCTGAAGGATGGGAGGATTTTCGAGGCGTTTGCGGATGGCGGTGGCGTCCGTGGAATTGGGGAGCATCAGAAGGTGCGAGGTTCGCGTGATGGCCATGCCAGGGGAGAAGAGCAGAGGACGGACCTGGGAGGGCCAGAGGTCGGCGCAGGCGCGTCCGTTACGGAACGCAATGGAGGTGGGGTGCATTCGCCAGGCGTCCTGGGTATGGAGCAGCAGATGATTGGAAGTAGTAAGGGCTGCTTCGCCGCGGAGTTCTTGGAAGTTCCATTTGCCAGAGGAGTCGGCAGTTCCGAGCGAGAAGGTGTGCGTGTCCGGGTGGAACACCTGGAGGAGTGCGGCTCCGTTGGGGGAGACGGTCAGAGGGCTTTCCCAACTGGCTTGCCGCAGACAGGGCGTGCGTGTCGGATGTCGGTTTTCCAGCGTGAAATCAACGGTTACGCCAGGGATTCCTTTCCAGGCATGGATGCGAGCGGAGAAGGCCAGCAGCCCGTATTCGGGGCGCGATTCATTCACAAGATGCCCACGGACAACATAGTAGGCGTGGATGGGGCCCGTGAAGAGCGGGCTGGTGTCCACGACGACGCTCTTGTAGGGGGTGTTGTTGATGCTTCGGGCACGGGCCGTTGCGCCATGAAATGCGATAGGAAGAGAGGCACTGTCCTGCCAGAGTTGTTCATCGCCGGGGCGTGGAAGGCGTTCAAACGGGTTGAAGGTATCTGTGGCGGGAGTACCTTTGGGGTCGTAGTGCAGGGAAAAGGTGTTTTTTCCTGGTTTGAGGTCTGCAATGAAATCGATTTGACCAGAGAGGATGGAGGAATCCTGTTCATAGATGGCGAGCGTGCGGAACTGGCAGGGGAGTTCGCCCGTATCGGAAAGAATGTGGAAGGTTCCGCCGGCGCCGAGGACGCCTTTCGGGAAGAGAATGCCCGTGCTCAACGGGGTTGCGGAAAGTGTGCAGGTTTCGTCATTTTGCACGAAAAGCGGAATCTCGAACGGTTGCGGATTGGCGAGGGGCTTCGGTGGGTCGGATTCCCAGGGAACCTGCGGAAACGGGGTCCAATCCTTGCGGATTGTGGCGTGGAACATGACGGAATTGGTAAAGTCGCGTGCCTTCGGTACGGACTCCCATTGCGCTGCGTCTGCCCAGACGGTGTTCCCTTCGGGGACAGAAACGCTGAAGTTCACAGGTCCCTGGTTCTTGCCGCTGCGGCGTCCATAACTCCATTTCGAAATGGTGATTTCGTGCCGTGTCCAGTCTGTGCCGACCGTGACGGTCTTTTCGGTATCGACGTGGTCCCACTGGCGGTAGATGCCGACGCGGATGGTGGCTTGGGCATTGGGTTGATTCGACTTCAGGTAGATGGAGAAGGTCCAGGGGGATTTCGGTTGCGGAACGGGAAGATTGACCTCGGAATAGAAGAACAGCGGGCGGTCATGGGTGACGCGCACGCAGCGTTTCCCCTCAAAGGCACCTTTGGATTCGATTTGCGGTGCCATTGGCATATAGTTCACGTCCCACATGCGGTGGAATACGGGCTGGATTCCATTTTCGAAGCCGCCATCGGGGATGTAGTTGGTGATGGCCGCAAATGCAAGGATTGGGGTGGCAAGCAGGGCAAAAAGCGTTTTCATGAGCAAAACCTTAGATGACTTCGAGGCCATTGCGGTCGGGGAGGGAGGGCAGGGGGGCATGCGGGAGCGTCTGGTACCAGTATGCGGTGGCGGAAATGTCGTCCTGAAGAGGAAGATAGCGGCCGCCGCTGCGCCATCCGATTGCCTGGATGTCAACTTTGAGTGCGGTATGGAAGAAGACGGGGTCGTTGATGTGGAATCGGTAGAGGGAGTGACGTGCGCCTGCGGTTTCGTTGTGAGCACCGAGGGGGCAGCCGCTGTACGGGGAACAGAACTCCTTTTGGAAGTTCCAGGCACCGCAGAAATAGTCTTCTGTGCCCGTGCCGCAGATGGTGGGGAACTCGCGGTCGTCGTCAATGTACATTTTGATTTCGCCTTCGCCCCACCAGCCGTTGTTGTTGGACTGCCAGGTGAGGTAGCATCCTGCGAATCGTCCGGCGCCCTTGACGCCGTCAAGGATGGTGAAGTCTGTACCGAGGGGGAGTGGGTTCTGCCGTCGGAAGGAGGCATGAAGGTAGAGTGCGTCCTCGGGGATGGGTTCTCTTGTGAAGTTGATGCAGTAGTAGAGGCTGGGGGAACGTTGCGGTGCGAGGTTTTCGATGGTGATGCGGGCGTGTTTGCGGAAGGGCATGGGGAGGTAGCAGTTCAGCGCATTGGTGGGATTCACGCAGAATGCCAGGGATTGCAATGTTGCCGTGTAGCCGGCGGCATTGCAGAAGAAGTCTCCGAGCGGTGCGAGGATGGAGGGGGTTTCCTCGTTGTCCCAGTAGACTTTTAGGATGAGTTCGCGGAGCCAGCGTCCGTCGACGGTCAGCCAGAAATGGTGGATGCAGGCGGGACCATCCACGTCAAACAGCGTGATTTCCTGTTTGGGTTCCAGATAGGTGTAGGGACGCACCTTCCAGCCGCGTCCCAGTTCTTCGGAGGCGGGAAGGGCCGTGTTCTGGTTTTGGCCGATGCGGGCGACTTCCTCCTGCGGTTCTCCTGGGACGGCGCGGCCACCGCCGCCTGGCAGACCATAGACGTTTTCCGCGTCGGCGCAGAAGGAGTATCCCGTTGGGGGGCGTAGGAAGGAATCCAGCATGTTGTTCATGGCGGCGGTTGTTGGTTCGTGGTTCGTTCTAGCACCTCTAGCACCTCTAGAGCCTCTAGGGAAATAAAGTAAATGCCGTTTTAAGGTTTTCAAGACGCAACGGGGAAAATTGTAGATGACTCCCTTGCTTTTGAAATAATAACTGATATTGTAAGAATGGTTTTTTGTGTCCCAAAGCGAGAATCACAGCACGGAGTATTCGTGATGAGCAAGGAAAAGAAAGTTTTGGTGTTGGGTGCGACGGGTGCCATGGGGCGCTATCTGGTACCGTATCTGGCGGAACTGGGATATCGCGTCGATGGCGCGTCCCTGGATTCCAAGGAGAGTGACAATCCGCTTGTGCGCTATTTCCAGGGCAACGGCAAGGAGAGGGAGTTTTTGGACTCGCTTCTGCAGCAGACGCGCTACGACGCCATTGTCGATTTCCTCACCCATGGCTCCGGCGAACTCCCGATGTTCCTCTCGAAGATGCTCGACAATACCGACCAGTATGTCTACATCTCCAGCGCACGCGTCTACGACAATCTTGAACATCCCGTCCGAGAATCCTCCCCCCGCCTCATAGATACCACCAAGGACCCGCTCCTGAAGTACTCCGACGACTATTGCATCTTCAAGGCACGCGGCGAAAACCTCCTCCGCGAATACGGCACCAAGAAGAATTGGACCATCATTCGTCCCGCCACCACCTTTTCCTTCATGCGGTATCAGTTGGTGACTTTGGAGGCTCCCGACAATGTCGGACGTGCGTTTGCCGGCAAGACGGTCGTCGTTCCCGAAACGGCGCGTTATGTCTCGGCGACGCTGGGTTGGGGCGGGGACGTCGCCAAGATGATTGGCAAGCTGCTGTTCAACGACAGGGCGTACGGTGAGGACTTCAATGTTCACAGCGCCGAACACCACACCTGGCAGGAAATTGCGGACTACTACAAGGACATCTGCAACCTCAAGGCGCTCTGGGTCCCGCAGGAGGACTACCTCAAGATCAAGAGTCCGGATCCGTATGCCTTTGGAATCCGCTGGCAACTGGTCTATGCACGCCTCTTCGAGCGCGTGATGGACAACTCCAAGGTCCTGACCGCAACGGGAATGCAGCAAAAAGACTTGATGCCTCTCTATGACGGTCTCAAGATGGAAATCTCCCGCACCCCGCGCGACTACCAGTGGCCCGTCAATGTTCGTATGGACGAATACCTCGCAGCACGAGGACTTGTGTAATTTTCCACCATTCCCTTTCAGGAGAACCACATTATGCTGAAATCCCTTAGTTTCTGGTCCATTCCCGAAAAAGACGGCAAGCCCGTCCGTCCCGTCGATGCCATGCACATCGTGAAAGACGCCGGTTACGACGCGCTGGAATTGGCGGTAGGGCTGTCGGGCTATCTGACGCCTGACACGTCGCACGCAGATTGTTCGCGCTTCCAGACGGAGGCCGCTCGGATTGGCGTGCAGTTGCAATCCATTGCCTCGGGAATGACCTGGGAATGCTCTCCGACACATCTGGACGCCGATGTGCGGGCGCGCGCCATTGACTTGAACAAGCGCGCGTTGGACCGCGTCGCCTGGATTGGCGCACAGTCGTATCTGTTTGTACCGGGTGCGGTGACGATTCCTTGGGACGCGAACTACAAGCAGGTCCCGTATGACCAGGCGGTGAAGTGGGCGCACGAAGCGGTGGAAATCCTTGGGGAGTATGCTGCAAATCTGGGCGTCGAACTCTGTGTGGAAAATGTTTGGAACGGGATGTTTTATTCGCCTCTGGAACTGCGCGACTTCCTGGATTCCTTCCAGAATCCCTCCATCGGGTCCTACTTTGACGCGGGGAACCTGCTGGGCCTCCACCAGTGTCCCGCGCATTGGATTGCCCTTCTTGGGAAGCGCATCCGCCGCGTCCACATCAAGGACTACAAGACCTCCGTGGGCGGCCTCGCGGGATTCGTCAATCTCCTCGAAGGCGACATGCCCTGGAAAGAGACGATGGACGCGTTGCGTGCCATTGGCTATGACAAGACCATCACCGCAGAAATCCTGCCGCCCACCGGGGATACCGTTGCCGTGACTTCCGTTGCGCTGGACAAGATTTTTGCGCTGTGACAGGAGTATTCGAATATGTTGTCGGTAGGAGATTTGGTACGGGTCCACATCCGTGAAATCGGATTTGGCGGGGAGGGTGTGGCTCGCTCGAAAGACGGAGCGGTGATGTTCGTTCCGTTCACGGCGGTAGGCGATTGCCTGGTTGCCGAGGTGACGGAGGTCCGCAAGAATTTCTATCGTGGGAAGGTGCGGCGTCTGGAGGAGCCGGGTCCCGACCGCGTGGAACCGGTTTGTGAACATTTTGGGCAATGCGGCGGCTGTGCGTACCAGCATTTGAACTACGGGGCAGAACTTGCGGCAAAACGTACGCAGTTCGGCACGGTCATGCAACGCATCGGGAAGTTCGAGCAGTTTCCGGAACTGGAGTGCTTTGCGCCGTCTTCCGAACGTTTCGGATACCGCAACAAATTGCGGCTGGAACCGATTCCCGAAGGAGACCGGCAGCATTGCCATTATGGCTTCTGCGAACGGGACAACACCACTTTCTTTCCCGTCGCCTCCTGCCCGCTCGCAGATGCCCGCATCAACGAGAATATTCGCACCTTCCAGCGGGGACAGTGGGCGATGGACAATGTGCGGCGTCCCAAACCGTATCCGTTGACCTACCGTGTCGACTCCACCGGAAAAGTCGTCGCTTACTTTGGACACGCTTCCCCGAACTTGACTTGGCTTCATGAACGCCTGGCTGACCAGGAGGTTCTGGTGCCTGTGGGTTCCTTCTGGCAGGTCAATCCCCCCGTGGCTTCCCTGCTCATTGCACGTTTGCGGGATTGGCTTGCCCAATCTGGCGGACGCGCCTTGGTAGACGCCTACGGCGGCATTGGAACCTTCTCCCTCGCACTGGGAGACCTTTTCCAGTACCGTGTCATTATCGAATCAGACGAACAGGCTGTGACCGCCTCCAAGTTCAATCATTCTGCGCTGGGACTGAAGGCCAGCTTCATCGCGGGCACGACAGAGAGTTCGCTGGAAAAGGCACTGGTTCGCACGAAAGCAGAGGAGACGGTCGTGATTTTGGACCCGCCACGCACGGGATGCGACCCCAAGGTCATTCGGACCCTGGCAGAATTCCAACCGGCCACCGTCGCCTACGTCTCCTGCAACGTCTCCACTCTCGCCCGCGACCTTCGACTTCTCTGCGAAAACGGACTCTACGCTCCCGTTCGCGCAGCCGCATTCGACATGTTCCCCGCCACCGCCCATTTCGAATCCCTCGTCCTCCTGCAAAAAAGATAGTCCAGGAGAACAACCTCTTTGTTCTAGCGAGGGAGGCTGTTGCAAAACTCATTTTTGAGTCCACAGAACACACAGAATACACAGAAGGCAATCCGCCGCT
>JAFRLI010000238.1 GCA_017431255.1 Victivallales bacterium
AGTGGAAATGTCGACGTTCACGCCCTCGTGGCACCTTCTGAACCCCAAGACCGACCCCGGCATTTACCCCGACATGAAGTTCACGTCCCAGAACGGGGTGTCTAAGTTTTCGAGCAAACTGTCGTTGGCAGGCAAGCCTCAAGGGGATCTCTCGGTCAAACTCACAAAGCAAGCGAATGGTGCACTCATAGAAGGCGCGGTTTCCTTCCCGGAGCCGACCCCTGTCGTCTATCTTTGCTTGCAGGGGGCACTTTCCGTCAAACGCTACGGCACCGTAAAATACGAGGTGGACGGGAAAATCCAGTCGTTTCCCCGTGACTTCAAGAGCGTCCAGTTCCTTCCTGCAAAGCGAGCTAGGCGCTTCCGCATTCCGTGCGATGGCGGGGAACTCCTCCTCGAAGGGGATTTCTGCATTCAGATGCAAGACAATCGTGCTTGGAATACGGCAACCTACGGGATGCGAATCGGGTTCGTTCCTTACCATGGAACCATCACGAAGACCGCGATGCGGTTCACCGTTCGCCAAGGCAAAATCGGCGAGTTTGGCGAACCTCTCGGCAATGTGCTGCGGGAGCCGTTCACGGCAAAAGAGGGACCAGACTGGAAATCGTTCCGTTACATCCGACGAGACGGATTCACGGGACCGCTTGACTTCACCGAACGCCTGGACGCGCCGGCCGGCAAGCATGGCTTTGTCATCATCACACCCGAAGGACATCTCGCGTTCGAGAAGGCTCCTGCGGTCCCCGTCCGCTTCTTCGGTCCGAACTTTGTCGGTTCCACGCAGGTCATGCCGCACGAGGAATCCGATGAGTTGGCCGCGCGTCTGGCAGCCTTTGGCTTCAACGCCGTCCGATTCCACCATCATGACAACGAAATCTACAATCACACCGGAAAAGACGGAAAACTCCTCGATGATGACTTGATGGACAAGTTCGACTACTGTGTATTCGCCATGCGCAAGCGCGGCCTTTACTACACTACGGACATCTATGTTTCGCGCCGTGACATCCCTGCCAGCGAAATCCCCGAGGTCGGAATGATCACCAATCATCCCAGTTACAAGGCACTCTTCTGGATTCACGACGCCGTCTTCGAGAACTGGAAACGTTGGGCGAAGGAGTTCCTTTGCCATGTCAATCCCTATACGGGGCTTGCGCTCAAGGACGACCCCGCGCTCATCTCCCTTTCGCTTCTGAACGAGGACAATCCCGATGGCGTCTGGCAAAGCCATCCCATTGCTCAAAAAATGTATCCCAAGGCCTTCCAGGAATGGTCCAAGACCCACCCGAATGCCACGATGCCCGAGTTTTTCGCGTATCTCACCGCAAAGCGCTACACGCAGTGCCGCGACTTCCTCCGCTCCCTCGGCGTCAGGCAAATCCTCACAGACCTGAACCACTCCTGCGAATCCAAGTTCTCTTCCCGGCGCGCGCTCTACGACTATGTGGACAACCATCTCTACTGGGACCATCCCCGGTTTGCAGAAAAAAACTGGCAACTCCCCATCCTTCCTGGGCAGGGGCAGCCTTTCCAGGCAGTGCCTGGCAACCCTGGAAGCCTCTTCCCCACGCGTCTCTTTGGAAAGCCCTTCATGGTCACGGAATACGCTTATAGCAATCCCAACATCTACCGTGCGGGCGGTCCCGCGTTGATGGCCAGTTACGCTTCCTTCCAGGACTGGGACGCTCTCTTCCCCTTTGCCTACGCACATGGACGCTCTGCCGTCATCAACAACAACCGCGTCGATGGCTTCTTTGACATTGCCTCCGACCCCGTCAAGGCGTGTGCAGAACGCATTGGGGCCCATATCTTCCTGCACAGCGGCCTCAAACCTGCGGAGATTCGTCTCGTCGCAGACGCGACGAATCCCTACGCCGATGCAAAGGCCTCTCCGTATAGCCCGCCCATTTTCACCAGCGCCGGATTGGTTGCCGCCATCGGCTCCGAGGCGGGACAAAACTACAAGGGACGTATCGACGCACGTATCGACATCGGCGCAGGACACCCCACGAACGATACTAAAGTCTTCACGGCGGACGACAAACTCCTCACCAATCTCATTGCCGCTGGCATTCTTCCCAAGCACTGCGTCCAGGACAAGGAAAAGCGCTTCTCCACGCCCGACGGTTCCATTCAACTCGACCGCAACGCAGGCACGTTCCTCCTCAAAGCACCTGCCGCCGAGGCGATGGTCCTGATGCCAGGCACTTCTCTCGCCGCAGACCGCCTTGCCGCGAGCAAAGTCAATACCTTCTCCACCTTGGCGCTTCTGCCGTCTGACCATGCGCCCTCGCTGGCGAAATCCAAACGCCTGCTGCTCTTCCACCTGACCAACACGATGTCCACAGGAATGCATTTCGCCAGTTCCGACCTCGACCGAATGGAATCCTGGGGCAAAACCCCATTCCTGGCACATCATGGAACCGCCGATGTGACGCTCACCCTTCCCGATGGCGTCTGGTCCATCCACGCACTTGACTTCTCGGGCAAACGCACTTCCACCATCCTCTCCGATGCCTCAGGAAAGTGCACTCTCCACCTCGACAACTTTACCAGTACTCCCGACGGGGTCACCTTCGCCTACGAAATCTCTCGCAAGAGGTAATGGCAAAACCATCGCGCCGTGAAGGCGGTTGGAATGAGAGTTTTGCAATTACCTCGCAAGTAACGAATACCATTTTGGTTGTCGAGACAACTGCATAAGAACAAGTACTCGCTCTGGAGAAACGGATTTTTGGGGAGAGGTTGCCTAGTGGGTTCCGAGCTCGCGTAGCGTGTCGAGGAGGCTGGTGCCGCAGTACTGGTCGAGTTGCTGCATGTGGGGGATGGGGAGGGCTTCCTGGTGAAAGACGACATCCTCCTTTGCGCGGACGACGAAAAAAGGCTGCAGGTCTGCGTGGAGGCGGATTTCCTCGGGCCAGTTGCGGTTTTTGAAGGGGAAGGGGGCAGCCTGTGGGTGCGTGAGGAAGTTCGCCTCGTCTCGGGGGCGCTGGACGCCGCGCATGGCTGCCAAAATCTCCATTTGGAAGTTTTCCATGGCGAAGAGGGCGAACTGGTGCAGGTGGAAATAGGTGAGTTTGCCGTCTTCGACATGGACCTCGGCGATGCCGTCCATTTCTTGCCAACTGGTGAAGGTTTTGGTTTGCATAGGAAGAAGGACTCTTAAGGGAAAAACTCGATGGGTTTTGCAGGACCGCGCGCCTGCGCGGCCCTACTAACCACTAACCACTAACCACTAACCATTAACCACTAACCACTAACCACTAACCACTAACCACTACCCACTAACCACTAACCACTAACCACTAACCACTAACCACTAACCACTAGATCGGA
>JAFRLI010000239.1 GCA_017431255.1 Victivallales bacterium
CGCCAGATATCGGCGGACAAAAACGACGGCGCCACCTGTTTCATTTATACTGTTCCTCTCTTTCGGTGATCTCGCTCAATATGCGCAGATAGCGGCGGTAGCGGCCCTGATCCAGGCGGCCCTTCTGAACAGTAACTGTTTTTATTCCTTTCAAGTGTTTTGCCTCGCGTTGGCGCGGACAAACAATTCCGTGTGTTCTGTGGACTCCAAATTGGCATTGCATTGACCAGCAGAGAAAGGCGAAACCCTGCGGACGTGGTGTTCGCAGGGTTTCAGATGGTGCCCCTGGGCGGATTCGAACCGTCGACCAATTGATTAAGAGTCAACTGCTCTACCGACTGAGCTACAGAGGCAAGTATGGATTCGCTTATGGCGAAGAAAGCAACCTGGTGCCCCTGGGCGGATTCGAACCGTCGACCAATTGATTAAGAGTCAACTGCTCTACCGACTGAGCTACAGAGGCATCTCAAGTCTTTCTATTAATTTACACCTGTTTTGCGTCTTTGCAAACAGCCCAGCCGCATTTTTCTGGAAGATTTTGGGAAGAATGCCCCGAACAGTGCCAAAAGGGGTGTATATTAAGGGATGATAATCGCAAAACTCTCATCTCAACTGTCTGCATGGTGCGGTGCGATGGCTTCATCGCTTGCGGCGTTTTGGCGGTTGGGCAGTAGTTTTGCCATTACCTCTTACAAGACAGTCGCGACCCGCGACAGAAAACATAGAAGAGTTAGGAGAATATGCGATGACATTGGAAGTGCGAGAAATGGAGTGGGCACGGGAGCAAGCGGGGGCGGTGTTGCGGGAGATGGACCGGATTTTGCTGGGACAGCATGAGATACACGAATTGGTGTTGATGGGGATTTTGAGCCGGGGGCATATTTTGCTGGAGGGGTTGCCTGGCGTGGGGAAGACGGCATTGGTAAAGGCGTTGGGACAGTTGTTGTCTCTGGAGTTCAAGCGCATTCAGTTCACGCCGGATTTGCTGCCGGGGGACATTCTGGGCGGGAACATTTTGCAGGTGGGGGAGGATGGTCACCGTGCGCTGGAGTTCCAGCCAGGCGCAATCTTTTCGAATATCGTGCTTGCGGATGAAATCAACCGTGCCTCCCCGAAGACGCAGAGCGCGATGCTGGAGGCGATGCAGGAACGTTGCGTGACCTTGCTGGGGGTGACACGGCCCCTGCCAGACCCGTTCTTCGTGCTGGCCTCCCAAAACCCGATTGAACTGGAAGGCACCTATCCGATTCCCGAAGCGCAATTGGACCGTTTCCTCTTCAAAATCCAGGTGACGGGCGTGGACGCAGACGTGCTGGCGCGCATTATCTCGGAGCGTCGTCGCGGGGAACCTCCTGCGATTACCCCTGTGCTATCGCGTGAAGGATTGCAGAAGTTGTTCGGTGTGATGGACGGCATTACCTTGAGCGAGCCAGTAGCCAACTACATTGCGCGAATCGTCGCTATGACACATCCCGAACAGGAAGGTGCGCTCGAACAGGTGCGCCGTTGCGTGACCTACGGAGCCTCGCCGCGTGCCGCCATCGCGATGGCGGAATCTGCGCGCGCTGCGGCATTGCTGGCGGGGCGTCCCACCGTCGGTTTCGAGGATGTGAGGCGCGTGGCGTCGTCCGTCTTGAACCACCGTCTGATTGTGAACTACCAGGCGAAGTTGGAGAAGGTGACGGCGGCGGATATTGCGTCGGCAGTGGTTTCGTCCGTAGATCCGGCCGGGATAGACTGGCCGTCCCGAAGCAGCGTGGAGGCAAAATGAAGATCAAGATTGACGGTGTGACCAAGCGCTATCGCAACACGCTTGCGGCGGATCACGTCTCGTTCTCCTTCGAGTCCGGCAAAATCTATGGATTCGTGGGACCGAACGGCGCGGGCAAGACCACCACCATCAAGGTGATGTCCACCCTGGTCCAGCCCGATGAGGGAGATGTCTTCTTCGACGACATTTCCACCGTGCTCTACCCCGAACTCGTCCGCCGCGTCCTCGGCTACATGCCTGACGCATTGCCCTCCTACAAGGACATCCAGGTCTGGGAATACCTCGATTTCTTCGCGCGCACGTTCGGCCTCAAAGGCGAAAAACGGCGCAAACGCCTTGCGGACATCGAGGAGTTCACTGGCCTCGTGCCGCTTCGTGAAAAGATCATCGACGGACTCTCCAAGGGAATGAAGCAGCGTGTGAGCCTGGCGAGGGCACTCGTCAGCGACCCGGAAGTCCTGGTTCTGGACGAACCCGCCGCCGGACTTGACCCACGCGCCCGCATTGACCTGCGGAACCTCCTCAAAATTCTGGCAAGCCAGGGAAAAGCCATCCTGCTGAGCAGCCACATCTTGAGCGAGCTCCAGGATATTTGCGACGGTGCGGTCATCATTGAACGCGGCAAGGTCCTCGCTTCCGGTTCCATCGAGGAAATCGGGAAAAAGATGTCCCCAACTTCTGATGGTACCGTTGTGCCGCCGCCTCTCCCCGGCGAGACCCCCGCAACGCCGACCGTGCCGGTATCCCTTCCGGCTGAGGCACGCTACCTGGTTGTGACGAGCCTGGGCGCGTCCGAGGCGGTCCGCACAAAGTTGCTGGAAGACCCCGACGTGCTCAAGGTCGAGGTGTTGACGGAAGATGAGGTGCATGTGACCATTCGGGGCGAGGACGAGCAGGTGCCGCGCAAGATGGCACCTCTCTTTGCTGCAGGTTTGCCTGTGACGGGATTCCACATTCGCAAGATGGCTCTGGAGGAAATCTTTATGAGGATTACAAGCGGGGAGGTGCAGTGATGCGTTTCACAAGTGACAGCCTGAATCCTGTGTTCCTGAAAGAGATACGGCAGATGTTCCGCAACCGCTCCGTTCTCATTTTAACCTCCTTGCTCCTCATCGGCGAAATCGCCATGCTCCTCATCGTGCGGTTCTTCGCCGATGACATTGGGGACTCAGATGAACTCGGCCAAATCTGCTTCATCATCCAGATGGCTGCCATCTCCCTGGTCATCTTGTTGATGACGGGGTTTGTGCAGTGCTCGAACTTCGCCAAGGAACGCCAGAACATGGATTTGGACTACAGTCGACTTTCCGTGTTGACGCCGTTCACCATTGTCTGCGGCAAGGTGCTGACCTCCGTCGCGATGATTGCCTTCATCTTCTCGATGTGCCTTCCGTTCATGTTCATCGCCTATTTTCTAGGCGGGATTTCGATCATGGAAATCTGCTCCATCGTGCTGGCGCTGATGCCCGTGTACTTTCTCATTTCGCTGGTGTCGGTCCTTCTGGGGGCGACGGGGATGAAGAGCGCGGAGACATTGACGGTCCTGCTGGGTGCTCCCAGCCTGCTCGGCCTGGGCGTCAACCTCGCCATCTACAGCAGCGGCTGGAGGCATTCAAGGCATTTATCCTACATTTTGCGAATCGAGTTCGGCATCCTCCTGGTCGCAGGATTGTTCTTTGCCTGGAGCATCGGCGTACTGACGCAGCGGAAGGCGAACACGATGTTCTGGTCACGGGTCTACATTCTGTTGATTGCCGTCCTGGGTCCCGTCCTTTTCTTGCTGTCCCGCCTGGCGTGCTGGCCTTTTACCCACCAGACACCATACTTCGTGTACTTCTTTCTCGGCAATCCGATGACCGAAAGTTACATCCAGTTGTGCGTCTGGGTGATTGTCTGGACTGCGTGCGTGCTTTTGGTCGTGGCGGGGAGTTTGGGCGAACGCATGGAGCCTGGACCGCGCGTCATGGCGGAACGTCCCCGGAATCGCTTCCTGCGTCTACTGCATTTCCTGTGCAGCAGTGGACGCGCGGGGGCGCTGGTTCTGGGGTGGCTGCTCTTCCTTCCCGTGTTTCTTTCGTTGGTGTGCGGTCTGGCGGATTGGTCTTCCGAATCGATCATCTGGCTGCTTGCGACCTTGCCGCTGTACTTGCTGTTCTATGCGCAGGCAAGTGCGATTCTGGTGCGCTACTTTCCTTCCCTGGGATGGGCGGCTGTCGTGATCGTCATCGGAGTGTTCGTGGTGTTTCCGGTGCTTTGCATTGCCCTGTGTCCCTTCGAATCGAATGCCAGTGAACGGATCTGGTTGCTGACGACGCCGTTCGGTCTCGAGCTCGGCGATCCGACGCGGAGCGTGGCGGTGTCTGCCGTGCTGGCGATTGTGAGCGGTTGCTGGCTGTTACCGTATTATTGTGATAATCTACGTCGGCACCTGTATGAGGAGGTTCCGCCGCCGCCCGTTTTGCACAAGGAGGAGCAAAAATGAAACGCATTGCCTCTTTGCTTTGCCTGTTGTGCGTTGCTTGGCATGTCGCTCTGGCCGCACCGTCTCCCAGCGAGAAATTGGATTTGGACGCGACGGTGCTTCCTTCGGTGCTGCCAGGGGAGTTTGAACCTGTGCAGTTTGCAGTTCGCGTGAGCAATCATGGAATGTTTCCGATGAAGGTGGATTTGGTCTACCAGGAATATCGGCGCAACCAGGTTAAATTGCGGATGACACGTAGCGCTTTTTTGACGCCTGGCTCTTCGACGGTCCTTCGCTTCTATCGCGTGGAGAGTGGCAGTTTTGGTAATCCGGATTTTCAAGTCTATGTGAATGGCAAGTATTTGGACTCTCCTTTTGCTGGTCTTCAGATGGCGAGTCTGTATAAACGTTCCAACAATACTCTGAGCAGCATTTTGGTGGGAGGCGGTTTGCCCGTGGAACTGGTGGAGTATGTGTCTTTTCCGGATAGGCGGCTGGTGATGGCGTCGCCGATTCCCCTGTCGCAATGGTCCGAGGATCCCAAGGATTACTTTTCTTGGCAAGGACACGAAATCTGGCTTTCCCCAAAGGATGTTCTTCCGGACGGCGTGAAACGTGCTCTGTTGGAATGGGTGCGTGCTGGCGGGCAGTTGGTCTATGTATATCTGGCAGACGATCCCTGGCCCGAAGAGCTTCCTGGGCGGCTGCCAGGGGAGCACATTCAGAAACTGGGGCTGGGGCGCGTCGTCCATTTCCGTATGTTTGCGTTCGGAAATAAAGCAGGCCTGAATTATAGGACTTTTTTGGAGAAATGGAAGGAACTCAATGAAACTCATCCCAACCCCAAAGGGAAGAAAGTGTCCCCGGGGGAGGAGTTTATGACGCACTCTCCCGAGTTTCTTGAGGC
Source organism: Victivallales bacterium (assembly GCA_017431255.1). GTDB lineage: Bacteria > Verrucomicrobiota > Lentisphaeria > Oligosphaerales > Oligosphaeraceae > RGIG2581. Next base: position 5,140 of record JAFRLI010000239.1, read on the forward strand.
CATGAGAACCCCCAGCATACAATCCGTTTACGGGTCCTATCATGGAGCTTGGCAAATTTTCGGTTTGTTTGAACCAAAAGTGCCTTTGACGCTGTTGCTGGTGATGATGATTCTGTTTTCCGTTCTGGTCTTCCCTTTGAGCCACTGGTATTATCGTCGCAAAGGGAATGTCCTTATGCTCCTTGTCAGCACACCTGCGTGTTCCTTCTTGTTCTGCCTCTTGATCTTGCTGGTCATTACATTCTCCGATGGCTGGCGTATACGCACCAGTACAATGGGGATCACCTACCTTGACCAGGCGGAACGCCTCGCTGTCACGGAAGCCCACCTGAGTCTTCTCGCACCTTACGTCCCTACCAGCGACTTTCAGTTCGACAGGGAGGACCGCCTCAGCATTCATTTGGATCATGCGAACGAGGAGACGATCGTGCTCGCCGACCAGCCTGGGCAGTGCCTCCATCCGCGAATCGTCACCCCACGCCGTCCCTTGAATCTGCACACGAAGCGTTTGGAACACCGTGGCGAGCGTCTGCGCGTCATTGAAGTGGACGGCGGTCTGGAGGTGGTCAATGGTCTCGGTGCGGAAGTGGAGGCACTTTGCCTGGTTCGTGAGAATGGGGAGCGTCTTGTGGCTCCCTTGCCCATTCCCGCGGGCGGTCGCGCACGACTCGTTCCCGCGCTCGAATGGAAGCCGAAACAACTCCCTGACGGCACAATGGAAAGCGATATCGTTGGCACGAATCCCAACGATCATTGGATCGATCAGATGCTTTCCTTATGCTCGAACTCCTGCCGTGTGGAGGAAGCCAACCGCTCTCTGGATGTGGATAAACTCTTTGCCAGTCTCCCAAAATCCTGCGACGGCTTCCAAAATATGTTCTGCGCCGTCCTGCGCAAACCCGTCTTCTACTCCCCAGGATTCCAAGGCAAGATGGCAGACAATACGCAAATCGTCTTTGGACCGTGGAAGGCAGAGTAACAACGGCGTCCCGCCATTGATTTTGGGAGTCCACAGAACACACAGAATACACAGAACAGTTTGTCTGCGCTACGTACGGACAAACACTTGATCTAAAACAAAATACAGAGTGCAATCCGCCGCTAGTGGCGGATTGCCTTCAGTGTATTTTGTGTGTTCTGCGGATTCCCCCTAAAACTCGAACACGGAGTCGGCGAGGCGGTTTTTGACTTCCTGGAGGACGCGTTGTTCTTCGGCGAGGGTGGGAGCGACAAAGGTCGCGGAGAAGCGCACGAAGTTGCCGACATCGTCCCAGGGGACGGTGGAGATGAGTTTTTCGGTGATGAGCCACTGGCTGAAGTCCTCGCCCGAGGCGAAGCGTCGTCCGTCTTTGATGCCCTTGGGGATTTGGACGTAGAGGTAGAAGGAGCCGTCGGGCATTTTTGCGTCAAACCCAAGTTCTTTGAGCATATTGACGAGTGCCTGGAGGCGTCGCGCGTACTTCTCGGAGATGAGCGGGGTGATTTTAGCCTGGTTGGCGAGGCCCGCGATGGCGGCCTTCTGGATGGCGAGGAACTGTCCCGAATCGGCATTGTCCTTGACCGTTGCAAATGCCTTGACGGCGAGCGCATTGCCGCAGACCCAGCCCAGGCGCCAGCCTGTCATATTGAAGCCCTTGGACATCGAATGCAGTTCGACGGCGACCTCTTTGCCGCCGGGGCGCGAGAAGATGCTCAGGGGCTTTCCGGCGAAGTTCAGGGGCGCGTAGGCAGCGTCGATGACCAGCAGAATCTGGTTTTCCTTGGCGAATGCGATGGCCTTGTCGTAGAACTCGGGGGAAGCGGAGGCACCAGTGGGGTTGTTGGGATAGTTGAGATAGAGGAGTTTGCAGCGTTTTCGCTGGTCTGCCGTAATGGAATCCAGGTCAGGGAGGAAATGGTTTTCCTTGGTGAGCGGGAGGTTGAGGACCTCGCCGCCAAGGTATTTGGTCCAGGTGCCGAGGACGGGGTAGCCGGGGACGGTGATGGCGGTCAGGTCGCCGGGATTGATGAAGCAGGCCGGCAGGAGCGTCAAGGCGGATTTGCTGCCGATGGAGTGGTTGATTTCCGTGGCGGGGTCGAGGTCGACACCATAAAGTTCTTTCATGTATTTGGCAACGGCTTCCTTGAACTCGGTGCAGCCGTTGTCGGAATAGAAGCGGTTTTCGACCTTGTCGGCCTCGACGGCGAGGGTGGAGACCACCTCGGGGAACGCCTTGTCGTCGGGCTCGCCGACTCCCATGTCAATGAGTTCGATGCCAGGATGTGCGGCGATGGCGGCCCGCTTGGCGCGCTTGATTTTCTCGAACTTGTAGATTTTGGTGTCTTTTCCGAATTGATTGCCGCCGATGCGGTCGGCAAAGATGCTTTGCAGGTAGGATTCTGGCATGGTTGTTGTTCCTTTGTAATGAAGCTGAAGGAAATGAAAAACTCCGTACTAAGTCCACAGAATACACAGAAAACACAGAAAGCAATCCGCCGCTACGCGGCGGCTTGCACTTTGTATTTTGTTTTATATCAAGTGTTCTGTGTGTTTAGTGGACTTGAAGAGAGCCTTGGAATGATTCAGCAGTTAGAGGTTTTTGCCGCAGCATTTCTTGTATTTTTTGCCGCTGCCGCAAGGACATGGGTCATTGCGTCCGATTTTCGGCTGTTCTCGGACGAAGGGGGTTCCTTTGGTGGGGAGGTCCTGGAGGTTTTCGATGATGGGTTCCCCGAGGTGCGGAACTTCCTGCGTCGGGTCTTGGAAGCGTCCCTTGTGTTCTTTGCGGAACATATTGCGGTAGAACTCAATTTGGTTGCTGATGACGGGGATGGCCTTCGTCAACATCGGGGTGTTTTTTTCGCCGTGGAGTCCCGTCGCCAGTACCGCTTCCATTTCTGGCTTGAGTTTTTCGCCACCGACGACGGTTGCATTGAGGATGAGTGCCATTCCCGTGCGTTCGGTGTATTCCGACGTATGCTCGACCGCGTCTTTCAGGATGGTCTTGTATGCCTCGATGGTGGGCTTTTCTTCGAGGAGTTTTTCCACCCAAAGGAACTGGAAGGAAAGGATGAGTTGTTCGCGATAGAGTTGTGCGAGCCGCGTGTCAATGGAGAGTGCGGTGAGTTCGGGGACCTGTTCCGGGGAGACGATGGAACCTGCGATACGGTGGAGATTGGGGAGAGTCCAATCGGTGTTTTGGAGGGAGTTCTGGAGGGTGCCGTGCAGGAGCAGTTCCTTGAGGGGCGGCCAGGCGTCATGGTTCTGGTCCTTGGCGACGCAATAGAGAGCGACGCGCAAGGTCGCCACCTGCTCGGGGGACAGTTTTTCGAGCGTGGCGGCTTCCGCGAGCCAGGCGCAGAAGTCAGGTTTGGTTTCTGGAGCAGCGTACCATTGCTTGACCTGCGAAAGCAGCGCGTCGGGTGCGAGGGAGGCAACCAGGTTTGTCAATTCAGCGTTGAGCATGTGCGTTCCTATGTTTTTGGGGTTAAGGTATTTCCAATTCAATGGGGGCCGTCATGAGGTCTTCGGAGCCGTCTTCGGTGATGAGAATGTCGTCCTCGATGCGGATGCCGCCCCATTCGGGGTAGTACAGTCCCGGTTCGTCTGTGACGACATTGCCCGCCACGAGCGGCTCCGAATTCCGCACGTTCAGGGACGGTGATTCGTGAATCTCCAGCCCCAGACCGTGACCGACGCTGTGGATGAACCCGTAGGGTACCTTCGCGTTGCGGTTCGACTTGTAGCCCAGTTGCCGGAACATTTTCTCGGTCAGTTCCTGCGCGGCCTTGCCTGTCACGCCGGGCTTCAGGAACTCTCGGACCGCCGCCTGCACCGTCTTCACCGCCTCGAACGCCTGCTTGACCTCGGGCGTGGCGCACCCCTTCACGACCGTGCGCGAGAGGTCCCCGAAATAGCCGGTGGCCTCGACGCGCGGGAAGATGTCAAACACAATTGGCTCGTGGGCGTGGACGGGGCCGGTTCCCCGGTTGTGAGGGCATGCGGCCTGCTTGCCGGGCGCGATGATGGTGCGGGAGGGGATTCCGCCGAGACCGACGATTTCGCTGTTGACCAGGCGTTTCAGCAGCTCGCTGGTGACAAGCTCCCCGTTCCAGACGAGGGTGCCGTCCTTGCGGACGCCCTCGCGGATGTGCGCGACCTCCTCAGGCGTCTTCACCTCGCGTTCCTTTGCAAACTTCTTCAGCGGCTGGAACTGCAACGAGTACCCGACGAGGTTCTCGTGCTGGTTGTACATGTTCAAAATCTGGTGCGCCAGCGAGATCGGGAAGTCCTCATGC
>JAFRLI010000240.1 GCA_017431255.1 Victivallales bacterium
CATGTGTATTTTGACCTGAAAGACGCTGGCGGTCTGGTTCATGTGGTCTTTTTCAGGGGGGCGGCGACGTGCCAGCGGCTAGGCGTCCAGAACGGGATGGAGGTCGAGGTGCAAGGACGCCTGACCGTCTACGAGGTGCAGGGACGCTATCAGGTGAATGCAGTGACGCTGCGTCCCGTCGGCCTCGGGGAACAACAGAGACGTCTGGAAGAACTCAAGCTGCGCCTGCAGGCCGAAGGATTGTTCAACGCCGAGCGGAAACGTCCGTTGCCGCCGTTCCCGCAGCGCGTCGGAGTCGTCGCCTCGAAGGACAGTGCCGCCATCGGGGACTTCCTGCGCGTGCTGGGACGACGCCATTCCGGCATCCACATCCTCGCATGCCACGCAACCGTCCAGGGAGCGACCGCACCGGCCTCCATCGCAGCCGCGATTCGCGCATTGAACGGGCGGTGCGACGTCATCGTCGTGACGCGCGGAGGCGGGAGCAAGCAGGACCTTTCCTGCTTCAACGAGGAAATCGTCGCGCGTGCGATTGTGGAATCTCCCGTGCCCGTCATCAGTGCAGTCGGTCATGAACGCGACGTCACCATTGCGGATTTGGCAGCGGATTTCCGATGTTCGACGCCGTCCGCGGCGGCCGAGCAGGTCGTGAAGGCGAAAACGGAACTGGAAGAGCGCCTGAACAATTTCAGCATGCGTTTGATTTCGCTGGTGCAGTATCGTGTCCAGGGAGAGCAAAGTCGGTTGGACCGTCTGCTGGCAACGCCGTCGATGGTGACGCCGCAGTACCAGGTGGACCGTCGCATGCAGCATTGGGAAGAGCTGGATATGCGGTTGCGGGAGTCGGTTTGCCCGAAGGTGGAGCGGCTATCGCAATCGGAACGGGAGTTGCGGTTGCGCCTGGCGGCGTCGTTGCCAGCCCTGTCGTCGCGTGCGAATGTTCTGTTGAATCAATTGGGGGCGCGCCTGACGGGAGCGTTGCCGCAGCGTGTAATGCAGGAAAAGGGGCGCCTGGAACTGGCGTCCTCCCGCCTGTCTCGCGCGGGAGCGGGTCTTTTGCCGCAGGCGCAGGCACGGCACGAAGCATTGCGCATGCGTCTGGAGGCCTTGAGTCCGCGCGGCGTGCTGTCGCGCGGATATGCCATTTTATTGAAGGAAGACGGGCGCGCGGTACGTGCGTCCACGGATGTTGAACCTGGCGAGTCCTTGCGAGCACTGCTAGCCTCTGGTGAAATCGAGGCAGAAGTGCGCAAGGCGACAGCCACAAAGGAGGAGTGATGACGGAAACCAATTCTCAATCCACCATGAAGTTTGAAGACGCAATGCGCGGCCTGGAGACGATTGTCGCACAACTGGAAGGCGGCACCCTTTCCCTGGAAGACTCCCTGGCGAAATTCGAGGAAGGCATGCGTCTCTCCCAGATTTGCCGCGACAAACTGACCCAGGCCCAGGGCCGAATCGAGCAACTGGTGCCTCGCGCCAACGGAACCTACGGAACCGAACCCTTCACACCGCCTCAAACCGGCGCCAATCTCCCATTTTGAACCAGCCTGTCGTACAATTCACCATTGCAGACGCAACCCAGACAGCGCGCCTGGCACGCCGCACCCTCGCCGAATACCCGCAACTCCCCTGCGAGGTCAAGGATGCGGACGGGAAGCCCGTGTTTGCGCTGGAGAATCGTCCCACTGGCATTGTGGCGGTTCCCCTGCCTGGCGTCTCCCTGCTGCATAACGGTGTCCCCTGCACGGAAGCAATAGCGCTGACAACGGGGGAGCAGCTCACGGTCGGGGAGCACGTGTACACCTTCTTCCTGAAGCGCGGAGCAGTCTCCTTGTCGTGGCAAAGCCGTTCTCTGGCATTTCTGTCGCGCTTTCTGGTGGTTGTCTTTCTACTGCTGGAAGTGATGACGATGGCCGCGCTGCCATTCCTGCTGGCGCGTTCCAGCGCGACAGACCGTGGCGTCCAGCGGCAGCAAATCTACGATCGATTCGACCAACTTCGCGCAAGAATCCGCCAGATGGATGAAAATGCACCGCCCCTCGAGCACGCGCTTCTGGAACAACTCCTGGACGAACTCAGCCAGCGGGCACGTTACCTTCGCAACTACGAAGAAGGATTGCGCAATTCGCAGCGGCGTGAATTGATGGCCTACCTGGAACGCGTCCAACAGACCTTGGACCGTCTCGAAGAAAACAAAAACCTTGCAACCGTCCCCGAAGTGGATGTGGATGGTGCCATCCGCAAAGCCGCCGGGCTCTCCTCGCACTAGAATTATGATGCCCTTGGAAAAACTCTGTCAGATTGTGGACAACTTCCCGCGCCAGAAGGTTGGCGTCTTGGGAGATGTCATGCTGGACCGCTATGTCTGGGGACGCGCCACGCGCATCTCGCAGGAAGCACCTGTGCCTGTCGTGCAGGTGACACGCCAGAATTCGGTGCCAGGCGGTGCCGCAAACGTCGCCAGCAACCTGCTTTCCCTGGGTGCCCGCGCAAAGGTGTTTGGGGTTGTGGGAGAGGACCGAGAGGGAGACGAACTCATTTCGCACCTGGCACGTGCAGGGGCGGAGATGGAGTGCGTCCTCAAGACGGGGACGCGCCCGACAACCGTCAAGACGCGCGTGCTGGCAGGGAATCAGCAGGTTGTGCGCATTGACCAGGAAGAGGTCAAGGCCGTATCGCCGGCCATCCGTCAGGCATTGCGCAAAAGCGTATTTGACGCACTGGATTCCGGCGAACTTGGCGCCCTCATTCTGGAGGACTACGCGAAGGGAGTGTTTGGGAAAGACTTCATGCAGGCAATCGTCGACCACGCACGTGCATGCAACGTGCCGTGTGCGCTGGACCCGCACCCGAAGAACCCGTTCCGCGTCAAAGGTCTGAGTCTGATGACGCCCAACCGCAACGAAGCATTTGCGCTGGCGGGCGTTGCCTACACCTCTGGAGCGGGGAATCCTCTGGAAGATCGTGCGCTGGCACGAGTCTGGCAGAATCTGCGACACCGCTGGCGACCGGACTACCTCCTGGTAACACTTGGAGCCGACGGAATGGCACTCTTCTCCGAAAAGGAGGAACAACCGATGCACATCCCCACCGTGGCACGGCAGGTGTTCGACGTATCGGGCGCGGGGGACACCGTCATGGCCACCATGGTTCTGGCGCAACTGTCGGGAGCCTCGCCACTGGACGCGGCACGCGTCGCCAATGCGGCGGCTGGCGTGGTGGTGGGCGCGTCGGCACGGCGGCGATTGAAGCGGATGTACTGCGGAAGGCATTGCAGGAAGGAAAGTAGCATGAGATACGATGTGGTAGTCATAGGCGGTGGGCATGCGGGCTGCGAGGCCGCGCTGGCCTCGGCGCGCCTGGGTGCCAAGACGCTCTTGCTTTCCCTGAACAACGACCACCTCGCCCAAATGTCCTGCAATCCCTCCATCGGAGGCGTCGCCAAAGGACAGGTCGTACGGGAAATTGACGCGCTGGGCGGCGAAATGGCCGTCAATGCCGACGCGACGACCATCCAATTCCGCATGCTCAACGATTCCAAGGGCGCAGCCGCCCTCTCGCCGCGCGCACAATGCGACAAATTGCTCTACCAGAAGCGAATGAAATTCGTGCTGGAGCGCCAGGAGAACCTCGTCGTCCACCAGGCGGAGGCTGTGCGTTTTGTGACGGACGGACGTCGCGTCACCGCCGTCGAAGACATCTTTGGCGACCGCTGGGAAGCCAGTTCCTTCGTGGTGACGACGGGGACGTTCCTGCGCGGCACGCTCCATTTCGGACTGCGGAGCCAGCCTGGCGGCCGCGCAGGCGACCCGCCCTCCAACGCTCTCTCCGAATCCTTGAAAAACGACCTGGGCCTGGAACTGGGCCGCCTCAAGACAGGCACCCCCGTCCGCGTTCTGGGACGTTCCATCGACTTCGCGTCCATGGAAATCCAACCTCCCGACCATGACGGCGCACGCTTCTCCTTCCGCGAACCCACCGCCACCCTGCCTGTGTTCGACTCCCTCACGCTCCCGCAACTTCCCTGCTACCTTACCTATTCCACGGAAAATACCGCCGAAATCGCACGCGCCAATCTCTCGCGCTCCCCGATGTACAGCGGCAAAATCCAGGGAACCGGCGCACGGTACTGCCCCTCGTTCGAGGACAAAATCGTACGCTTCCCCGATCGCCCGCGCCACCACGTCTTCGTCGAACCCGAAGGAGCTTCGACGGACGAGTACTACCTGAACGGGGTCTCCACGAGCCTGCCCGTCGATGTCCAATGGCAATTGGTGCGTTCCCTGCCAGGCATGGAACATGCGGAGATATGCCGTTACGCCTACGCCATTGAATACGACTTTGTGTTCCCGCACCAACTGCATCCTTCGCTGGCGCTGCAGCGTTGGCCGAATCTGTTTCTGGCCGGTCAAATCAACGGCACCTCCGGCTACGAAGAGGCTGCCGGCCAGGGGCTCGTCGCAGGTGTGAACGCCGCTCGCAGCGCAGCGGGTCTCTCCTTCCTGACCCTCGCCCGCAACGAAGCATACATCGGTGTAATGATTGATGACCTGGTCACCAAGGACATTCTCGAACCCTACCGCCTCTTCACCAGCCGCGCCGAATACCGCCTCTCCCTCCGCCAGGACAACGCCGATCTCCGCCTCACCCCCCTCGCCTTCCGCCTGGGCCTGGCCTCGGGTACCGACATGTCCCGCGTCCGCTCCTTGCGCCACGCAATTGACGACGGACGCGCCCAACTGCGACGCATCAAACTCGACGGTCACAACGTCTGGGACCTCATGAGCCATCCCGACTTCTCCTACGAACATACCCCCAATCTCCCACACTTCCCGCCACGCGTGATGGAACAACTCAAAATCGAAGCACGCTACGGCGGCTACATCGCACTCCAGGAACGCGAAGCCACCGCCCTGCGACGACTCGATTCCATGCCCATCCCCGATGACTTCCCCTTCACCTTGCCCGGCATCTCCATCGAGGCTCAGCAGAAACTCCAGAAACGACGCCCCAAAACCCTCGGGCAAGCCTCGCGCATCGATGGCGTCACCCCCGCCGAAATCGAGGTCATGCAAATCGCCATCCGCAAGCAATCCCTCTCACGGACGAACGAATCCTAAGGAGACGACAATGGACGTGCAGATTGTCAAATCCCCCAATCGCCAGGAATGGCACCGCCCATCCTGGGACGAGTATTTCCTGAAGTTGGCGATGCTCACATCCGAACGCGCCACCTGCCCCCGAATGCACTGCGGCTGCGTTCTCGTGCGCGAAAACAACATCCTCGCCACGGGCTACAACGGCTCCCTGCCTGGTGCCCCGCACTGCTACGATGTCGGCTGCCTGGTTGTGAACGACCACTGCGTGCGAACCAACCATGCGGAAATCAACGCCATCTGCCAGGCCTCCCGGCACGGAATCTCCCTGGACGGGGCGACCGCATATGTCACGAACATGTGCTGCACAAACTGCGCAAAAGCACTGGTCGCCGCAGGCATCCGCCGCGTCGTCGTCTTCACCAACTACCACGACAGCCTGGCGGAGCAATTCTTTGCAGAGGCGAACATCGTGCTCAATCGCATGCCCATGCCCGAACGCATCATCCACTACGATGTCGGCCAGTACACCTCCATCACCCCATGGAAGGATGACGGCTGCGACTGCAACCACAAGGAGCACACCTGAGATGATTGAAAACCTTGAAGAGAACGAGAAGACGCTCCTACGTCTGCAGGCCCTTGAACTCCTCACGCGCGAAGGCGAGGTCCTGTGCTGGGCAGAACTGCACCCCCGCCAGATGGAACGCATCTTGAAGGAATACCAGGAACTTCTCAAAAAACTCCCGACCTCCTGGCGCGAACGATTCCAGCGTCTCGCCACCAACAAGAAGCAAATGCCAATGGTGCCCGAACAGCGCTGCGTCTGCCAAAACTGCCGCATGACCATCAGCCTTCCTCTCATGAAACGCATGCGCGCAAAACAACTCGAACCCATCTGCCCCAACTGCGGACATTTCCTCAAACTCGACCCCGCTCAACTCCCACCAAAATACTGACGGTCATCGGAGGTTGCCATGGACCTGAATGAACTCCTGCCGCTCTCGCACATCCTTTTCCTGAATCCCGATTCCGTACATCGAGACAATATCCTTCCCATTCTCGCGGAACCGTTCCGCGCGGACAGCATGCTCGAAAGTCTCGAAGCCTATGTCGCCGATGTGGAGAATCGCGAGGCCGATATGTCGACCCAGATGCGGGGCGGCATTGCTCTGCCGCACGCCAGTTCTGCGGCCGTTCGTCGTCTCGGGCTGGTGGTCGGCATCGTGAAGGAGCCAGGCATCGAATATGACCCTGATTGCGAGGAGAATGTAACGCTGTTCTTCCTGATGGCGGTTCCCGCCACCTCGCCCGCCGCACACCTTCCTCTTCTGGGCACGCTGGCGAAGTTTCTGGCGGACGAAACACGCGTCGCAGCCTTGCGCAGTGCCACCACGCCGGAGCAGGTCCAGGCGATGCTTCTCAGCGAATGTCAATCTCAAGGGCAATAGGGCTGTCAAGCGATGAAGGAGTTTCTTCGTAGAATCAAGCGAGCCGTTTCCGCCTGGTTGCTGAAACGCAAGACGCTGCATGAGGCACGGCAGGCCTTTCGGTACGATAGGATGCAGTTCGAGCGCCACGCGGGAATGCTTCACCTGGACCGCAAGGAGGCCGCGCTTGCCGAAATCGTGATGGGATACCACGTGCTGGAAAAGGGACTCACCATGCCTCGGCGACGCCTCGGCTTCGGAGTGCCCGTCGTACGTCATCTGATACAACTTGTCCAGGCATTTGAAACTCGTTTCGGAGACGACGCCCCGCAATGGCAGCACGCAATCGCCGTGCTGCGCGCCTATCGCGAACTCCATCAACACCATTTCCCCATGCCTGAACTTGAAGCCTTCCTGGCACGTCATCCCGACATCCCAGCCGCCAGGGAACCCCATCTGACTTCCCAAGAGTTCTTCGCCGCAAAAAACGCACCCTTCCCCGAGTTCGCCGCCTCGCGGCACGTCCTCCGGCACTTCGCCGGCCCCGTCCCCAAAGACCTTCTGGAACAGGCGCTCTCCCTTGCATTGACCGCCCCCTCCGCCTGCAATCGTCAACACGCCAGGCTGCATGTCTTCCCCCAAGGTCCCCTCCTCGAACAGCTTTTTGCACTCCAGGGAGGCTCCCGCGGCTTTGGGCAAGACGCGGACAAGGTCATCGTCGTCACCGCCGATTTATCTGCTCTCCGCTGGGCATGGGAACGTCACGATTGCTACACCAATGGCGGCATCTTCGTGATGAACCTCTGCTACGCCCTCCATTACCACGGAATCGCGCACTGCATCCTCCACTGGTCTGTCCCGCCGGAAATCGACCAGAAAGCGCATGCCCTCCTCCAAATCCCCGAAAACGAGGCCATCGTCCAGGTGATCGCCTGCGGCATGCCTCCCAATGAGTTCGCTGTCGCCGCCTCCCCGCGCCGCTCCCTCCCAGACATCCTCACCTGGCACGAATAGCCACCTCTGCCACCACGAAAAAACGCCGCCGAGCAATATGCCCGGCGGCGTTTTATCTACCCCTTCCTTTTGGGGAAGTCGGGGCGGAGAATCCGATTACTGGAGAGCAACCATGGCTCGGTTGCGGATGAACCAGTTGCTGTGCTTGGTCTTGATCCAGGGATACTTCCCGTAGAAGACAGACGGGGTGAGGCTCTCGACATGGCCGTCGCCAAAGAGGAAGTTCCCACGGTCCGAATGGGCTGCGATCAACGCGAAGCCATTCTGGAAGAAGGTACCAACGCCCATGGCGCAGTAGGGTTGCCCGATTTTTCCGCTAGCCGAATCAACGGTACGGCAGCCTTCGGAAAGCATCCAGTAGTCCGAGGGACGAGCAAGGACCTTGAAGTTGAAATGCGCGGAGTTGCCGATGTTCCCACCAGTACTGTTTTTGGCATAAATATATAGGTGCAAATTATTTTTCGTGCCAGGTGCATATAGCGTTTCGTAGTCATTGTGGAACCACTCCGCTTTGGTAGCATAGGTGTAGGCATTGCTAAAGGACGGTGGCTGCAGCGAGGGGCAGAAGCAGTAGGGTTGAATCTTGGTAGAAGTTCCACCTACCGTGAACTCATTCGCAGACCAGTTCAGATTGAACCCACCGTCCGACTTGTAATTGCAGATCTTCAAGATGTCGTCGTTGTCCTGTGCATACATACGCCACTGCAATCCAACCTGCTTCTGATTGCTCACGCAAGAAATGGCGCGTGCTTTCTCGCGGGCTTTCGCCAGTGCAGGCAGCAACATCGCAGCCAAAATCGCAATGATCGCGATCACAACAAGAAGTTCAATGAGAGTGAATGTTTTGTTTTTCATCTTTTTAGTTTCCTTTTATGGGAGGGGTAAAGCCAACTTTGGCTTTCCTATATTATATCAAAAATTCTCGAAATATCAAGTGGTAAGGGGGAAAACAAGGAATTCCCCGCCTGTTGCGTAGCACGCAGGGTAGTGAAAACAAAGGACGGGGGGCTGCCGCCCCCCGCTCCCCCCGCCCTGGCGTAGCCCGTGAGAGCGAGCAGGCTCCGCTCCCCCGCCCCCTTTCATGAAATGGCACGAGTGCAGGGGGAGCGGGGGGCGGCACACACGGTAAGCGGGCTCCCCCCGCCCCCTTTTGTGAAATGGCACGAGTGCATGGGGAGCGGAGGGCAGCACACAAGGTAAGCGGG
>JAFRLI010000241.1 GCA_017431255.1 Victivallales bacterium
AAGGACGAAGCCGAGCAGGAGCAGCGGGAGAAAGGTGAAAGCGGTGCGTGTCCCGTCAAATCGCAAGGCGATGGCGAATGCGAGGAAGAGCAGCGCACCATGCTTGTAGAGGAGGCGGGAGAAATCCTGGTTGGAGGAGGAAACATGGGTTTGCCAGGAGAAGAGCAGTCCGAGGAAGGCGCAAAGTAGGATGAGCCAGGAGAAGACGTGGCTGCGTCGAGAGGGGGTGGAGGAAAGGGCAGGGGAGGTTTCCTGGTCAAAGGAGGCGAGGAGCAGGAGTGCGAGGAGGGAGGCTCCTTCTTCCCAGTGGGCGCGTCCCCAAAGCAGGTAGCCGATGGTTCCGAAGAGAATGGCGGCGACTAGCAGGGACGCACTGGCTTTGGCCGCAAGGAAGTTCTTGCGGAGAAGCGGGGGCGTTGGAAAGTGGTGATTGAAGTCCATACCGTGTCAACGCTTGTTCAGTTTTTCCAGATATTCCTGGACGATGGGATTTTGCGGTTGAAGGCGTTGCAGGCGCTGGAGGTAGGTGCGGCAGGTGGCGAAACGTTGCTTTTCAAAGGCGTCTGCAATGGATTTTTCGAGGCAGTTGATGAGGATGGTCTTGAGGTTTTCATCGGAGACGTTGTCGGGCAGGTAGGTAAGCGCCTGTGCGTAGTCTTCCTTGTCCGCGCAACGGAGGGCATAGACGATTTTCACGATATTGGAGGAGGGAGCCTTCTGGAGGGCGTCTGCGGCGTATTTGAGGGCGAGTTCAAATTGTCCGGCATCGGCGTAGATTTCGGAAAGATTGAGTTCGACGGTGGGATTGTTTCCCATGTAGGGGATGAGGTCGGTGTAGATTTTGACGGCACGGTCTGTGACATGTGCGAGGGCGAGGTAGACGGCGAGCGGGAAGAGCAGTTCGCGGTCCTCCTGGCGTTCGTGGGAGAGTGCTTGTTCGATTGGCGTGTCGCGCAGGAACTGGATTGCCTTGTCAACATCGCCGTTGCGGCGTTCCTGTTCGAACTTGACGATGTCAGCCAGTTCAGGGTAGTTTTCCGCGAAATGGAGGGCTTCCTGGTTGCCGGTGTGGAGGCCGAACGCGAGGGCATGCTTGGCGGCTACGAGGGACTTTTCCTTTTCCAGGAGTTTCTTGAGTTCTGCATCCGCCTCCTGCTTCAAGCCCTGGTATTCCAGGAAGAGGATTTTCCGGTAGTATTCCGAGGCGGGTTCCTTGCTGACGGCGATCAGCTGGTCGTAGCCGGACAGGATCTGGTCCTTGTTTCGGCGCCGCAGGGCGAGTTCCAGTGCCTGCTTGCGGTACAACTCCTCTTGCGGGAAGCGCTTGATGGCTTCTTGGATGAGTTTATCCGAAAGAGTGCCACGCTCTGCCTGGTCCTGAATCACGGCACGCCAGGCAAGCGGCTCGGGCGGGGACACTTCCAGGAAAAGCACTCCCAGGCGCGCGGCATCTTCCAGTTTCTTCTCATTCATCGCAGTTTCCACTGCGGTGCGCATCTGCGGCAGAATGCTTGCCAACTTTTCCTGGAACAGCTTGGTCTGCTTCCACTGTGTGAGGACCTTGCTCATCAGCGGCAAATCGGAACTTTCTACCGCTACTGCATAACTCAGCAGGAGTCCCACTGGCGTGCTGCGGTCCATCTGCGCCACCCGGTAGTTCTTGACCATATTCTGCGAATCATGCTCCATGTACGCTTGCAGGCTCTGGATGTAGGCCCGCAACGGCAAGGACGCACGGATTCGACGTGGAATCTTCTGCTCCAATTTCGCCAGTTCCTCATTCTCTTTCAGGAAAAACAGGATTTCCGCATAGTTGGCAATGTTCTCGTCCGACATCATCGCCAAATGCAGTTTTTCGTAGACTTCCTTCGCGTCTTTATACCGTATGTGGCGGAACAGAAACTTCCCCAGGGGGGGGAGGCATTTTTCAGGATTGATTTCACTGGCCTTGCGATAGCATTCTTCCGCACGTTTCAACTGATGCTCCTTGACCTCAGCCAGATAGGCGTTCAGTAGCAATGCCTCGACCTGGATGACGGGGTCGGGGACGGTCTCCAAAAACGCCAGTTCCTCGGCGGGCCCGTTCTGTTTCATTGCCTGAATGAGGCGCAAGGTGTCGCTTTCTTTCGGAAGTCCCGCGATGCGCAGATTCGTCTTCTCTTCCATTGGGTTCACGATGAACTGGGTCAAAGCGTCGATTTCCTTGTATTCATTCCGCTTTTCATCAGAGAGGTTTGAGAAAACTCGGTTGAGTTGTTGAAAATTGTGCGCTCGATACATTGCCAGAATATGTCGTTTGAGATATTCTTCATTGAGTACGTTGAGTTTGACAAGGCGATTCCAAATGGCCCCGGCCTCTTCCCATTGCTGCGATGATTCGAAGATTTCCGCCAGGTATTCCCACGCCTTCTCATGGTTGGGGTCTACCCGCAAAAAGGCAGTAAGCGTGTTTTTCGCCAGGTCATAGTCCCCTTTCTGGAACGCTTCTTCAGCCGCACGAAACAGATTCTTATGCATCTGGTGACGATGCGCCAGCAAGCCCATGACAACGCACAGCACCAGCACTAGCACTGCACCCGATACCAAAAACAAGGTGGATAAGGTCTTCTTTTGCATTTTCTTTATAACACAACAGGCTTCCTCCTGCGAGGAAGCCTGTGCAAATTAGGTTACAATGTTCAAAATGACTTAGGAACGCTTGCGCATCTTGGAGGCACCAAACACGGTACCGAGCGACAGCATGCCGGCGAACAGCAGACCAGGCAGCGGCTGGCCAGACGGAACAGTGTCGGAAGTCACACCGGAGAACACCGCAACAAACTCACGACCGATTTCATGTTCATCCCTGACACCAATTCCAAAATTGACGCGAACGTTGCCAGCAAGGTCTACGGTGTTGTGCTGACGAGACAGCATAGTGGTAGCATTGTTGGCATCCTGCACATACTGGTAGGTGTCAACGGTTTCGCCGCCATCCGACGCGAGGGTGGTCATGACCAGGTAGATTTCGGCATCCTCTTTGAAGGTGTCGAGGAGGTATCCAGTCGTGTAGTTCGTGATGTCCGGATTGGGATCGTGCGTGTAGGTGATGGTGTTGGTTTCACCATTAGACCAGTGAATGAGATTATCGTAGCTACCGTTGGGCAAAGTGAGGTCCGTAACACCGTCCACCGTTGGCAGGTCGCTCTTGTAGATGTACCCGTATTTCTGGGCCCCCATATCAAAAACGTTGCCGTGAAGTGGGTTGAGGGGTTTGGGGTCATACCAGGAATTCACGTAGTTAGAGAGCCAAACAGTAGTATTGGCTTTGACGTTCAACGTGAAGGTGTCGGAGTATTTCCACACGGACTGTCCCGGTTTTGGCGCATCGTTATAATCCGCCTGGGTGAATTGCTTGAAGGGTTCCACTACTCCAGCAAACGCCGAGGCGGCCACCAGGCTTAACATCATACTAACAAATTTTTTCATCTTAGTTTTCCTTCTTTTTTAGGTTCCCACCAATCTGCATCCCCCCAGGCGAAACCTGACGGCATACACAAAAATGTATTCTCAATTATTATACCACCTTTTTCCAGAATTGCAAATCGATTTG
>JAFRLI010000025.1 GCA_017431255.1 Victivallales bacterium
CACCGCGCGGCCACCAGGGCACGCCGCGCATTAGGTTTTTGCAGGCCGCGCTCCGCGTGGCCACGCCTTTATCGTTCCAGGGCGCGGTGTGCGATATCTTTCCGGTAGGTCATGCCGTTCCAGGAGATGTGGGAGACGGCCTCGTAGGCGTTTTTGACAGCGTCGGCAATGTCATTGCCGCGTGCCGTGACGCCAAGGACGCGTCCACCGTTGGTGACGATATTCCCGTCCACCCGTTTGGTTCCCGCGTGGAACACGACAGCACCGTTCTTTTCCGCCTCATCCAGCCCGGAAATGATGTCGCCCTTGGGATAAGAGCCAGGATACCCCTTCGCGGTCAGCACGACGCAAACAGCGGGCTGCGGGGTCCACTGGAGCCGGATGGTATCGAGTTTTCCGTCGGCAACGGCGACAAGTGCCTCCGCCAGATCGCTCTCGAGGCGCATGAGAATGGCCTGCGTTTCGGGGTCGCCGAAGCGAACGTTGAACTCCAAAACCTTAGGACCTTCCTTGGTAATCATCAGACCGGCGTAGATGATGCCGCGGAAATCCAGTTTATCCTCCTGGACGCCCTTGACGAACGGCTGCAGAATTTGCACGTTGATGGTCTGCCAGAGTTCGTCCGTAACGACAGGTGCAGGGGAGTAGGCTCCCATGCCGCCCGTGTTGGGTCCCGTGTCGCCATCCAGAGCGCGCTTGTGGTCCTGGGAGGACGCAAGCGGCAGAATGGTCTTGCCGTCGCACAAGGCGATGATGGAGGCCTCCTCGCCAAACAGACATTCCTCAATGAGCACGGACGCACCAGCCGAGCCGAACTTGCCGCCCAGACACTCGCGCACAGCCTCTGCGGCCTCTTCCTTCGTCTCCGCTACCACAACCCCCTTGCCCGCCGCAAGACCGTCCGCTTTGACGACGATTGGCGCGCCTTCCGCCTCGATATAGTCCAGCGCCGGTTGCAGTTCCGTGAAACGCGCAGCCTTCGCGGTGGGAAGCCCGTGGCGGCGCATAAAATCCTTCGCGTAGGACTTGGACCCTTCCAGTTGCGCGGCCTCCTTGGAAGGTCCGCAGATGCGCAGTCCACGTGCGCGAAACACGTCTGCGATGCCCTCGCAGAGGGAGGCCTCGGGACCGACCATCGTTAGGCCAATCCCATTTGCTTCCGCAAAGTCCGCCAGTTCCTCCAAGGAGGACAACGCGACGGGTTCAACGCCCTTCATGCCAGGATTCCCCGGAGCGCAGTAGATTTTTTCCACGAGGGGACTCTGGGACAATTTCCACGCGAGCGCGTGTTCGCGGCCACCGCCGCCAATCAGCAACACTTTCATTTTCAATTTCCTGTTTCTTTCAAGACAATCGCAAACCCCTTTTTTTTCAGTCCACAGAACACACAGAATACACAGAAGGCAAGCCACCGCTTCGCGGCGGCTTGCACCTTGCACTTTATATTCTATATCAATATCAGAGTGTTTGAGCATGCGCAGCACGGACAAACAATTCTGTGTGTTCTGTGTGTTCTATGGACTGAAAAAGAGTTTTGCAATCACCTCACTAATGAGAAATCACAATTCCGCTGGTTTGCGGGGAAGGTTCCCGTTTGAGTACGAGTGCCGTGCGGCACGGGAGGTAGACGCGCAGGAAGTGCTCCAGGCGGTTCTCCATTTGGACGGGACTGGTGAAGAAACGCTGTCCAGGCTGGATTCGCTGGAAGCCGCCAAACTCCCCGGCGTCGGTATCGAGAAGATTCTGGTAGGTGCCGGGGAAGCAGACGACAGGATAGTCCTGGACGGATTGCGTGGGATGGAAGTTGAAGAGGAAGACGAGTTCGTTGCGCTCGAAAGCAAGGATTTTCGCCTGTTCGTCCAAACGGAGCAAAAGAGGCTGGAAGAGGAAGAAGTCAGGATTGTCGCGGAAGAGCGCGAGGAGGTTTCGGTCGAAGTCGGCGAGATAATGGAACTTGAGGGAATGGTCGTCCACGAGGTGCCACTGTCGCCGTGCATAGTCAAAAGACCAGCCATTGCGTTCGGTGGGGAAGTCAATCCAGTCGGGATGTCCGAACTCGTTTCCCATGAAGTTGAGATAGCCCTGACCTGCGGTTGCGAACGTCGCGAGGCGTGCCATCTTGTGGAGAGCCATGCCGCGGTCCGCCTCCAGGCTCTGCGCGGACTTCGCCATCCCGTAGTGAATGCCGCGATTCATCAGCGTGTGCGCAAAGGTCTTGCCGCCGACCAGCGCCTGGTCGTGGCACTCCACATACGAAATCGTCTTTTCGTCCTTACGTCGGCTGTTGAGTTCGTACCAAAGCGTGCCGAGGTGCCAGTCCTCGTCGGGAATATCGGTCAATTTGAACCAATAGTCGGTCACCCCCATGGCGAGGCGATAGTCGAACCCGATACCACCATCGGCGATGGGAGAGGCCAATCCGGGGAATCCAGAGACGTCCTCGGCGATGGTGGTGGCGTCTGGCTTGATGGTCTTGATGAGAGTATTGGCGAGCGTGAGGTAGGCGATGGCGTCCTCGTCGCAGAAATCCTGGTTGAAATACTCGTTATAGGACCAGGCACCGCGTCCCAAGCCGTGGTCGCGGTAGAGCATGGAGGTAATGCCATCGAACCGGAATCCGTCAATGCGGTATTCATCGAGCCAGAAACGGCAGTTAGAAAGGAGGAAACGAAGGACCTGGGGTTTACCGTAGTCGAAGCAGCGGGAGCCCCAGGCGGGATGGTTTCCACGCGGGCCATCGTGGACATAGAGATACGGCGTGCCATCCATGCGCGAAAGTCCTTCGACTTCGTTGGTGGCGGCATGCGAGTGCACGAGGTCAATGATGACGCGGAGGCCAAGACCGTGCGCGGCGTCCACGAGTGCCTTGAAGTCATCAGGAGTGCCGAGAAGGTCCTCTACGGCGAAAAAGTTGGAGACGTGGTACCCGAAGGAGGCAGAGTAGGGGTGTTCGGGAATGCCCATGAGTTGGAGCGTGTTGTAGCCGGCGCGTGCGACGCGCGGCAGCACGTTCTCCCGAAACTCGTCAAAGGTTCCGACGCCGTTCTTCTCCTGCGCCATCCCGACATGTGCCTCGTAGATGAGCGGTGCCATTGGTGCGGACGGTGCTTCATTCTGCCAGGGATACCCCGAGATCTTCTCCGTCACGACAGCATTGAAACTGACATCCGCGCGCCAGAGTTCCTGGGAACTGCGGGCGACCTGCGTGGTCGCCGACGGGATACGCTGCCCTTCCCCGCCATTCCAACGCACGAACAGACGATATTGCTGCCCGGCACGGATTTTCTTCAACGGAAACCGACCTTCCCAGTCCTCGCCGATTCGCTTGAGACGGAATGCCTCCTGCACCTCCCAATTGCTGAACTCGCCAACCAGCCACGCTTCCGTCGCATTTGGCAACCATTCGCGAAACACCCAGTTCCCGTACGGGGAGATGTGCAGTCCGTAGTGCCGATGCCAGTCCGCGGCCGCTGTCAACCGATAATGTTTCCCAAGGACGCTCTTGCGCAATTCCGCCACGCGCGACGCACGCCACGACAAGATTTCCGCATACGGCCCCAGCCCCGCGTCTTCGTTGAAATGCTTTGGCAGATTAGTGGCAATGCGGAACTTCATAGATGGCAATCCCAAGGAACAGCTAGCGCAACCGCATCAAGGCGACCAGGTGCCGCGTTCCCACTCGTTTTCGCTGAAGAAGAAGTTGCCAGC
Source organism: Victivallales bacterium (assembly GCA_017431255.1). GTDB lineage: Bacteria > Verrucomicrobiota > Lentisphaeria > Oligosphaerales > Oligosphaeraceae > RGIG2581. Next base: position 3,709 of record JAFRLI010000025.1, read on the forward strand.
GTAGGCAATGTTCAAGCACGGTTTATCGCTCGGCTTGGCTTTCCAGGGTTTCTTCTGGTGCCAGAAGCAACGATACACCGGGAAGGCGGTCGGGTCGTATGGTTCGTTTTTCGAAAGATCCACGCTAGGCCCTGCCTCAATCTGGTACTCTTTCAGGTCGCACCAGGTCGAATCCGCCGTCTTGTTGAATCCATTCAAGGTCCAACTGACGCGGGAATCGTTGAACTCGTAGAAGTAGGAGATTTTCTCGACGTCCTCGTTCGGGTCCTTATTGACGCCTTTGTTTCCCTTGCGGTCAAGCGAGGCATTGAACTGCGTGGTATGAGGCATGGACGTCCAATTGGAAGCGTTGTTCTTTTTCTGGTAGTTCATGTCTTTCGGGCAGTTGTAGACCTTCTTGGAGTCGATGTAGTCGGGATACAACGTCGACCCCCAGTAGGGAAGTTTGTCCTTGTTGTCGGCCTTGTAGACCGCGAATCCCAGATTGGCAATCTGCCGCATCTGGTTCATGCACGACGTGCGCTTCGCAGTGTCTTGCGCCTTGCTCAACGCAGGCATCAGCATCGCGGCCAGCAACGCAATGATTCCAATCACCACCAGCAATTCAATCAACGTGAAATGACGTTCATTTTTCATGGCTCACATCCAGTTTGATTCACAAAAAAACTCACACTACAAAAAC
>JAFRLI010000242.1 GCA_017431255.1 Victivallales bacterium
GTCAAAAACCACTTCCCAATAACCTCTTCTTTCTTGATTTATAATTGAAATGTGGGGTTAAATGGAATTATGAATGATATCAACGCATTTGAGCTTGCAGACGCCGGTATGGCAAGCCGCCGCGAAGCGGCGGATGGCTTTCTGTGTATTCTGTGTATTCTGTGGACTCAAAAATGAGTTTTGCAACTACCTCGAAAGAATGACAAACATCTAAGAGGACCGCTGATGAATAAGTTTACGCTAGTTCCCACGCTTTCGCTGTTTTTGGCGAATGACGCTCCCGAACCCTTGAAGTTGGCCGCACAGGATTTGCTCGCGGACATTGCCAAAGCCACTGGACACGCCATCCAGCCACAATTCGCCACGGAACCGCCCGCCCGCGACGGAATCCTCGTCCGCATTCGCCCAGAAGCGTTTCCCAATGACGCCGTGGAAAACTGGCGACTGCACTCCGAGGCAGAAAACCGTCTCTTCCTTGACGGTTCCGACATGCGGGGCACCATCTTCGGCATCTACGCCTTCTGTGCAGAGTTCCTTCACATTCTGCCCGACTACCTCTGGAACCAACTTCCTCCCCGCACCCTCCCCTCCTTCCAATGGCCGCAAATCGAACGTTCCGCCGGCAATCCCGACATTCGATACCGAGGGGTCTTCATCAACGACGAAGATTTGCTGACGAAATGGGAAATCGGCGGTCCACGCCACACGACCTACAAATACTACCATACCGTGATTACCCGAAACACGGCCCGCAAAATTGCGGAGACCCTCCTCCGCATGGGGTACAATCTCGCCATCCCCGCCAGTTTCGTCGATATCCGCAATCCCGAAGAGGAAATGCTACTCGAAGAGTTTTCCCGACGCGGCTTTCTTCTCACGATGCACCACGTGGAGCCATTGGGTGTCAGCGCATTCGGGTTTGACAACTACTGGGCGGCACGCGGCCAGCATAAGGCTTTTTCGTACTTTGCAGACCCGGAGGCACTTAGGGAGGTCTGGCGGGATTCGATTCAGCGGTGGAGCAAATATCCCGAGGTCATCTGGCAACTGGGGTTGCGCGGTCGCGGAGACCGTCCATTCTGGGAAGAGGGTCTGGCTCCCGAAAGCGATGAAGAACGCGCCGCGCTGATTGCCCATGCCATTTTGGAGCAAAAGCAACTGGTCCTGGAATTGACGCACAATCCCAATGCCATTTTCTCCACGACCCTCTGGGGCGAAGGTTCGCTGTTCAACAGCCGAGGTCTTCTGCACCTGCCTCCCGACATCATCACCGTCTTTGCAGACAATTGTGCTGGCTGGCGGCTCCAAGACGACTTCTATCAATCCCCCAATCTCCCCCATGCCGCCTACGGCGTCTATTGCCACCACGCCATCGTGTGCGGGACCCACCTCGCGCAAGCCATCGGCGCACGAGATTTCCACCTGCTCTTCCAGAAGGCATTGGGCACGCGCCCCCTCTGCTATGCCATTTTCAACGCTGCAAACATCCGCGAGTTCCTCTACGGGCTTGCCGCGACTTCCCAAATCACAGCGCATTGCGCGGAGTTCTCTGCGGAGGACTTCCTGCAATACTGGGTCAGGATGCACTTCACCGCCTGTCAGGAAGACATCTGCCAATGCTATCGGGAATACTTCGCCTCTTTCGTGAAAAATGACCGAGGGGTCGCCTTGGCCACGGACGGTCTTTTGCAGCGTCGCAGCGAGCAGGCCTTGAGCCGCCTCCGCGAGAACGGTGCCCCGAAGCCGACACCCCCTCCCCCGAATGCCTTCCAAAAATCGCTTGCCGACATGTTCCCCACGGTGGGCAGCGAGGAGGAACTGCTGCGCTGCCTGTCCACGCAGGAACAGAGCATGACTCTCGTGCAGGAACACGCCCGCGCGATTCTACCCCATCTGCCATCCGAGGAACAACCCTTGTTCTACGCGCAAATGGTTTATCCCTCTGGCCTGAACCGAAGCCTCTGCCGCTGCGAGAAAGAGTGTCGCCTCGCTTGCCTCGACCCAAAGGCGACCCCGCACCTGGTCGCCGCCGCCCATGCGCTCCAGGAAGTTGAACGTCTTTTGCCGGAATACCTTACAGGCGACTTCCAGCACTGGTACGACGGATGCGAAAAAGTGAACTTCCGCCAGACGGCACGCACTCTGGCGGAGATGATTGACGCAGATTAACACGGTGAGGAAATAGCAATACTCTCAATGGGAGTCCACAGAACACACAGAATACACAGAACTGCTTACCCGCGCCAACGCGCGGATAAACACTTGATATGGAACAGAATACAAAGTGCGAGCCGCAGCGAAGCGGCGGATTGCCTTCTGTGTATTCTGTGTATTCTGTGGACTCAAAAAGGAGTTTTGCAATTACCTCTCATCCCTATCGCCTTCGCTTGCGGCGTTTTGGCGGTTGGACGGTAGTTCTGCAATTTCCTCACGGTTTCTTCTTGATGCAGCGTCCTCTGGTGCGATTGGGGCAATTGACTGTTACCTTGTCCTTCCCCGTGCAGCAGTAGCAGATTTCGTTTTCCAGCGGGGCATCGGAGAAGAAGGCATCCAGATTCGCCAGCGTGGTAGTCGCGATATTCTCCAGAGCCTCCCGCGTGAGGAATGCCTGGTGGGAAGTGACAATCACATTGGGCATTGACACCAGCAGGGACAAGGTCTTGTTCTGCCGAATCACCTGGGAGCGGTCCTCGTAGAACCATTCGCTCTCTTCCTCGTAGACATCAAGCCCCGCCGCGCCGACCTGGCCATCCCGCAACGCCGCAAGCAGGGCCTCGCTGTCCACCAGACCGCCACGGGAGGTGTTGAGCAGGACAACTCCAGGCTTGACCTTCGCGAATGCCTCCGCATTGAACAAATGCTGCGTCTCCTTCGTCAGCGGGCAATGCAAGGAAATGACGTCCGATTCCACCAGCAACCGCTCCATCGGAACAAACTCAACGCCCTCCTGTGGATTCGGGTACGCATCGTACGCCAAAATCTTCATCCCGAAGCCACGGCAAATCCCCGCGAAAACACGTCCGATTTTCCCCATTCCAACGACGCCCGCCGTCTTGCCGTGCAGGTCGAATCCCGTCAGGCCGACGAGCGAAAAGTTGAAGTCGCGGGTGCGTGCGACCGCCTTGTGAATGCGACGGTTCAACGCCAGTAGCAACGCGGCCGCGTGTTCCGCCACCGCATAGGGCGAATAGGCCGGCACGCGCACCACCGTCAGACCCAAATCATACGCGGCCTTGAAATCGACGTTGTTATAGCCTGCGCAACGAAGCGCAAGCACCTGGACTCCTGCGTCGGCCAGCCCTGCCACAACGGTGCGGTCGATTTCGTCGTTGACAAAAGCGCAAACGGCGTCGCAGCCATTGACGAGCGGCAGGGAGGCAGCCGTCAGACGGGTATCGAAGTATCGGATGTCATAACGGCCGTTGTTGATACGGTCGAAAGACTCTCTGTCGTAGGGTTTTGCGTCAAAGAAAGCAATGGTATTCATAGGGAAGTTCTCCAGGTGAGGTTCCGCTATGGGAGGGTTTGGAACTTGGTATTTTGGAAGAAGAGGAGGTCGTTTGCAAGACGGAGGGGTTTGCCGGAGGTGGTCTTGACGTTTTTGACGGTGACCTGCTTCGGGCGGATGTAGGGGAAATCCTCCTTGTATTTGGCGTTGAAGTCCTTGTTGAAGTTGGCAAAGACGCAGGGACCCTGGTATTTGGGATTGTTGATGTTTTTGTCGTCGATGACGAGACCGTCAATGGTAATGTTGGTAGGCATTTTGCATTCGTAGCCAAAGTTATGTTTGCCGCTGTTGTTGCCGCCGATGAGGAAAATCTCCTCGGGATTTCTGCTCACATAGGTGCAGTTTCGAATGATGAAGTTTCCTCTCCAGAAGGAGCCGTAGTCGGAGCGGAGATTCAGCATGAAGCGTCCGTTGATTTTTGAGTTTTCGAGCAGGAAGGTTCCGAATCCGATGAGATTGATTCCCGCATGCCCCATTTCGGAGTTGCGAATGGTTGCGTTGCAGACGCCGCAATGTGCGTCAAATCGGGAAACGGTGCAATTTTCGTAAAGAAGATTCTTGCAGTAGTTCGTGGCCAAAACGCCCCAGCACCTCGAATCCATGATGCTGTTGGACTGCTTGAGGTTGATGAAGGCGACGTTGATGGAGCGGTTGGCGCTCAAATCATACGTGCCCATCGAGACGGGTCTACCCGCCGAGCCAATGGTTCTGTAGGTCCTATGCCCCGTGACAATGCAGTCCTGAATCACCACATTGGCGCAGTCGTTGACGCGATAGAATCCGCGGTATGGTGCCCCATGGTCCCCCTCGCCCGTCACAAGATGCGTCACATTGCGAATGATCGTGTTGGGACGGAACACCTGGATGCCCCGTGAATAGTACGTGTATTTGGAAGGAGCCTGGTTGGCGATGGTGGTGAAATGGCCGCCCTGAAGCGTGATGGGTTTGTCATCCAGCGGGTACGCCGTCGCGGTCGTGATGTTCTCAAAGTCCCAGACAATGGGAGTGGTGGGGTCCACATTTCCTTTTTCGTCGACGAGGAAGCAGTCCGTGGCTTTGTCGCCCTTGTTCTGGTTGGCGCCGTAGCGAATAAAATGCTTGGCTTTGTCGTTGATGAGAATGATCATCGTCTTGCCGGGGAAGGTCTTGCCGATGTTTTTCTGCCCGGTCTTGATGGGTCCCTTGAGGTCGATTTCATATTTTTCTTTTTCGGGAAGCACTTGAAAGACCGCCTTGTTTCGCCGGTCTGCGGAGACCTTGCTGTCGTCGATGATAAACTTTGCCTTCCCGAAATCGACATTGGTTTTGACGATGGCGGAAGCGTCGGTGTCACCGATGTAGTAGACGGCATTATCGTCGGCCTTGACAGGGAGATGATGAACGTTGGCATAATCATGTGCGGCGATGATGGCCTTGTGGTCGTCCGTCTTGCCATCGCCCTTGGCGCCAAAGTCTTCGTAGCGGACGGGCGAGGGAAGAGATTGCGGCTTGGAGGCAGCGTCTTGGGCGAGAATGGCGGCTGTGGAAAGCAGAGTTGCGGTGAGGAGCGATTTCTTGCTGTTCTTCATGATGTTTTTCCTGTTTGAGATGACCTTGGGATTCACGAAAGCAATTTCCAGAGGACAGTTTCGCCACGTTTCAACGACAAATGTAGCGTTCTACCGTGCTGGTTTTCTCCTGTATGATAGTTCACGTATGTATATTCCTGTTCGAAGGGGACATCCAGCGCGCCATCGAACTTTGCGTGGAGTCCAAACCCATCCGCTGCGCGGAAGACCTGGTCGCCGCACCATCGCGACGGAAGCGAACTCGCGGTCGGTCCATCCTGGAACTCGCCTGCCGCAAGATTGTACTGCTTCATGACCTCGTCGGGATGCCGTTTCTTCCACCAGACGGGAGCATTCAGAATGATGCGAGGCAGAATCTTGAGTCGCGGATTCACGGAGAGCAGCATTTCCATCGTCCGATCGATGTTTTCGGGCGTCATCCGCATGCGAGGGAGTGCGGCATCCTCGAACTCCCGTTCCTCGTCGGGAACACCATCTGGTGCGTCCAGACAGAGATTGCCCATGAAGGAGTAGAAGGTCAGCCCCGCGTCGCGGAAAATCGCCGTGTCCTCCAGGGTCGGCTTTCGGTTCCAGTTCATCAGGCCCGTGACGGCACCGCCATCGATGTGGATGTTTGGGACGGTATTCACAACCCTGATGTCAAATCTCGAGGGAATGGAAACCACAGGCTACTTTCCTTTTTCCGAAGAAGGAACTACCGTTCCACCCAGAGGTCGGCGGGGACGGTGTCCTTCATGCGGATGAGATTATCCATCTGGATGGAGTTAAAGACGGCGTCGCCGATGGCGATGGAGCGGAGCGCGTCCTGCGAATCCGCCAGAATCTTGTATTTTCTCCGTGGGTCCGGCCCCAGGAAGATGTCCTCTTGAATCATGGGGTCGCCACCGCCATGGCCGCCGTTTCCGTCCTTGATCCAGATGCGTTCCATGGAGTCGAAGATGGGATAGTAGTCGATGTACCGACGGTCGCCGCCAGGCATCGGGAAGGAGACGCTGCCCACGCCGCCCCACTGCTCGGTTTCCAGCCTTCCACGGGTTCCGTTGATGGCCAGGCGATACCCTTCCCAGGGCGTGGAGAAGTTGGCGGAGTAGTTGAGGAGAACGCCGTTCCGATAGCGCACATTTGCCACAAAGGTATCGTAAATATTGATTTGCGAATCGAAGATACACATATCGGGGCGGTAGATTTCGGGCGTGTAGAGACGTCCCGGGCGTTCCATGTCAAAAGCGTCCAAGTGGTCGTCATGGACATGCTGGACCTGGGAACGCGTGCGCCATCGTGCCAGGTAGGCGCAGTTGAGGACTTCATCGCAAGTGGAGCAGTGTCGTCCATCCTTGCGCGAGGGATTGAACTCCCCATTGGGGCCATAGTGGTTCAGTGCGCCGAACGCGTGGACCGTGTCGGGAATCCCGTCAATCCACCAGTTGACCAAATCAAAATGATGGCTGGACTTGTGAATGGAGAGGCTGCCAGAGTTTTCGCGCATGCGATTCCAGCGGTTGAAGTAACTGGAACCGTGCTTGATATCGATATACCAGTTCAGGTCCACATGCGTGATGCGTCCGATTCTTCCTTCCAGAATCAGTTCCCGCAGTCTTCTGTGGACGGGCGCATAGCGGTAGTTGAACGTGCAAATCACCCTGCCCTTGGATTTCTTCTCCGCCTGGCAGACCTTCACCACGTCCTCAATGTTGGTGCACATCGGCTTTTCGCTTATCACTTCCAGATTATGCTCCAACCCCTTGAGGATGTAATCCACATGGAAACGGTCCACGCAAGTGACGATGAGCGCGTCGGGCCGGGTTTCTTCAATCATCTTGTCCACCTGGTCAGGCGTGTATTCGGGGACATCCTTCACCTCGGGGACCTTTTCCTTGCAGACCTTGAAACGGAGGGGATCGATATCCAGCAGACCGACCACCTGGGCACCAGCCGAAAACTTTTGAACAATCGGCGTGATGAACATTCCAATGGCGCGCGCAGAGACACCACAGACCGCGTAACGCTTGACGGTAGGCATTGTTTCTCCTTTGGCAAAAAGTTAGGTGATTGCGACCGAAATCTCGAGACATACAACCCTTCCCCTGATAATACGATAATTCCAACTTCGTCGATTGCAAATCGACATTTTCAGGATAGATTAGAACTCAGGGATAATTGCAAAACTCTTTTGAAGTCCACAGAAGTCCACAGAATACACAGACCTGTTTGTCCGCGCCATGCGCGGCCAAACACTTGATATAAAACAAAAGACAAAGTGCAAGCCGCCGCGCAGCGGCGGATTGCATTCTGTGTGTTCTGTGTGTTCTGTGGACTCAAAAATGAGTTATGCAATTACCTCCTCAGGGAAAGAAACATCACCAATCAGGGATTTACACGATGAAAACGAAGTTTTGCCTCCGCCTTTCGACTACTGTCCTCCTGCTGGGATTCGTCTTTCTGACGGGTTGCGTCAGCAAGCCGCTCTCTTCCTGGAACGATTCCGCTCCCGCCAAAACCGCCCTGCTCGGATACATGAAGTCCGTCACCAATAAAGGTTCTGCCGACTACATCCCCGTGGAGAAACGAATCGCTGTATTCGATTTCGACGGGACGCTCTTCCTGGAAACCGACCCGACCTATTTCGACTGGCTGCTCTTTGAGCACCGCGTCCTGGAAGACGCAAACTTCACACCGACGGAAGCACAACGCACCGCCGCGAACGCCGCCCGCGAAGGCCATTTCCCGAAACTGGACAACAACCGCGAACGGATGGTCTCCGAAGCCTATCGCGGACTGACGCTGGAAGCGTTTGATGCCTTCATCCGCCAGTTCATGGAGAAGGAGCAACCAGGTTTCACGAACCTGAAACGCGGCGACGCCTACTACAAGCCGATGGTCGAGGTGGTGGAATATCTCGTCAAAAACAAGTTCACCGTCTATGTCATCAGTGGAACCGACCGTCTCACCGTGCGCCCGTTGACCGAAAAACTGCACCTGCCGCCACGCCAGGTCATCGGTTCGGACAGCACCATTCTCGCCAGCAACCAGGGCGACAAGGACGGTCTGGACTACACGTTCTCCAAGGGGGACGTTCTGGTGCTGGGCGGCCAGAACCTCGTCAAGGACCTCCAGATGAACAAGACCTCCGCCATCGCACGCGAAATCGGCGAGCAGCCCGTCCTGGCTTTCGGGAACGCCCTCTCCGACGCCAGCATGCTCAACTACGCCATCCTCGGGAACAAGTACAAGGCACTGGCTTTTATGCTCCTGTGCGATGACACGCAACGTGAATACGGAAACTCCGAAAAGGCCGAGAAAATCCTCCGCGCCTCCCAGGAGAACAACTGGATTCCCGTCTCCATGCGGGACGACTGGAAAACCATCTATGGCGAACATGTGACGAAACGAGCCGACAAGCACCGCCCCGTCAAATAACCCGCCCCCCCCCAGAGGCCAGCCGCCGGGAACCCTTCCAACCCTTTCAATGAAAACAAGTTTGCGCATTCGTTTCTCGACCGTCGTCCTACTGCTGGGAATCGTCTTGCTGACGGGTTGCGTCAGCAAACCGCAGCCCGCTCATGCCACGGTCCGAAATACAAAATTGCCTATGGATACCCCGAAGGACATTCTAGCGCAGCGCCTTTTTACCTTTCAATCAAATGGCCAGATTGCCTACGGGCACCAGGACGATTTGTTCTACGGCCACGCCTGGAAAGTGGAAAATTGGCAGACGGACACCCTGGAACGTTCAGACGTGAAAGCAGTCACGGGAAAGTTTCCAATGGTGCTGGGAATCGAACTGGGAGGGATTGAACATGAAAGGACGTCCAACCTGAACGGCGTTCCTTTCGGATTGGCGCGCAAGGCGGCGCGTCTGCACGTGGCGCGTGGCGGTATCGTCACGCTGTCCTGGCATACGTACAATCCTTTGACAGGCGGCAATGCGTGGGATGTTTCCTCTGACCGGGTGGTTGCTTCCATTCTTCCAGGCGGAGAGGCGCACGCGCAGTTCATGCTTTGGCTGTCTCGAGCCGCTGACTTCATAGAAAGCCTTGGAGAAATTGCCGTCATTTTCCGTCCCTGGCACGAGCACACAGGCAACTGGTTCTGGTGGGGACGAAAATCATGCACGCCCGAACAGTTTCAGGAACTCTTCCGCATGACTTGGCGCTACTTTACGAAGGAACGTGGGCTGACAAACCTGCTCTGGTGTTATTCCCCGAACGCTCCGACCTCCCAAGAGGAGTATATGGAACGTTATCCTGGAGACGAGTTCGTTGACATCCTAGGAGGCGATTTGTATGAAGCCAAGTCACCCAAAGACCTACGTGAAGCCAACCTTCAATATGCCAACAAATTACAGACATTCTTGGAAACCATAACCGCCCTCGGGAAAACTCACGGGAAACTGACCGCCCTCACCGAAACGGGTCTGGAGGGCCTACCGGAACCGCACTGGTGGATGGAAGTGCTCTATCCTGTCATTCGCAAGTTTCCCATCAGCCATCTCCTCACCTGGCGCAATGCGGACAACCTTCCCAACCACTTCTATGCCCCTTGGGATGGCTTTGCTCATGCTGCTGACTTCCAGACGTTCAGTCAGCAGGAGAATATTCTCTTCCTGGACAAATGACGCATTCGCCACAGCAACCCCAAAACGCAAAAAAAACGTTTTTTTTCAACAAACGGATTTGCAAAGCCATCAAACGAGATTAGATTAAAGAGTGTTGAGCGAAAGAATGTTTTCTTTTGTTCTGCAAGTTCTTTAGCAAATGAGTTTTGTCCTCTGGTGAGGTTTTCCACTCTTCCCTCCTCCTCCACTATTCCCAGCCTTTCCAGAGGACTCCTTTGATTGCGGGCGTGCCTGCAATCGCCGTTGTGGCCCAGGCGGGATTACCCCCATTCCCTCCTCCCTCTATTCCCAATCTCGTCTGTGGCCACTTTTTTTTGAACCTCCGGCTGGGGTACCCCTTCCCTCCTCCTCTATTTCCAACCCTGCCGGAGGTTCTTTTTTTGTCAAAATGCGGATGCCAGAACAGGTCTACATCGTGATTCCCTCGTACAACGAGGGTGCAGTCTTGCGAAAGACTGTAGAGAGTGTCCTGAAGACAGGGCACCAGGTGGTGGTTGTCGATGACGGCTCACGGGAAAATCCCTGGCCGTCCTTGAACGACCTCCCCATCCATTTTGTGCGGCATCCCATCAATCTGGGCCAAGGAGCAGCCTTGCAGACAGGGATGGACTATGCCCTTGCCCACGGCGCGACCGCCGTCATTCACCTGGATGCCGACGGCCAACACGACATCGAGGCTATCCCACGCTTTCTGGAAGCCCTGAAAGATTGCGATATTGTACTGGGGTCCAGATTTTTACAACGTGGCGACGCCGCCTTGGTACCTCGCGGGAAACGCATTTTGCTGACGTTTGCCCGCCTCGTCAACTACGTCTTCACAGGACTCTGGCTGACGGACGCACACAACGGCTACCGCTGCCTCAATCGACGCGCACTGGAATCCATTCACCTCACGGAAAACCGCATGGCGCATGCGACAGAAATACTCTCGTTGGCACACACCGCGCATTTGCGCATTCGAGAGATTCCCGTGACGATTCACTACACGGACTATTCCCGCGCCAAGGGCCAGAAATGGTATAATTCCCTGAACATCCTGTTCGACCTCATCCTGAACAAACTGATGTAACCCTATGCAAGTCGCCATCATACAAGTCATTCTTCTCGTCCTGATTGCGCTATCGTTGTGGCTTTCGCTTCTCGTGATGCGGTTCCAAATGGCGGGACGACTGTTCTTTCTGGTGCAATTTGTGGCAGGTGCCATTTTCGTACTCAAGCCCGAATGGCTGGGAGACCTGGCGCAACTCATCGGCGTCGGACGCGGCACCGACCTGCTTCTTTATATCCTCATCATGGTCTTCTACATCACGGGTCTCTTCACCATCGCCAAGTTCCGCAAGATAGAAAAGACCCATACGGACATCATCCGCGCAATGGCCTTGCAGCAAGCCATCGACAATACGGAAACGGCGCACAGGCGATGAATATCTCCCTCGTCATTCCGCCACTGGTTCAACTGAACACCCCCTACCCAGCGGTGCCCGTTCTGGCACGGTTTCTGCGACAAAAAGGTCACAGCGTCCACACGTCCGACCTCTCCCTTGCTCTTGCCCTGAAGGTATTTACACCTGAATTCGTGCGCTCTGCCGCCCAAGCGGCGAAAAAGCGTCCAGAATTGGCGTTTTTCTGTGCAGCGGCAGAGGATTACGCGGCTTGCGTGCGTCCCGTCGTCCGATTTCTGCAAGGGAAGGACCCCACCCTGGCTACCCTCATTGCACGTCGCGGTTACCTTCCCGAAGGTCCGATTTTCACACGCTCCATCGATCCCACCCAGGAGGGAGAAGACGCCACCCAAGAATATCTCGGCGCGTTCTTCGGGATGGCCGGCACGACCGACCTCGCAAAATACCTGGCATCCCTCTTTCTGGACGACCTCGCCGCATTCCTCGCCAGCGCCGTCGACCCCAACTTCGGTTTCGGGAAATACGCCGAACGCATCGCAGTCTCCCTTCCTGAGTTCACGCCCCTCTACGAAAAACTGCACAAGACCAAACTCACCCCCATCGAACAAATGATCGATGACCTCGCAACCGACCTGGCAAAACGCGAGGGACCCGACTTTCTTGGTCTCTCAATTCCCTTTCCTGGAACGCTCTACAGCGCCCTACGAATCGCCGCGGCGGTCCGTCGTGTCCGTCCAGGCGTGAAGGTCGTCTTGGGCGGCGGCTACGTCAATTCCGAACTGCGTGACCTGGAAGACGAGCGCATCTTCGATTTCGTGGACGCCCTCTGCTACGACGAAGGTTTCCAACCTTGGATGGCACTTCTCGACCCCACCATCCCACGAGAACCCGCCAAACCCGAAGAGGACCACTGCTGCGGTCCCCGCGCCAAACGTCTCCGCGACCGAAATGGCTTCTGGACCCTCCCCTACGCCAAACCGGAATCCCCTCTCCTCATCCCAGATTACCAGGACCTCCCGCTCGACGACTATCTCTCCGTCATCGAAATGCCCAACCCCATGCACCGCATCTGGTCCGACGGACTCTGGCTCAAACTCCAACTCGCCCAAGGATGCTACTGGCATAAATGCGCATTCTGCGACCTGGACCTCGACTATATTGGACGCTACGCACCCGCCAAAGCCCGTGACATCGCAGACGCGATGGTCCTCCTCCGCAACGAAACAGGACGCACGGGATTCCATTTCACCGACGAGGCGCTCGCCCCCGCCCTCGTTCGCGCCCTCTCCGAGGAATTGATTCGCCGTGGTGAAATGTTCTCCTGGTGGGGCAACATCCGCTTCGACCGCTCCTACACACCAGAACTGGCCAGCCTCATGGCACGTGCGGGATGCATCGCCGTCTCCGGTGGTCTCGAATGTGCCGAAGACCGCCTCCTTTCCCTTATGAACAAAGGAATTACAACGGCCAGCGCAAAAAAGGCATTCCAGGCATTCCGCGAGGCGGGCATCGAAGTGCACGCCTACCTGATGTACGGATTCCCGACTGAGACCGAGGCAGAGGCCCTTCACGCACTGCGTTTTGTTCGCGATTGCTTCGCCGAAGACCTCATCCAATCTGCGTATTGGCATAGATTTGCCCTCACGGCCCACAGCGCCATCGCGCAGGACCCCGCCCGTTTCGGCATTCGCCTCCTCCCCGATTCCCACAAGGGTCCCCGTTTTGCCCACAACGAAATCCCCTTCGAGGAACCTGGTGCTCCCGACTGGGACCGCATCGGCAAGGCACTCAAAACCGCCCTCTTCAACTATATGCTCGGAACGGGATTCGACATTCCGCCGCGCAAGTGGCTGGCACGCTGAACCTTATTCCCCGTTCTCCAGTTCATCAAACCCCCAGTAGCGCACGCGATAGCCCGGCCTCAGACCGTCGGGGAAGGCGACTATCCCCACCAAATGGAATGCCTTCCGCGAGTTTTGTTGCAAATCCCGCAAGGTATTCAATGCCTCCTGTTCGCTATTAAAGAAATGGGAACACAAGAAAACATGGACGACTTTTCCATGAATCTCGCAGGAGCAGAACAAATCGAAACCGAATGCATTGGGATTGAGATGAATGTTCTTCGCGCTTGTCAGACCGCGCAAAGCCATTTCGCAAAGCGACGCCAAGTTAAACTTACGGTCTGGAACCACCTGTGGCAAAGTCCGATTCATAAAAATGCGCCTTTCGGCGCGCCTGTGCAGGCGGAACGCCGCCACTTTTTCAGCATCGGAGAGCGTTGCCCCAAAGTCAACCCATCCCTGGAAAACTCCCGTGATTTTCACCAGAGGGTTTTTCTCCTTGCGTAGCCAGGCGAAGTTCTTTAAGTTCGGAAGATACACTGGCAGGCATACGTCTCGCGTGAATTGCACCATAAGGCGCAGGCACGCAACATGATGGAAAAAGATATCCTTCACGTCGACCACCACTCCCTGGGACTGCGTCTGAAGCGTCGTCAGGGATTTCTCCCTCCAAGTGTCATCCCGTTGCGCGATCTTCTGAATGTCCCAGGCAATGCATCCCAGGAAAATCTTCAGTGGGGTGATTCCTCTCAAATGATTCATGACTTCATGCAAATTGGGAATCAGGAATGAGAGGCTGGTCTCTTCATCCAGAAAGACCGTACCATGCCCGCCGATTTCCCCAATCCAAGGATGAATCGCATAGAGATTGCGGACAAGTGCCTGCCCGCCCGTCTTGCCGAAGGTCGGGAAACATCGATGCAGACGCCAATTCCCTGCCTCTTGAACGTACCAAAGAGCATCACATAGTTCCGATTGTGCATTTTCCGGCTTGCATCGGGCATACTCGAACTCATTTGAAATGGAAATGTCCCGAAACAATTCCGGAAGCTGGAATGAACTAGTCGTTTCAAACCATTCTTCCGACGATATGTCCTTGTATCTGTTCTTCCATTCCTTCAAAACTTTGGACGGAAGCAAACTCCTCTCCAGTTCATCCATCACGTATGGATACACTTGGAACGCCATGTTCCCATGAAGGGAGCCCGCCATCAAGGGCGGTGTCGGAAAACATTTTACCGTAAAATTGACAAAATCCCGGAAGTTCGCTTCATTTGCCAAATCGCTCAAGCCATCTTTCGCCATCCCCCGATATTGGCAAATCAGCGGAAATAGCATAGGTTCATAACTCGTATACGGATGGAAGACCGTTGGAAACCGTCCCGACGCCACAAAGTTGTGCCAGTTCTCCAAAGCCATTTCGCACACCATCAAAGCCAACTGATACTCTCCCAGGCAGATATGACTCAGAGCAAGTGCCGCCAGAAGTTGATAAGGCTGTTGAACATCGCCGGAATCCAGTTCCACCTTCCAATTTCCATCCACCCGCACGGGAATGTCATCTTGGAATCCCACCGCCAAAATGGAGTTCACTACCAGAATCGCTTCCCGATACTTCCCTTGTCGGAACAACTCCAACAAATAAGCCATTCCAGTCATCCCCATCGGCAACGACATTTCCGATGTCGGGAAGCAGGCAAACTCATTGCAAACACAATGGAATGCATATCGATGATTTCCAAGGCGATAGAACGCCAGTCCCAATGCTTCCCACCCTTGCGGGAGCGTCACAAATTGACGTTCCATTCCCATAAGAATCAAACGCTCCAGCAGACGTTGATGACGCCCGCCGCCAAGAACGCCAATCGCATCATACCAACTGAACAACGGCATTTCGGCATTGGGAAAACGGAGGATTCCCTGGACCATGCGATGGCACCAGTAGTCGTATGCCTCCTTGCCACGTTTATTCAAGATCTGGCTCCACTCTTTCCATGTGGGCGTTTCGCTGTTTTGTTTCCGTTGCCTGGCACTCAAGACCACAGACCGCAACTCCTCTTCCAGCGTACCTGGGGGACACGCGTTCTGCGCCGACTTCAGGTCGTCATGAATCGTGTTGAACGTCTCCTCGTGCAGCACGGCTATGGGCTTCTCTCCAAAGCCCTCCTTTTCCGACCAACTATGGACCACCAACTGCAACAGGGTCCCATCTGAAGCCAAGCAGCATTGGAACGCAAGCATTCGCTGGTGCACATCGATTCGTTTCATCCAGCAGTTCAGTCCCCGCACTTCTGTACGAAACCGAACCCAGCCACGCGCTTCCAGGGCTTTCACGTTCAGAACGACCCCGCAGAAGATACGGTCCAGCGCGTCAATGTCGTCCGCCGTCTCCAGGCAACGCCGCAGGCGTTCATGGGCAAACTCGAACCAGGACGTATCGTTCCAAACCTTAAGATCGCAAAGAGGATACGGAATCTGAACAGCACAACAGAAGGACAGCAGCGGCTTCCAGTCGCCAGGAAAACTCTGTCCCACTTGCAAACCAAGTTTCGCAGCCGTCCCAGAGACAAACTCAAAGCCGAGTTTGACGGGTAGCCCCTGCCCGAACCGGGGCTGCATGGCGTCATCCGCCTCCCCTTTGGAGTTCACCGGGGCGCGTTTCATGGTTTCAATCTGCAAGATTTCGCCACAGTCGTCCAGCAGGACCAAATCCAAGTCAAGTCTGGGATTTCCATTCGAGAAGAAGAACCTTCCGTCTGGGAAGGGCAGAACATAAACGGCGCCAAGCCCGTCCGTTCCCTCCGTCTGATCATCCAGTCCTTTCTGAAAATCCACATAGTTTTCCATAATATAAAGGTCGGAAAACTCAACCTCCTTGATGTTCATTGCATATTTTTTCATAGGTCTTCTCTCCGTTCCCAATTTGGATATCAGAATCCAGAGACTCTCCTTCCCTAGAGCGACTGCACAAAGTCTGCGATACGTTCCAAAGCGAGCATGAGGCGTTCCTCCTTCATCGTGAAGGCAAGCCGGACGAAGCCGTCGTAGTCGGGACCGCCATAGGCGGAGCCATGGACCATCGCCACCCGCTTCTCCTCCAGGAGGCGCATCACGAAATCGTAGTCCTTCAAGCCAGTCTTGCGGATATCCACGAGCGTATAGAAGGTTGCGGGCGTCTTGAGACAGGAGAGTTTCGGGATGGCGTGGATTCCCTGGTAGATGACATCGCGCCGATGCTGGAACTCGTCGCGGATGTAGGAATTGTCCGTATCGCCTTCCAACGCCTCGATGGCCGCGTGTTGCGCCGGCAACGGTGCGCAGGCGACGATGTTCTCCTGCATCTTCGTCATCTGGGACACCAATTCCGCAGGCGCGATAGCCCAGCCCAGACGCCACCCCGTCATCGCAAAGCGCTTCGACAGACCATTGACCACAATCGTGCGCTCTCCCATGCCTGGCAGCACCGCGATGGAATCGCTCTTCTGACCGTCATAGACCAGAGAATCGTAGATTTCATCGCTCAGGACCGCGAATCCGCGTTCGCGGGACAAATCCGCAATCCGCTCCAAGGTCTGGCGTGGAATGATGGCACCCGAAGGGTTATTCGGGGAATTGAGCACGACCAGCCGCGTTTTCGGGGAAAGTGCCGCCTCCACATCGGCGGCCTGCAATTCGAAGTTCTGTTCAGGACGCGTGTTCACAAACACAGGCGTCGCCCCCAGCGAGCGCACCACCTGGGAGTAGTTGATCCAGTACGGCGCGTGGATGACCACCTCGTCCCCAGGTTCCACCGTCGAGTACAACGCCAGAAAGGAGGCTTCCATGGCGCCGACCGTCACGATGACCTGGCTGTCGGGGTCCACTTCCCGCCCCGTCGTCCTCCGATAGTCCATGGCAATGGCGCGGCGCAACGCAGGCAGCCCCGCATTCGCCGAATACCGCGTCTTGCCCGCCATGATGGCGCGACACGCCGCCTCCCGGACATTCAACGGCGGCGGCAAATCCGGGTCCCCTAGCGTCAAATCCACGACATCCGTCAGCTTGCACGCCTTGTCAAAAATCGCCCGCGGCGGCGACGGCAGCACGCAATCCACTCGCTCAGCTATGTGCATCATTCTTATTTTCCTTTGGCAGTTTCTTCATGCCTATCTCAATGTAACCCCTCCTGCGGAAAATACCAATGAGGTAGCAAGAAAAAGTCGCGATGGCGTCCGCCTTCGGCATTTTGGTCGTCCTGCGCACGCATTGCGTGGTGTCGGTGCTCGCCATCGACATTCCGCACAGCCCAGATTTCCCCCAAAAACTATGGGGAAGCAACTGGAAACCACGCCAGGAAAAACTAGACTAGAGATAATTGCAAAACTCTCTTGAAGTCCACAGAACACACAGAACACACAGACCTGTTTGTCCGCGCTACGCGCGGCCAAGCACTTGATATAAAACAAAATACAAAGTGCAAGCAGCCGCAAAGCGGCGGATTGCCTTCTGTGTATTCTGTGGACTCAAAAATGAGTTTTGCAACTACCTCACTGGAAAATCTTACCCATTCTTCGCTGGAAACCTGGGACGAGGATATTATATTAAAAGCAGATGTTGCACCCAGTAAACCTTTTTCATTAGGAGAGTTTCCTCCATGCTGATTATTCCGAAAGGGTACAAGCCGATTCTGGACGAAATGGAGACCGAACTGGCCATCCGCAAGATCAAGGCGGATTTCCAGGCGAACCTGGCTTTTGAACTCAACCTGCACCGCGCCAGCGCACCGCTGTTCGTGATGGCGGATTCCGGCATCAACGACAATCTCAACGGTGTCGAGCGTCCCGTCAGTTTCCCCGTCAAGGCCCTGGGCGACGCGCAGGCGCAGGTCGTGCAATCCCTCGCAAAATGGAAGCGTATGGAACTCGCACATCTCCGAATCCAGCCGGGCGCAGGTATCTACACCGACATGAACGCCATCCGTGCCGACGAGGACCTCGACAATCTCCACTCCCTCTATGTCGACCAGTGGGACTGGGAGAAATCCATCACGGACGCCGACCGCAACCTGGACTACCTCCGTGCCACCGTGGAGCGCATCTACTACGCCATCCGCCGCACCGAACACTATGTCCACAACGAGTATCCCTGTCTGCAAACCTTCCTTCCCGAGAAGATCACCTTCCTGCACGCGGAGGACCTGGAGGCAGAGTTCCCGAAACTCACGCCCAAGGAACGCGAGGACAAGATGGCGAAGAAATACGGTGCCATCTTCCTCATCGGCATCGGCGGTGCCCTCCCGCTCTCCAAACAGCCCCACGACGGACGCTCCCCCGACTATGACGACTGGACGACTCCCACCGGCAACGGCCACCACGGTCTCAACGGCGACATCGTCGTCTGGAACCCTGTCCTCAAGCGCTCCTTCGAGCTCTCCTCCATGGGCATCCGCGTCTCCCCGCAGGTCCTCCGCAAGCAGTTGAAGATCAGGAAGGCGGAAGACCGCCTGAAACTCCCCTTCCACAAAGCGCTCCTCAACGGCGAATATCCCCAGTCCATCGGCGGCGGCATCGGACAATCCCGCCTCTGCATGCTCTTCCTCGAAAAAGCCCACATCGGCGAAGTCCAGGCATCCCTCTGGCCCCCCAAAATGCTCGCCGACTGCAAAAAAGCCGGCATCTTCCTGCTATAGTTGTCCAGCGTCCAACTTGAGAATGCTCTCTATTCCAATCCGTGACAGTAAACAAGGGGGAACGGGGGGCGCCAGTCCCCTGTCTTTTGTTTTGATTCTGCTACAATTGCGAAAAGACGCACCGTTTTTTCAGGAGTTCCAAATCAATTCTCATATATTTTTGTTATTAGAGGTAATTGCAAAACTACTGCCCAACCGCCAAGACGCCACAAGCGAGGGCAAGGAGCGAAAGCGAAGCGTGGTGACCACGCTGAGTTTGAGCGGGGAAGCCAACGCGCCTTGAAAGCGGTTGGAATGAAAGTTTTGCAATTACCTCATATTTCATTTTTGCTCTTCAATAGTTCTGGAATCATTTCGCTCCATAAATGAAATCCCGCACGGCAGCTTGAACTTTTTCTTTCACACTGCTCCAGTCAAGCGGAATCATCATGCGTGGCATCGGCATTGTCTCCGCATCTACAAAATAGGAGAGACTTCGCAATGCCAAAGCCGGATTTGCCTCTGGATATTTTTGCAGATACCATTCAAACATATCTTCCAGCGAATAATCATCCAGCAGTCTGGCAAGGTCAATAAAGTCCTTACGAGAACCTCTGTTCACTATCGCATTGATTTTCATCGATGCAATGTCTCTGAAGCCAGCAAGGCAAACCCCTTCTTCCACAACTGGCGGCTCTAGCCACTGATACATTTCATACGAGACAAAATCGACTTTCACACCATCAATGAAAAAAAACGCCATTCGTCCATCAGGGGTACCACTCTCTTTTTCAACTTGACCTACAGTTGACAAAAGCGGAGTCAAGTCCTTGGAATAATCCCACTTTCCAAAAACATCAAGGTCCACACTGACGCGATGCCCTAGTTGCAATGCCAAAGCAGTCCCCCCAACAAGACGTGTATCGGCAAGTTCAGGAAGAGCCTGAATCCTCTTCAAAAGCCAAAGCACCTGCGGCTCTATCGTTTTGAAGAATAACATCTAAAAGTATCCTCCTTGACATTACCGAGGCAAGCGGCAAACGCAAGTGTTACAGGATCAAGGGATCTGATTTGCTGGGCTTGCGATATGAAGAATGGCAACGTGTAGTGTGAAATGGTCGCTCTTATATCATCCAAACTACCTCGCTCCAAAACACGCTGGATAATAAATCGGCAATGCGCTTTTTCGTCAATCTCATTTGGATTGACATCCCAAAACAATCTAGGGGAAAGTTTATGTACAAAATGCTTCATATGGTCATCCCTCCTGAAAACTTCATAGAAAGTGCCTGAACACCTGTCTTTTCAAGACTTCCTTTCTGCGTACCGCAAGCATGAACTGGACTCCAAGAAAACAATTCTAATGTACCTTCCTAGAAACTATTTGCAAATGGCTGTCACGAAAATCGGTATGATTTTCTGACGGGAAATCTAGAAAAACCAGGCACTTTCCGCCAGGAAGAAGGCTCCCTGCAACGTGGATGTCTCTATTCCCAGAAGGGCATCAAAAGGGGGAGGGTTTTGACCTTGCCGGGGATTCCGTCCAGGCTCATTCCGAGCACGGCGAGTTCGGACACGGCGGGTTTTCCCGGGGGCACGCGGCGGGAATGCCTGTGCGCGAGCACCTCGACGTCACAGACGGTTTCTGAACCGTCCAGAGGTACCTCAACCTGCGCGCGCCCGTTGGTTCCCGTCAGTTCCAAGAACATTGTGGAATCCGTTTCGTGGGAGGATATCTTCATGCGTCCATTGGCCAGCCATGCCCCCTTCCTTACGATGCCATCAACGCGATGAAGTTGTTCTTCACCAAGTATTACGGAGTGAACTGGTTGCAGCAAATCGCCGGCAAGAAAAGTACACCGCGTTCCCAGAAGATGGCCGTCGACATCACTTGCGTCAACAACCTCAAACAGCTCGCTCTGGCATTCCACATGTATACTATGGACAACAGTGACACGCTCCCGACCGCCGACAACTGGCAGACCGTCCTCAAGGAATACCTCGGTGACGCCTTCGCCACCATCATCACCTGCCCCAAGACCAAGAACGTGTACCACTACTGCCTGAATGGACAAAAACTCCACGATTTCCAGAATCCCAGCCGCGTCATCGCGTTCTACGACGACATCGGCGCACACAACGATTCCATTTGCATCGCCTTCCTCGATGGGCACGTCCAGATTGTCAAGCTCAACGGCGCCCAGACCATCGAGGAACTCGCCCAACAAGAAGGCTTCATCCTCCAGAAATAAAAAGGACCAAAAGGACCAAAAGGACCAAAAGGACCAAAAGGACCAAAAGGACCAAAAGGACCAAAAGGACCAAAAGGATTTGGTACTAGCTAGTGCTAGCGTTCTTCCTTTTGGTCCTTTGGGTCCTTTGCTGTTTTTTGTCCCGCGTCCCTTGTTTGCGTCAGGTGTGCTCCTCGCCGTTGGCGAAGGTCTCGCGGTACTTGGCGGGGGTAGTGCCGGTTGCCTTCAGGAAGACGCGGCAGAAGGAACTCGTCTCTGGGATGCCGCACTTTGCGGCGACCTCCCGAACGGGAAGCGTCGTGTTTGCGAGCAGAGTTTTTGCCTGGAACATCCGCTCCATATGGATGACCCTGCTGGGACGGTGACCGTATTGCGTCCGAAAGAGGGACACGAGCGTAGAGCGATGCACCTGCAACTGCTCCGCCAGCGTGTTGACATTGAGCCCCGGATCCGCGAAATTGTCCCGAATGATATGTAGCGCATTGGAGATGAGCGAGTTCTCCGAGCGGTCGACCCCGCCCGCCAGCGCCAGGATCTCGCACAGCCTCGCCAGCATCTTCCGAAACACGGCGGGCGCAATGTCCGCGATCTCGTTGCGGATTTCCTCGAACAGCGCGACGGGAAACGGCTCGGACGTGTGCATTTTTCGGGGATAGCCGAATCCATCGAAGAAGGAGGCGGCCACTGGTCCGTCAAATGCGAACCAGTAGATGTCCCATCCCTGCGAGAGCGAATGAAGAATATGCCGCTCGTTTGGATGGTAGAAGAAGATGTCGTTTGCGGAGAGCAGGAACTTCTCCTGGTACAGCAATGCCTCGCCGCTCCCCCGCATGCACCAGATCATCTCGTAGAAAGGACTGCGCAGTTCGGGGACATTCTCCTGCACGCCATCGTCCAATATTTTGTGCCCCACGCTACGAAGATACACCGGCAATTTCGGAACATTGACGTGCTCCTGGTAACTCGGACTCGAATACAATTCGTAATGACTCATGCGACAGATTCCTTATTTTCTACAACAAATCATCAAGGCTGCCCATTTACTATAGCCTGTTTTGCCAAAAATTCCAGAACTAGTTGCAAATTCCATTTCTGGAATTCTTAGGAAACCCTATTGAGAATTACAAAAAAATGAAATAGCGCGACAAAACAATCATAACTTTCTACATTCTGTTTATTGCATAACTGTTTCTCGCCAAATATATTAGAAAACGCAAACCACAAAAAAGCGGCAGAGGACAAGCAAATGAACAGACAAGTCAGCATCGTCGGTCAGGAGATTTGCGTGGACGGCAAGGCCACGCAGTTCCGTTCGGGTTCCATTCACTATTTTCGCGTGCATCCCGCGCTATGGGAGGATCGCCTGCTCAAGCTCAAGCAGTGCGGCCTCAACACGGTGGAGACCTACCTTCCCTGGAATCTTCACGAGGAAGAGGAAGGGCAGTTTCGCTTTGACGGATGGCTGGACATCCGTCGCTACGTGGAGCTGGCCGCGTCGCTGGGTCTGATGGTCATACTGCGGCCAGGCCCGTTCATCTGCTCGGAATGGGACTTCGGGGGACTGCCCGCGTGGCTTCTCCGCAAGCAGGGAATGCACATCCGATGCTGCAGCAAACCATTTTTGGATGCGGTCGACCGATATTTCGCGCAACTGCTTCCGATTCTGAAGGAACTGCAGTGGACGCACGGCGGGCCCGTCGTGATGATGCAAGTCGACAACGAGTACGGCGGTGTTGGCAACGACCAGGAGTACCTGCGGCACCTCTACAACCTGCACAGGGAGGCGGGCATAGACGTTCCGCTGTTCATCTCGGACTGGGGAACCCCGAACATTCTGGAGGCGGGTTCCTTGGCCGAGACCCTTGTCACCGTCAACTGCCCCAGCCATCCCGCACGGCATCTGGCCAACGCTCCGAGATTCCGTCCCGTCTCCCCCAAGTTCGTGATGGAGCTGTGGAGCGGCGTCGCGCGCTTCTGGAGCTCCCCGTGGAAAGAGCACAGCGCGCAGGACGTCGCACGTGACGTGGAGGAACTCCTGCGCGAGAACGCCTCTTTCAATTTGTATATGTTCCATGGCGGGACCTCCTTCGGGTTCATGCCAGGCGCCGCACGCAAGGAAGGACGGTATTTGCCCTACCTGACCTCATACGACGTGGATGCGCCGCTCAATGAAACTGGGAACCCCACTCCAAAGTACTTTGCCATCCAGCGCGTCATCCGCCAGCACTGTCCCGACGCATTCACCGCGCCTCCCGCACGCACGCAGCTGAAGTCTCTTCCTCCCGTGGAGTTTTCGGAATCCGCCCCACTTTTCGCCAATCTCCCCGCGCTTACCGCCCCCATCGAGGATATCGTCCCGCAGCCGATGGAGCAGTACGGACAGAACTACGGCTTCATCCTCTACCGCACCGACGCGCATTTCCGCGACGAGACCGCCGAACTCTCCCTCTGCCACCTCGCCGACCAAGCCTGGATTTTCGTGGACGGACGCTACTACGGCACCATCACCGCCAACTCTCCCGCTCCCATCATCATTCCTCCAGGACGACTGGACATCCTCGTGGAGAATCAGGGACGCATCAACAAGGGGATGGGCTGCGTTGACAACTGGAGCAAGGGAATCTGCGGCGCCATCCTCAACCAGCGCCGCCTCTACCATTGGCAAGTGTTCCCGCTTCCCCTCAAGGACCTCTCCCGCCTCCCGTTTTGCGCATTCGAGAACTCCCCGACCGCGCCGCGCTTCCACCGCGCCACCTTCACGGTGGACGAACCAGCCGACACCTCCATCCGCATCCCCTTCGGTACCCACGGGCAAGTATTTCTCAACGGCTTCAACCTGGGGAAATACCGTTCCACGGGACCGCAGTTCTCCCTCTATGCGCCCGCGCCCCTGTTCCACAAGGGCACGAACGAGCTCGTCATTCTCGAATTGCAGGGCCTCCGCGAAAACCGCGTGGATTTCCTGGACCACACCGACCACGAACCAGCCACCAATATGTACCGTTAAACTAGGAGATTTCGATGAAACCGCTGTCATTTTTCCTCCGAATCTGCGTCTGTTCTCTGCTGTTCTGTGTCGCCGTGTGGGCAGCAGAGATTCCCGTGCCCAACGGCGACTTTGAGCAACCTCTGGAAAACACCTGGAAAACCCTGCTTCTGAAAGAGGTCAACGGTTCCATCGAGCGAAGCGCAATCCAGCCTGCGGAGGGCGCGTATTGCGCCTGGCTCCACACGGCTGCGGGGCGCGGCGGGTTTCTGGAACTCTGGAGCACGCCTTTCAAATTGCCCGCCTGCTCCCGCCTGCGCATCACCTTCCAGTACCGTTGCGGTCAGAAGAACCAGGCCGCCGTGCAACTCGTCTTCACAACCAAAACGGACGGCAAGAACACTACGCTGAATCTTCCCGCGAAGTTCCGCCTGGAGAAGCAGGAGAAATGGACTCCGGAGGAACTCATTGTGGAGATACCCGAGAAGTTCCGCGCGGACAACTTGTCCGTCCGCATCAAAGTCAGCCATTTTGCAGCCCACGAAGAATATGACACCTGGTTAGATTCCTTCCAATTTCACGTAGAGTAAATTAAACAAAGGAGACCACAATGAAACACACTGCATCCCACA
>JAFRLI010000243.1 GCA_017431255.1 Victivallales bacterium
GCTACAGTGAAACCTTCAAAGCCCGCGTCGAAGGCCATTGCAAAGCCTGCAAAGCCTGCGCCGAAAGCCGCCGCAAAGTCCGCTCCGAAGGCCATTGCGAAGCCTGCAAAGCCCACGCCGAAGGCCGCCGCGAAGCCCTCGCCGAAGACTGCTCCCGCAAAGCCCGCTCCTGCAAAGCCCGCTCCTGCAAAGTCCGCTCCTGCGAAACCCGCGAAGCCTGCGCCGAAGACTGCTCCCGCGAAGCCCGCTCCTGCAAAGCCCGCTCCTGCAAAGCCCGCTCCTGCAAAGCCCGCGAAGCCTGCGCCGAAGACTGCTCCCGCGAAGCCTGCTCCCGCGAAGCCTGTGCAGAAAGAAGAGACGCCCGTAGAGAAAAAGCCTGCGAAGAAAGGTGGCAAGGCGGTGAAGGTGGTGACGAAGCCAGTGAAGCGCGTTGTTCCGCCGCCATATGTGTCGAGGTCAGGGAAACCTCAGGCGGCATTTGTGATGAGGGTGGACCCGAAGCCGCGTCAGTCGCGTCAAGCGACGGTCCAGACGGCCTATACGGATGGGGAAATCCAAGAGATGCGGGAGATGTTGCAGGCGGAATTGCAGCGTTTGGAGACCCGTCTGGAGAAGTCGAAGGATGATTTGGAGTTCCAGCGGAATCCCGGGGAAGAGCCTGCGGATGTTGGGACGGACAACAATCGCCGTGAGACGCGTCTTCGGATGATGCAGCGGGATGCCGGGCAGATCAAGATGTTGAAGGAAGCCCTGTCGAAGTTGAATACTGGGCATTACGGGATTTGCCAGGACTGCGGCCAACTGATTGGAATGGCCCGTCTTCGTGCCAAACCTCACGCCCGCTATTGCATAGAATGCAAAGAGAAGCGCGAGGCACGTGGCGACCACAACCCCGACCATATTTAGTGAGGAAATTGCAAAACTCTCATCCCAACCGCTTTCACGGCGCGATGGCTTCATCGCTCAAACTTGATGCGGTCACCGCACCAAGTCTTGGCTTTTCGCCCTTGCTTGCGGCGTTTTGGCGGCTGGGCGGTCGTTTTGCAATTCCCTCTAGTGTTTCGTGATGTCCCTGTGGGGGGAAAAGGTAACGTTTCTGTTTTCCTTTCTCCACAGGGACAAGTATTTTGGCGACAATGAAAGAAACGGATTCTCATCCCAAGGACGCCAAGCAGGCTTCTTCCTGCAAGGCGTTCCCTTATTTTCGTGCGAACCCCTGGCCGTTGTTGGTCATGGCAGTGGTATTTTTGCTGGATTGGGTTTCGAAGGAATGGATTTTGCGTCGGACGGAATGGGGTTGGGTGCATGATGTCATTCCAGGCTTTTTCGAGTGGGTTCATGTACGGAACACGGGAGCGGCGTGGGGGATGTTTTCGCAGCACACATGGGTGCTGGCGTTGATTTCCCTCGTGGCGTTTCTTGCTATTCTCTATTGGTTTCCTGTCATTTGCAAAGGGAGCCGCTGGATGGATTTGGCGTTTTCCTTGCTGCTGGGCGGGATAGCGGGGAACATGGTGGACCGTATCTTTCGAGGGTACGTCGTAGACTTTCTGAGTTTTCACTGGGGATCGCACTATTTCCCTGCATTCAACATTGCGGATTCCGCCATTACGGTTGCCGTTATTTTTGTGATTCTCCTCACTTTTTTTGAGAAGCAACCGGCGAAAGAGCAGTCAGGGCAGGGGAAATGAATGCGACTTCTCCCCATCTGGTTCTTCTGGGGCCGACGGCCAGCGGAAAGACCTCTTGCGCCCTCCGATTTGCTCAGGAACACCACCTGGAAATTGTGAATTGCGATTCCATGCAGGTCTATCGTGGCCTCGAAATCGGGACCGCACAGCCCACGCCACAGGAACAGACCTCGGTCCCGCATCACCTCATTGCATTCCTGGACATCCATCAGCCCTACGACGTCAATCTTTTCCTGGAGGCCATTCGTCCCGTTTTGGCGGATATTGAACATCGGAGAGGCCGTGCGCTCATCGTCGGCGGCACAGGACTTTACGCGCGTGCGCTGGTTTATGGTCACACGCTTCTTCCAGCCAATCCAGAGATTGCGCAGCGTCTGCAACGGGAGTTCCAGCAGCCCGGCGGGCAGCAGGTGCTCGCGCAACGCCTGCTTACTTTCACACGCGACCCCGATTCCATTCCTCCAGACACCCTCGTCAATCCCAGACGTCTCCTGCGCGCATGCGAAATTTTGGAATTGACCGGGAAACCGCCCTGGGAACTCCATCCCAAACAAACCACCCCAGATTCTCGTTTCCGCCAAATCTGCCTCTTGCCTGAGTTCGATTCCCTGAAGGAACGCATTCGTTTTCGAACAATGCAAATGCTTCATAATGGCTGGATTACAGAAGCGGAACGTGTCATTCAAGAGGGGCTTCTCGAAACCCCGACCGCGCGTCAGGCACTCGGATACCGCGATATCGCTGACTTCCTCCAGGGGCACTCTCGCGCGCACAACCA
The DNA here is from genome assembly GCA_017431255.1 of Victivallales bacterium. GTDB lineage: Bacteria > Verrucomicrobiota > Lentisphaeria > Oligosphaerales > Oligosphaeraceae > RGIG2581. Next base: position 2,470 of record JAFRLI010000243.1, read on the forward strand.
GGACGAACTTGCCGAACTGCTCTCCAACCGCACCATCCAGTATGCGCGTCGGCAGTACACCTGGTTCCGCCATCAGCACCCTGGAGCCATCGCGGTCTCCACGGCGTCCGAAGCGGCAAGCGTCATGGAGCAGATATGAGCACCTCCGAAAATACACAGTTTCTCTGGAGCCGTCTCCTGTTCCTTTCCGCTATCGCCATTCTGGCGGTCTACGGCCTCTTCTTCATCTACAGCACAGGCTACATTGGCGACGACTACCCCGTCCGCGAAAACTGGCAGAAGCAGTGCATTTGGCTGGCTGTTGGTGTCCTCTGCGCCTGGTTTGCATACCGAAGCACTCCCGACAACTATTTCTGGGGTCAGTTTGTGGCGTGGGGCTATGTAGGCAGTCTGATCGCGTTGATTCTGGTTTTAATCTTTGGAAAGTCCATTGGTGGCGCGCGTCGTTGGCTGGACTTTGGGGGGCTTCTGCTGCAACCCGCCGAGTTCGCAAAGTACTTCACGCTTCTGCTGGTTGCGAAAGTGCTTTCGATGGACGGGAACCGATGGCGGACGTTGGCATGGACGGGATTTCTCGCGGCGTTGCCGCTGTTGCTCATTGTCATTGAGCCGTCCTACGGGAATGCGCTTTCGCTGCTGCCGCCCGTCGCCATGCTGGTATTGGTGCGTTATGCGCCGCAGCGTGTCTTTCACTGGCTGCTGGCGGTTGGTACGGCGTTGGTTCTGCTATTCACCGCGACCCTCACTTGGTTGCGTTCTCCACACGGACGCAACCTTGTCGAGCACTATCTCCAAAACAGCACGGAATCTTCCACGTTCCTGCGTCCCTACCATGTTCGGCGCATTCGGAACTACCTGGATCCGCGTGGCGACTGGAACGAGCGGCAGTCCGTCATCGCGATCGCCAGCGGCGGTCCCAGCGGAAAGGGATACCTCCAGGGAAACATGAAGAGCCTTGGTTTTCTGCCGCGAACGGTCGCGCCAACGGACTTCATCTTCTCCGTCATTGCCGAGGAAATGGGCTTCCTGTTCGGGACGCTTCCCATTCTCTGCCTCTATGGGGTGCTGCTTCTGCTGGCGCTCTTCTGGGGTTCCGTCGCGCCTACACGCATGGGGGAATTGACCTGTGTCGGCATGGCGACGTTACTGTTCACGCACGTCGCTGTCAACATCGGCATGACGGTGCGCCTGCTCCCTGTCATCGGTCTGCCGCTGCCCCTGCTGAGTTATGGTGGCAGTTACACCATTATGACCCTGCTTGCACTCGGGACCATCCTTGCCATCCCCGCTCATGCAGACGCGCCAGCAGACGTACGCCCTTCCTCCACGCATGTTCTCAACCTCGGAAAACTCCTCCGCATCCAGATCCGAAACGAATAGCAGATTCTGGAGATTTCAGAGGAAATTGCAAAACTTTTATCCCAACCGCCTTTGCCCTCGCTTGCGGCGTTTGGGCGGTTTGGCGGTAGTTTTGCAATTACCTCTTCCGAGAAATCTTGCAAAGAAGTGCAAAAAACGCGAGGGAGCAGTAGGCATTTTTGGGGGGTACGCATTATATTATATAGAAACATTTGCAAAATGCTCATCCCAACCGCCTTCACGGCACGGCGCGGCGGCTTCTCCGCTTGCGGCGTATTGGCGTTTTGGGCAGTCGTTTTGCAATTTCCTCATTATTCTTGTAGTGGCGAAGACATCGTCACCGCAATCGTACTCAATCCGAGCAAAGGAGAAACATTCATGAGAGTCGTGCTTGCCTATTCTGGTGGTCTGGACACATCCTGCATCTTGAAGTGGCTTCAGGATCAGTACAAGGCAGAAGTCATCACGTACTGCGCCGATGTCGGGCAGGGCGAAGAGACGGCTGGACTTCACGAGAAGGCTTATGCGACGGGCGCGGTCAAGTCCTACATTGAGGATTTGACGGAAGAGTTTGCGCGTGACTTCATCTTCCCGATGTTCCAGGCGAACGCCATCTACGAGAACATGTACCTGCTGGGGACGTCGATTGCGCGTCCAGTCATCGCGAAGCACCTCGTGGAAATCGCGAAGAAAGAGAAGGCGGACTACATCTGCCACGGGGCGACCGGCAAAGGAAACGACCAGATTCGCTTCGAACTTTCCGCGTACTCCCTGAATCCGAACATCAAGGTCATCGCTCCCTGGCGCAGCAAGGACTGGACTTTCAAGTCCCGCACGGACCTCATCAACTATGCCAAGAAGAACAAGATTCCGATTTCCGTCTCCAAGAAGAAGATTTACTCGGAAGACCGCAATCTGTTGCACATCTCTTTCGAAGGCGGTCCGCTGGAAGATCCCTGGCAGGAAGCACCCGAGGAGTGCCACGTCCTCACCACTCCTGTGGAGAAGGCTCCCAACACCCCCGAATACATCACCATCCACTTCGAGAAGGGCATTCCCACCGCCGTCAACGGCAAGAAACTCTCCCCTGCCAACCTCATGCGCAAACTCAACGAACTCGGTGGCAAACACGGCATCGGCCGCATTGACATCGTCGAAACTCGCTACACGGGCATGAAGGACCGCGGCGTCTATGAGACCCCCGGCGGAACCATTCTCTTCCACGCACACCGCGCCATTGAATCCATCTGCATGGACCGCGAAGTCATGTCCATCCGCGACCAACTCACCCCGAAGTACTCCGACCTGGTCTACAACGGCTTCTGGTTCGCTCCCGAACGCGAGTTCCTGCAGGCCGCCATCACCGAATCCCAGAAGAACTGCACGGGCGATGTCCGCCTCAAACTCTACAAGGGCAACGCCTTCATCGTTGGACGCAAGTCCCCGTATACCCTCTACGATCCCGAGGTCGTCACCTTCGAACGCGACGATGTCTACGACCAGAGCGACGCCACGGGCTTCATCAAACTCAATGCCCTGCGCCTCCGCATCCGCGCCGCCGCCAAGAAACCCAAGAACTAGTTTGCAATGCTCATTGAAATGCTCAAGGCAAAGCTGCACCGTGCCGTTCTCACGCAGTGCGAGTTGAACTACACGGGCAGCATATCCATTGACCGCGACC
>JAFRLI010000244.1 GCA_017431255.1 Victivallales bacterium
GCCCCGCCTCGTTCCACCTCGCCTCGTTTCATGGCACTTCAATATCCACTGGGGAGGGATTATGGTGGTGAATTATTACCTAGATTTTTAGCAAAGGGAGAGTGCAAAACAAAAAGAGGCTGTTATATTAGGTTTCAGGTATTTTTTTGTTAGCGTTTCAACCCGATTCAAAGGAGTACAAGTATGCCCATCAAACAACTTTCGATTTTTTTGGAGAACCGCAGCGGACGCCTGGAGGCGATCGCCAAGATTCTGGAGGAAAAAAACATTGACATTTGCGGGCTTTCGCTGGCGGACACGGCGGACTTCGGCATTCTGCGAATGATTGTGAACGACACGGAAACGGCGGAGGCTGCGTTGCGGGAAAAGGGTGTTGTGCTGCACTTGAACGATGTCACGGCAGTGGCGGTCGAGCAGAAGCCCGGTGCGCTGGCGAAAGTGCTGGCCGCGCTGAACGACACCTCGATCAATGTCGAATACATGTATAATCTGTCTGAGCCGTGCAACGGGAATCCCGTCCTCATCCTGCGATTTAGCGAGCCCAAGGTGGCGCGGGAACGTCTGCGCCAGTTTGGGTGCACGCTGCTCAACGGGACGGACCTGGCTCAGAAATAGCCGGGGCGAGGTAATTGCAAAACTACCGCTCAACCGCCAAAGCGCCGCGCCGTGAAGGCGGTTGCGATGAAAGTTTTGCAATTACCTCGATTCGATTGCGTCTTCCAAAGCTGCGAGGGTGACGGGGCCTTCCCGCAGGATGGCTACCCGTTCCCCGAGCAGAGAGGCGACCGTGGATGGTTGACCGCCGCCAGGCGGAACAGGACCGCCGTCCAACACGAGATCTGGTTCGCCGTTCAAGTGCGCGACGGCGCTTTGTGCGTCCAGTCCCGGTGCCTCTCCCGATCGATTGGCGCTGGTGCAGGCGAGTGGTTCTCCCAGTCGGTGGAGCAGGTTCCGCACGAATGGGTGCGCGGGAATGCGCAGACCGATGGTAGTGCCGTCGTTTGCGTGGCTGACGACGGTCAAGGGACCTGGCCAGAAGCGTTGTGCGATGGCGTCAAGGCGCGTGTCTGGCAGAAGACCTGCGGCGAAGGCGTCGGGGAGATTTGCTGCAAGCATCTGCAATTGTTTGTTGGCAGGACGGTGTTTCAGAAAGTAGATTTTTTCACGTGCAGTGGAATCGCGCCAGAGGGTGGCGAGACCGTAGACCGTTTCTGTCGGCAAGGCGACGACACCGCCTGCGCGCAGTACCGCAATGGCGTCCACCAAGGAGTCTTCCGTGGCTTTGAGCAACTTCATTTCGTTCTTTCCTGATGCGTCGGCGACCGTCTTGGCCGCCTTGCTTGTTTTGTTCTTGGGCAGTACCCCAATGAAAGGTGACACAGTAAAAGATAGCAGACAAGCGTCGGTCTGTCAAGCCGTTCGTGCGCAGATGAAACCATTTGAGGCAGGCGGTGTTGCCGCCGAGGTCGTTCAGGAGTATTGCGACGCCTATGGATTGCAGGCTACGGGGGGCAAGGTTGTACTTGGGACGTTGGAGGTTTCCCCCTATACGATTGCCTTCGGGACCATCACGCCTCCAAATCCGCGCGCGACCATTCTGCTGGTCCATGGTTATCTCGACAACTCCACCACCTGGGCACTGACGCTTCCCACATTGCTACAAGCCAACTTCCGCGTTGCCTTCTGCGACCTGCCTGGCCTGGGGTTGTCCAGCGGCGCATCTGCTGATATTGATTCCTTCCAATCCTACGTCAACGCCGTTACCATTGCAATGGACACGGCACGTGCTCTTGCTCCCGAGCAGCCATTCTACCTCATGGGACACAGTACGGGGGCGGGTGTCATTGCCGACATCCTGCTGCATGACGAGGCACGGCGCGCGCAAACCTCTGGCGCAATTCTGGTCGCGCCGCTGTTGCGCAGTGCGCATTGGGGTGCAACGAACGTGGGAATGTTCCTGGCGGGCTGGGCCAAGAAGGAAGTCAAGGCCACGCGTCGCCCTCACACCTCTAATCCTTCTCAACTGGATGCCATGAAGAACGATCCGCTCCAGAGCGGAAGGATTCCCACACACTGGGTCAAGGCGCTCAAGCAGTGGTATAAGCGCATGAAAGCCTCCAAGGCCACCTGCGATCTTCCCGTTCTGCTGCTGGAGGGAGACCGCGACGATGTGGTCGATTGGAAGTACAACATTCCGTACTACCGCGCACATTTCCCGAAAGCGGAGTACCATCTGGTGCCCGGTTCCGGACACCTTCTTCACCGTGAGGCAGATGCCTACCGAGAACAGTATCTGAAGTATCTGCAACAATTCCTTTCTGTTCCAGCGGGACAGTAGCAACTATGTTTTCCCGTAAGAACCTCACCATTTTTCTTGCCTCAATTTTCGGCAATTTCTCCTTCAACCTACTGACATTCGGGGTGGTGTTCTTTGCCCAGACGCGGTATCATGCCTCTCCCAGCGAAATCGGCATCGCCAATTCTTGCTACAGTTTTTCGTACCTGGCGGGATGCCTGTTGCTGCAACGGTTGATCGCGGCGATTCCTCCAAAGCGTTGCCTGATGTTTGGCAGCCTCGGACTGCTTTGCGGGGCGTTGCTCATTCTGCTTGCGCCCGAAATGCTGGTTTGCGACGCCGGCTATCTGGTTTGCGGACTCGCCACCGCGTTCTTCTGGCCGCCGATGATTGGATGGCTGGCGGAGGGACTCGATGGCAAACGGCTCGGGTTGGCCACCGCTATTTTCAATGCCTGCTGGAGTTCCGGAAGCATCGTCAGCCCCTACGTCGGGGGGCTCCTCTGCGACCACAATCCTGACTGGACTATCTACATCGCAAACGCAGTCTTTGCCACAGGCGCAGTCTATTTTCTGGTTTGGAATCTGCAAGGCAAGGCACGCAGTGCAAGCAGTGTTTCCGGGAGTTCCCACACTTACCATCCGACGTGGCTGCGTCTTCCCTCCTGGCTAGGCGAGACCAGCTCCTACGTGCTGCTTGGGTTCCTCTGCGGCGTCTATCCGCTCATTGCCACGCGCGAACTCGGCTTCACTCCGTCCGGAATCGGAGCGTTCCTGACTGCACGCATTTTGGTGCAGTCCATAGCCATGCTTTTGCTGGGATTCTTCGTGTTCTGGCAGTTCAATTACCTCTTCATGCACCTTTCCCATCTGGCCGACCTAGTGTTGTTGCTCTCCCTGGCCTTCCTTCGCAACCATTACGCTCTTTTGATTGCATTCATCTGCATAGGTGTTTCTGCTGCATCTAGTTATACGGCCAGCCTGTTCCATGGCGTCACGGGCAGCCGCAACAAGACCACTGCCAGCGCCATTCACGAGGCATGCATTGGTGTCGGGCAGGTCGTCGGGTACATTCTGGGCGGCGTCATCTACCAGCACTTCGGCCTCCGCCCCGCCGTCTTCACCCTCGCCGCCATCTGCGCCATCTCCCCCGTTACCGACATCCTGTACCGCCTCTTTGTTCCCCACAAAGGCAAACCATAGAGGTAGTTGCAAAACTCATTTTTGAGTCCACAGAACACACAGAACACACAGAATGCAATCCGCCGCTTTGCGGCGGCTTGCACTTTGTATTTTGTTTTATATCAAGTGTTTGGTCGCGCGTGGCGCGGACAAACAGGTCTGTGTGTTCTGTGGACTTCAAAAGAGTTTTGCAATTATCTCCATAATGACATCTTGCCTTTCCGTCCTTTCCGAATCCTTCCGTGAGGCATTCCAAAAAAAGTGAAAAAAGGGGGAAGATTTTTGAGAAAGCGGTTGGGGAAATTGCGGAAAGGGTTTATAGTATATAGAGGGAATTGCAAAACTCACATCCCAACGGTCTACACGGCGCGGCGCGATGGCTTCCTCGCTCCGGCTCAGCGTGGTCACCGCTCTTCGCTTTCGCTTGCGCCGTTTTGGCGGTTAGGCGGTAGTTTTGCAATTGCTTCTTCTGAGAAGAGTGAGATTTTAGCAGCAACTGTGTAAATGGGAAATGGGACGATCCCCCCTGTTTGAACAGCCATGTTTGCCCTTTTTATTCGCAAAGTTGCGCGGTGCGCAATGACCATTCTTGCCGTCGCGGCGGTTAGTTCTGCCAGCGAGTTGGAGACCCTTGTGAAAGAAGCCCAGGAGACAAGCCCCCTGGTGCTTGTGGCGCGGGCGCAGGTTGAGCAGGCGTTGCAGAAGCACAGGGAGTTGACCGAGTTCTTCGACATTGACTTCTTCGCGGCTTTGGGCAAGGCTGATAACCAGCGTGACCTCCCCATTCAGAGCGGGTATACGGAATTGACCGACAAGGCCATTGACGCGCAGTTGGGTCTGCAAGTCCCCATCGAACCAGGCGCATACGTCGCCCTCGGCGGGGCACGCCGTCTGTTGACGGATCCGCCCGGCTACGACGAACTCTACCAGACGATGTACGGAGTGCGCGTTCGGGTTCCCTTGCTACGGGACCGCGGATTTCGCAACTACAACCTGAACCGCGCCATCGCGATGGCGGAGTACAACGCGGCGATTAGCCACCTGCTGGCCGTTACGCAGGACGTTCGTCATAGCGTGGAGATTGCATACATCGCCGCCTATGAAGCACTTTCGGCGTACCGCATCAGCCAGGGGGCGACCAAGCGGTTCCAGGGACTGCTGGACGAGGCACTCGCGCTGGACAAGTTGCAGGCCATTCCAAGTTATCAGATTTTCCATGCGCAACTGGAACTGCAAATCGGCAAGGATGACGAGGAGAAGGCGCGCAACAACTTCGCGGTGAGCCTCGTCAATCTTGCGAATACAATTGGCGTCACACGCACGATGGCACTGGCGGGCGACCAGAGCGCGCTTCTGAACGCGGCGGCTGGTGCGCGGGAATTGACGCTCATTCCCGAGGACCTGGCACTGGAGGCGCGTGGAAACTATCTGACCGCGAAGAATGAAATCGAGCGCGTGCGGTTGCAGTTGGAGACCTCGCTGGAGGCGCAGAATGATGACATCAACCTGTACTTTGGCGTTACGGTGCAAGGCGAAGACCCTCACAAACCGTGGGAGATGCATGAGTTGACGACAGACCGCCGCGTCGGTGGCGAGGTGGCGATCGTCTGGCGGCGAAAGTTTGACTATCGCGGGGACAAGGCTCGCGAAGCGCAGTTCCGCATTCGCATCGGCGAACTCAACGAGAGTTTGCGCAAACAGGCGTTGGACATTCACCAGGAACTGGAGACGGCTCTGCTGCAACATCGCGCGGCGTCGCATCGCCTGGATTTGGTGGAAAAGGGAATCGAGGCCGCAAAGAAGCATCTGGCGGCGGAACTGGAGCGGTTCAGCCTGGGCGAGAACTCCTCGAACAATGTCACGGACGCGCAGAAAAACCTCACCACCATTTTGCAACGACAGTCCACCGCCACCGCGGACCTGCTCCGCGCTAAGGCAAAATATCTTCATGCCACAGGCTATCGGCTTCCCGCAGAAGCAACTCCTGTGCAAAACGAGAGGAAATAATCATGGGCATTTTTGGATTTGGAAAAGAAAAAGAGGAATTGACGGGTGCCAAGAAGCCGATTGTTCTGCCCGAGGAACAGCGTGAAAATCTGGAATCGGACATTTCCATCCTGGGGGACGATGGCACCCACGAGCAGCGCTTGCAGAAAGACGCGGAGCGCGAAGTGCAGGACGCGGCGGCGGATTCTCTCAAGAAGATTCACAAGGTGAATCTGGGACGTTGTCCTGTTTGCGGGGAGCACCTTTCGCAGCATCTCACGGCGAACATCTGCGAATCCTGCGGCTGGAACAAGTACGACACGCCGAAGGTCGGCAAGGTGAAGGTGCACCTGGCGGGGACGCAGGAGTGCGTCGAAGGCAATCATGCCTATTTGCTCAAGGGAGGCGATTGCCTGGTCGTGCGGGGAGACGTCATTTTTGCGCGCATTCCCAAGAACGGCTACACCTGGGTGGAGTACTGCTGGACGGAAGACGAAATTGAACAGCGGCACAAGTTGGCGGATGACCAGATTCACATCAAATGCAGTTGGTGCAATGAGGACTGCGACCTCAACCGCGACGGGTTCCACCTCGTCCATGTCGCCTTCGGCACCTCCCAGGAACGCCACTGCTTCTGTTCAGACGACTGCTACGAGGCGTTCCGCAAGATGTATCCGGCGCGCGTCCATCGCAACTGCTACGAGCGCGATTGCAATGACTGCAACCTGTGCATCAAGCGTTACGGCGACGACGCCGAGGGAATGCGGGTTTTGGCGAAGGACCGCTTGAGCGTCAAGCGCGAAAAATAGGGAGGTTTTCCCATGGGTGACATCCGAACGACAGTTGGCGAAAAGCCGCCAGTACCAGTAAAGGAATCCAAACGGCATCACATTTGGATGACGTTCTGGACGATTGTGGTGCTGGGCGGTATCATTGCGGCTGGCATTTTCATTCAGGTGCCGCGTTATACGGTGGCGCAGGGATATGTGACGACGGAGGAGTACGCAGAGGTGCGTCCTCCCGTGACGGGGACCGTTTCGAAGATTCTGGTGAAGACCGGTGCGCAGGTGCAGGCGGGGCAGTTGCTGGTGCAACTCAATTCCGAGGTGGAGGAGGCCAGTCTTGCGGAAGCGAAGGCGCAGCACTCCAAACTTGCCGCCAACCTCGAACGTCGCAAAGCCGAAATGAATATTGATTTGGAACGACGGCAGGTCGACCTCAAGGAACAGAAACGCCTCCATGCAGACCAGATTCGCATTGCGGAACTCCAGTTGCAGAATGCGCAGACGAAGTTGAAACTCACGCAGGAACTGGTCGAAAAAGGCTTGAAGGCACCAACGAATCTGGAGGATGACCGTTTGAAGGAAGAACTCGCGCGGGTCTCCTTGAATGCCTTGCGCCAGAAGGACTTTTCCATCTACGAGGATCTGTTGCGGCGCGACCGCGAGAAGTACGACCGGGAAATCTCCGCAATTGAGAACGAACTTTCCGCATTGGCGGACGCCGTGCGACGAGCCGAGGCGCGGCTGCGCACGCGGCAGGTGCGCGCTCCCATCGCGGGGACGGTCGTGCGCTACGAGTTTGTCATCGGAGAACTGTTGCAGCCAACGAACGTCATCTACGAGATTTTCGGCGGCGATCAGCAGATTCTCAAACTGCGCGTGAACGAAAGGTATTCGACGAAGGTGGCGGAAGGCCAGAATTACCGTGCGCGCCTGACCTCGTTCAAAGGGTTGCAGCGCATCTATTTCTACGGGACCATCGAATACCTGCGCAGTGTCATCCAGTACGAAAACAACCAATCCTACCGCGTTGCATACTGCTCCTTCGACCCCGGAAAACGGACGGTTCCGCCGGGAACAACCGCCGAAGCGCGCCTCTACTACGGGAAATCCTGCCTCTGGCTCTATCTTTTCAACGTCGACTTTTAGGTCCACGGCCTCATGCCAAGCCGCGATGAACATCCCAAACCAGTGGGGAATATCCGGAAAATCCTGGTATTCATGTCCCCATACAAAAAGCGTCTGTTCCTGCTGATGGGGCTCACGATGGTGCTGGCGTTGCTGGCGATGTTGCCGCCGCTCATCACCAAGACGCTGGTGGACGACGTGTTCACGGACGGCAACACCGACCATCTGTTCGGCCTCGGTCTTGCGATGGCTGCCATTCCCATCTGCTCCGCCACCTGCGCCTACATCCAGCAGACAGGCATCGCCTACTTGGGACAGCGGTTCGTCTTCGACATTCGAGCCGCGCTCTATAACCATCTCCTGCATCTTTCCCTGCGATTCTTCGGCAAGCACAGCACTGGCAAAATCGTCTACCGCCTGATGGGCGATTCCGGCACAGTCCAGAATATGCTGACGGGACAGTCCATCACCATCGTCTCCGACCTCATCAGTTCCTCCTTCGCGATTGTTGCGACGTTCTATCTGAACTGGCGCCTCGCCATCGTGGTTCTTCTGCTGATCGTGCTGTTCATCCTCAACTACAAGTTCACGCTGCACCCGATGGTGATTGCGGGACGTGCGAATCGGCAGGCGTTTGACCGCCTGTCTGGCGGCATCCAGAACCGCCTCGTCGCGAATCTGGCGGTCAAGACTTTCGGCGCGGAGGCGCGTGAGAACCAGACCTTCCAAGTGCAGTCGATGACGGCACTGGCCTACGAGCGCGACCAGGACCTGGCCGCCAATCGCTTTTCCATGAACGTTGCCCTCATTCAGAACGCTGGTAACGCGCTGCTGTTCTTTCTGGGATGCGCGATGGTTCTTTCCGATTCGATGAGTTACGGCTCCGTCTCCGCATTCAACGCATACGCAATGCAGTTACTCTGGCCTGCCGTGCGCTTCTCGAACCTGGTCAGCCAACTCGAACAGGTCAATATCGCGACGGACCGTCTCTTTGAGATTTTTGACCAGAAACCCGAGGTTGCCAATCCCGAGAATCCCATTCCGTGCAAGCATATTCGCGGCAAGGTGGATTTGGAGCATGTGATGTTCCAGTACGTCGAAGGCAAGCCCGTCTTGCGTGACATCACCATCCATTGCAAGCCTGGCGACACAACCGCCCTCATCGGCCCCACGGGCTGCGGAAAGTCCACCGTCCTGAACCTCTTGATGCGATTCTACGACATCACGGATGGCGAACTTAAAATCGACGATATGGACATCCGTAAACTCAACCTTCATGACTTGCGCCGCCAGTTCGGCATCGTCCTCCAGGAATCCCTGCTTTTCGGCGTCTCCATTCGCGAAAACATCCGCTACAGCCGGCCAGACGCCACCGACGAGGAGATTGAAAATGCCGCAAAGACCGCCGAAATCCACGACTTCATTATGTCGTTGCCGGACAAATATGAGACGCTGGTGGGGGACTTCGGCGTGGAATTGTCCGTCGGTCAGAAGCAACGCATCAACATAGCGCGCGCCATTTGCGCGAATCCGGCGATTCTGATTATGGACGAGGCGACCAGTTCGCTGGATTCCGATTCTGAGTTGGCGATTCAGAAGGCGATGGCGAAGGTGCTGGCGGGGCGGACCTCGTTTGTGGTGGCGCATCGCCTGTCCACCATCAAGAACGCGACGCGAATCATCCTGCTGGACAAGGGGTACATCGTCGAGCAGGGGACGCATGAGGAATTGATGGCGATTCCGAATGGGCGCTATCACGAGTTGTATACCAAGCATATGGGCGCGGGCGTCATCGAGGAAGAGGAGAACTAGCGATGGCGTGGTTTCTTTACAAGCCGAAGCCCCACACCAAGGACTACCTCTTCCGTCCACCCGCTCGCATCGTACCGTTTGGCGGGACAGACTGGCCGCTCTACAAGCGCTTCATTATGAAGTACGCCTGGCCGAAGCGATGGCTGCTTCTGCTCTGTATCATCATCGTTGCCGCCAATTCCATTTCGGGATATATGCTTCCCGTCTTCAACAAAACCGTGGTGGACAAAATCCTCGTCGTGCGCCCCACCACCGTTTCCACAGAGGTGACCGACAAGCAGGAGCAGAGGCTCTGGAAGCCAGACCGCGAGCGCTTCGGGGGAACTTCGCGCCCCGTCGTCGGAATGGGACGCCAGATGGATTATGGAGTGCAATTGGGGACGTTGCGGCCGCCGGACGCCGGGCGCAAACTGTTTATTCTGGGTGCGCTGTTTTTGTTTCTTCGCATTTCGCTGAACCTGTTGATGCGTGTGGCGTGCCGGTTCCAGATTATCGTTCAGCAGAACATTACGGGGCGGATGCGGGAAGACATGCACGAGAAGGTGATGGAACTCTCCCTGTCCTATCACCAAAGTATGAGCCCCGGGCGGTTGCTTTCCCGCATCACAAGCGATGTGACGAGCGTGCGTGTGGAGATGATGGCGCTGTTTATGAGCGCAACTCACTGCATCAGTATGATGCTGATGGGCTTCGGCATCCTGCTCTACCAGGACTTGCGCATCGCGTGCATTGCACTGAGCATCACCCCCATCTATGCAATGATGTACTACACCCAGCGCCCCACCATCCGAAGAATCAACCAGGAGGTGCGTCACACCAATGCCTGCCTGTATGGGCTCGTTTCGCAGAAAATCGACGCCATCAAGGCCATCCAGGCGTATGCGCGCGAAGCCGGTGAACTTCTCACGTTCCACCGCATCATCGCGTGCTCCATCCGTGACGCCTTGGACGTCCAGAAAATCAATTCAGGGCTCAACCGCAACGCGACCATCCTCGTCAACCTCTCCAGTTGCGGGATTTTCCTGCTGGGCGGCCATTTCGTTTTGGATGGGCAGATGACGCTTGGAAAGATGCTCTTCCTGCACTCCACGGCAATGACGCTGTTCCAGCCAGTGCTGGAGTTTGCGAGCCTCAGTTTCGTGCTGCAACGGCTGCGCATTGCGCTGCTGCGCGTCGTGCATGTTCTGGATTCCAAGGTGGAAATCCAGGATGACCCGCACGCCGTTCCGTTCCCGACACCGATCCGCAAAGGCGTGGAAATCCGCGACGTGTACTTCAGTTACCCGCAGTTCTTCAGCGGCAAGGAGGCGGAAGACGTCGCGCAGGTTCCGCAAACCCCTGCGGAACCCGTGCTCAAGGGTGTCAATCTCTTCGTGCCGGCAGGTACCTGGCTCTGCATCATGGGCGCGTCTGGCGCCGGCAAAACCACCCTCCTCAATCTCCTTTCCCGTCTCTATGAACCGACGTTTGGACAAATCCTCATTGACGGCATCCCCCTCAAGACCATCCAACTGGCCTCTCTGCGCCGTCGCGTCGGAATCGTCCCCCAGGAGGCGCAAATCTTCTCGGGTTCCATGCGAGACAATATTTGCTATGGACGGCCCGACGCCACCAACAACCAGATTATGGAAGCCGCCAAGGCCGCGCAGATGCACGACTTCATCCTCGAAATGAAGGTCCAGTACGAAACCCTCATCGGCCAGAAAGGAACCAATCTCTCGGGTGGCCAGCGCCAACGACTCTCCCTCGCGCGCGCCCTCCTCACCAATCCCGACCTTCTCATCCTCGACGACTGCACTTCCGCGCTCGACGCCAACACCGAGCGCAAAATCCAAGAGACTCTCGCGCAGATCCTTGTCGGTAAGACTGCGATTATGGTATCGCAGCGAATATCGATGGCGATGCGCTGTCATAAGATAGCGGTACTTGACAAAGGGGTTGTGAGCGAGTATGGTACTCATCATGAACTTTTAAAACTGAATGGCTTCTACACGAAACTTTTCCATCAGCAAACGGAGTGACCTGCGATGAACTACAAGAAGATTTTGATGATTGGCAACAGTTTCTCGATTTGTGTCGGCAAGAATCTGCCACAGATGGTGGCGAGCGTGCCAGGCAATTTGCTCAAATTGACCAGTTTGTACATTGGCGGGTGTTCCTTGGAACGTCATTGGAGCAACGTGGAAGCGGATTTGGCGGCGGCCTCGCCGATGGAACGTCCGAAGCCCTATCGTGTCAACACCTGGTATAGTGGTGTGGTAGGTCCTGTTTCCGAACTGCCGGGTTGCATGACGGATTATCTTGACGCGGACAATTGGGACATCATCACCATTCAGCAGGCTTCCCCGCTCTCCTGGGATCCCGAAACCTATCAGCCGTTCGCGGACAAACTCATCGCCTATGTCCGCAAGCACTGCCCCTCTTCGGAAATTGTTATTCAGCAGACCTGGGCCTACCGTGCCGATGATCCTCGTATCACCACGGTCGCCGAACCCGAGTGGGGTTTCCACCAGGAGACGATGCACCAGAAACTCACCGCAAACTACACCAATCTCGCAAAGCAGTACGGTCTTCGCGTCATTCCAATGGGCAACGCGGTGAAACTCGCCCGCGAAAACGAAGCGCATTCCTTCCGCGTTCCAACTCCCGAAGAACTTGCGAAGTTTACTTGGCCAGATTTCCCGCCCCAGGCCTCCGATCCCGTCGGAAAGTATTTCTGGGGAAGAAACAAAAATGACCCTGAGTTCAAACTGCGTTGCGACTACATTCATCTCAACATCCGCGGAGAATACCTCCAGGCCGCCGTCTGGTTCAAGACGCTCTTCGAACAACCTGCGACCGCCATCACCTACAATCATCCCGAACTTCCCGAAAGCGATTGCGAGTTCCTCCGCAACATCGCCCAGCAGGCTACCATCTAGAACCTCTAGCAAACGAACCACTAGAATGAAAATAAAATACCAAACACTGTTTCTGGTTCTTTTAGGGGTGCTCCTGCCGCTTTGGGGGCAGGAGGGGAAAACGCGCAAGAAGACCGCGCCCAAGCCGGCGAAGGACGAACTTGTCAAGAACGGGGGAATGGAGAAAGGGGAGGGCAATCAGCCCGCGCATTGGTCTCCGCTGGACGGCATCACCTCCACCTGGGATTCCCAGAACGGGCATCCTGGCAAATGCATCCATTTTGACACGAGCGTTCTCCAGAAGGACAAGAAGAAGTTTGCCGAAAATCCTGAGAACTTCAAGCGTGGCAAGGGGGGACAGTACGATGTGGTCGGGGCACACGAAGGTGCCTGGGCATTTGCAGCGCCGATTGATATTCCGAAGGGACAGCGGTATTTTGTGCTTTCCTGCGATGTGAAAGGACCCTCCAAGGGGACGGAATTATTCAATCCCATGATTCTCGTGCGTGGCTTCCAGAAGGTAACGGAGAAGAATGCGGGAGAGAACAGTTCCTGGTTCCACGAGCATTTCAAGGATGGTGTCGGGTATTCGGAGCAGTTTGGGTCGGATGAACTTCGACGTGTCACGCGCGAGGGGGACTACCTGATGGTCTACCGCCATTCGCTGGTATGCCGTTGCCTGGCACCCAACACCTGGGAGCATTTCGAACTGGGCATCCAACTGCCTACCATCCCCAAATTCCAACCAGAGCGCATCTTGCTCAAACTCTATGCCTACTGGCCCGCTGGAAACTACTACTTTGACAACGTTTCCTTCCGCCCTTCCACCAAAGAGGAGGTGCAGGAAGTCAATTCCAAACGACATTCCATCAAGAACTTTGTGAACCCCTGACAGGAGATCCATGTTCCGTGATTTCTGCAAAATCTTTTCCCGTAGCGACCGCTGGCGATTTGGCCTGCTGGTGGTCTTGATGGTCGTTGCAGGACTTGTGGAACTGGTAACCCTTGGGGCGGTGCCCTTGTATATTTCGCTCCTGCTGGGGCAGGTTTCGCCGTCCGAATTGCGTTTGTGTCCCGATGTGCTGGCGACCTGGCTTGGGAACACGCCGGCCTCGCTGGCCATCCGGGGCGGTCTGATGCTTATCGCGCTTTATCTGTTCCGTACTGCGAATGTCATTTTGAACAATCTGCTTCAGGAGCGAATCCTGCGTAATCGTGAAATCGCCTTAAGCACACGCATTTTCCATGCGTACATGAATGCGCCGTGGGCAATGGTGCGACGCATCAACTCCTCCACCATCGTGGACTATGTCCCAAATGAGGTTGAACGCCTCATCGACCTCTTCCTTTCGCAACTTCTCACCTTCCTGCGCAACCTCATTGTGACCATCGCCATCCTCGTGCTGCTGCTTGCGCACTCCCCGATGGTCTCCCTGGCGACCTTCCTGGTGCTCGGCGTGAGCGCGGCACTGGTGATGTACGCGATGAATCGCCGCATCCATCAACTCGGAGCACGTGCGCTGGACCTGCGGCAGGGAATTGTCAAGAACGTCACGGAGGGCGCGGGCGCCTTCAAGGAAGCGACCGTGCTCGGCTGCAAGAAGCATTTTGAGGCACGACTGCACCGCGCATTGGAGGGAAATGCCTCCGTGCGCGCCGTCAGCAATGCTATCCAGAAAAGCATTTGGCCCGCAATGGAGTTGCTTACAGTCATGGTGATTCTCGGGACGATGCTTCTTCTCTTTGGAATGGGGCACACCATCGATACCATTGCACCGACGCTCGCGCTGCTCACCGTCTGCCTTGCTCGCCTCAAGGGACTGGTGACCGAAATGATGCTTTGCTACAACAATATCCGCTACAATGCACCTGTCCTCGCCAATGTCGCCAACCATGTCCGTACCTTTGAACAGGTGCAACAGCCTTCCGAAAAGCATCTGGATTTCGACGGCGATATCTCCGTGCAGGACCTCTCCTTCACCTTCCCCGACGCAGAGGCTCCCGTTCTGCAGAATGTCTCCTTCCGCATTCCGAAGGGTTCCTCCGCCGCATTCGTCGGTCCCACTGGAGCCGGAAAGTCCACAATGGCAGACCTTCTTCTGGGATTGTACCGGCCGAGTGCCGGACAAATCACCGTTGGAAACCAGGATATTTCACAAAGTGTTTCCGACTGGCAACGCCTCATCGGCTATGTCCCCCAGGACATTTTCCTGCTCGATGCCTCCATCCGCGAAAACATCGCTCTCGGATATGACGACCACGATATCGATGACGCAGCCCTCCGCTCCGCCATCCATGCAGCCCAGCTCGATTCCCTCATCGACTCGCTGCCCGACGGAGACCGCACCGTCATCGGCGAAAAGGGACTCCGACTCTCGGGCGGACAGCGCCAGCGCATCGGCATCGCACGCGCCCTTTACCGCAACCCACCTGTGCTCGTGTTCGACGAGGCGACCTCCTCGCTTGACAACGAGACCGAGGCCGCCGTCTCCGAGGCCATCGCGCAACTTCGCGGCAACCACACCATCCTCCTGGTTGCGCACCGCCTCAACACCGTTCGCGCATGCTCCCAAATCCTCTATTTCGACCACGCAACCGCCACACGCTTCGCATCCCTGGACGACCTCGCTCACGAACATCCTTCCTTTGTCGCCGCTTCCAACAAGAGCTAATTATGCTGGGAATCATCATCGTCACCTACAAATCCTACGATCGCATCCGCGACTATGTGTTCGAGGATTTGCTTGGCTACGTTTCGGCCGGCAACGGGAAAATCGTGGTGGTGGATGTGGGAAGCGAGCGCAGTTCCGCAGAGCGAATCGCGGAACTTCTGGAGGTCACCGTCGGGGATTTTGATTCTCCTCCGAAAGGGGACGTTACCGTGTTGCACGTGCGGGAAAACCTCGGTTATGCGCGCGCCAACAACTATGGCGTGCGATATTTGCTGAAGCACATCCCGCAGACGGAAGCCTTTCTGTTCAGCAATGAAGACGTGCGTTTCACCAAGGGGCCTGTGCTGGAAACCCTGATGGAAAAACTTCGCGCCTTGCCCGACGCGGGCACCATCGGCCCGGATATCGTCGATATGCAAGGCAGTCCCCAAGGCCCCTTGATGTACAATCAGAGCATTTGGTTCGCCATCTTGAACAACTTCTGCGAGCCTTTGTTTGGACACGGTTTCCTTCGCGGGAGTTTCGCTTCCGGAAAGACGCCCGCCGAACTGGAACGTAAACCTGGCCCGGTGTGCGTTCTGAGTGGATGTTTCTTCCTCGTTCGGGCTTCCGATTTCCTTCAGGCGGGAATGTTTGATGAACGCACCTTCCTCTACTGGGAAGAGGAGATTTTGAGCCGCAGAATGGAAGCCATCGGGAAACGGCTCTACTTTGAAGACAGCGTCCAAGTTCGGCATTTGGTGGGGGGCACCATGCCGCGAAAGGACCGTCCAAATACGCTCCAGGCGAAAAATCTTCTGGCAGGCGCAAAACTCTATTACAGGGACTACGATAGACGAAACATTCTGGAACGGACCCTTCTGGGCATTTCAGGCGCGTTCCGCATGACAATCGTCTACCTTGCCGTCTGGAAGTTCCAGTTGAAGAAGCTGCTTGGACTGCTGCCAGAGGAGAAGGGCTGAACGATGAATCCTCCAACCTTCTCCTTTTTGATGATTACCTTCAACCAGGAGGCCACTGTCGGGGAGGCTCTAGAGACCGCTCTTCATCAGGACACGCCCCGCTTGGAAATCGTCGTCTGCGACGACTGCTCCAGCGACAGGACATTTGAAATCGCGCGGGAAATCGCCGAAAAATACCATGGTCCCCATCGCGTCATCCTGCACCGCAACGAGCAGAATCTGGGAATCGCGGCCAACTTCCAGAAGGCGTACGAACTCTCCTCGGGGGATTGGCTCTTTATGGCGGCGGGCGACGATGTCTCTCTGCCCGACCGCTGCCAGAACGTGGCACGCCGCATCCCCTTGTTCCCGAAGGCCCTGGCCTTCGGCTGCAATCTGCTGCTCATTGACGAGAATGGTCGGGAATACGGTCCGCTCGCGCACGAGAGGCCCCTCGTCCTGGGCGCAGGCATCTGCTGGAACCGGCGAATCTTCTCGCAGTTTCCGGCGATGACCGCCAGAATTGGAGTGGAGGATTCACCGCTGCTTCCGCGCATTTTCTTCCTCAACGGCACCTACGTGAAACTGCCTGAACTTGGGGTGAAATACCGGGTGGACGGACATTCCTACACGGGCGAGGACCGCAACTCGGTCTTCAGTGTCAGAAGATATTTCCTCAAGCAGAACGAGACCCTCCTGCGAAGCATTGAAAACCGTCTGGAAGCCTTGCAGCACTTGAAGGCAACGGGTTACTCCATCGAATATTACGAGGAACACCTGGAACATCAGAAGAACCTTCAGGCAAAGTTGCTTGAACGGAATCAACAACTTCACAGGGAACTGGACGTCCTGGGCGGTTCCTTTGGGGGAAAGATACGCTATTGCCTTCAAAAGGACGGGAAAACAAGTTTCGCGCAGCGTTTGCGGATGGTTCTGGCAAGCGTTCGATGGCTTGCCGCCATCAAGCGTGCTCTGCGTCCGCCAAAGAACGCAGTGGAGGACAACCAGATACTCACCGTTCCCTCGCTTCCTCCTGGACTGCAACCCGTGGAAATTGACACCCGCTTCTATTTGGACAATCACTTTGACTACGTGGATGAATAGCATTTGGGAAAAGATTCGCAGCAATGTCGGCGCACGTTTCTGGTGCGCGTTTGCGTTCTGCGCGATGGCGTTGCTGGCGCAAGTGGGATTGTTGCTGGCGAAGCCAGGCATCTTCGCTGCTGGCGGTGCGCGTGGCGTGGATGAGTGGCGTGAGATGACACCCGCTGGCGTGC
This sequence comes from Victivallales bacterium, assembly GCA_017431255.1. Classification (GTDB taxonomy): domain Bacteria; phylum Verrucomicrobiota; class Lentisphaeria; order Oligosphaerales; family Oligosphaeraceae; genus RGIG2581. Next base: position 16,976 of record JAFRLI010000244.1, read on the forward strand.
GATTCTGCGCAGATACGGAACGGTACATCCATGGCGCGGAACATGTACTCGCCGGAGAGCCTCTGGAGGCGGAACAGCCTTCTTATCGAGGATACATCTGGCTGACGGCCGCCTGCATCAAGACTGGCATCGGTTTGACGGGGCTGATTGCGCTTCAGGTCGGTATGCTTCTTGCAACCCTGCTTGCGACGATGGCGCTGGCGTTGCGCCTGGGTGGCTGGAAGGCATCGGCAATCGTGGGTGCGGCATTTGTGTTGAACGCAGAACTGGCGGCGTGGGCATGCTTTGTGAGCACGGACATTCCCTACACGGCGGCCGTATGCTTCGCCACATGGCTGCTGCTTGCGCCCACGGTCAAATGTCCTTGGACGTATGGACTCGCCTTTGTTGCGCTGTTTCTTTGTGCGACCTTGCGTCCCACTGGATGGATTCTGCTGCCAACTGCGGGCATTTTCTGGAGCCTGCGAGCACCTTTGCGTGGACGCTGGCGCGCGCTTCTTTGTGGTGCAGTCATCGTTCTCTTTTTCGGATGCGCCTTTGGCTTGGGGAACGCTCGCCGAGGCATCGGCGACCAGAGTCCCATCGTGAAACTCTACACAGGCGAGGTCATCTGGTGCGAAGACACCTGGCGGGTGCAAATGCCCACGCCACCGCAGGAACAAACCTACGCTGCCGCATTTGGATACATCGTGCGGCATCCTGTCGCCTGCACCTGGCTTGCTCTCAAGCGCGCTGCCGTGATGATTCTCAAGGTCCGTCCAGCATACTCCTGGAAACACAATGCGCTCCTGCTCATACTCTATCTTCCGCTGACCGTGCTAGCCATCGCTGGAGCCGTTCGTCACCGCAAGAATCCCATCGGCCAGGCTGCAATTGCCCTCGTTGCCGCGCACACCCTCGTCGTGATGCTAACCTTCAACGACTACGATGGACGCTTCACCCTCTACATCATGCCTCTCCTGGCGCTTCTCGCCGCATCCGTATTCCCGCGCGAAACGACAGAATCCCCACTCCCGCCACTAGTCACTAGCCACTAGCCACTAGCCACTAGCCACTAGCCACTAGCCACTAGCCACTAGCCA
>JAFRLI010000245.1 GCA_017431255.1 Victivallales bacterium
CCTACCTCTATCCCTTGTCTTTCTTCGTGTCCCCGCCGTCGCTTCGCTACGGCGGGGACACTACTTTTTTTATGGGGGGGGTATGGCCCATTGGGCCGCGCAGAGCGTGGCCCTGCAAAACCAGCACATCTAGCACATCTAGCACCTCTAGCACCTCTAGCACCTCTAGCACATCTAGACTAGAAAAAAAGTTAGGATTGCACTTGATATTTCTTCATTGTGTATTATAATAATAAAAAAGAAGCCAATTTGGCTTCCTTTTCAGTCGTCCATCAAGAGAAACTGAGAAGTCCCGCCCCTTCCCAGCAAACTCTCTGACGGAATCCTGCCCCCTGAGTTCCTGATTCGCAAAGTTCTCAAAAATAAATAGTGTCCCTTCGTCCCAACTCCATCTCCCCAAATTGAAAGGAACCTGGCCATGAGAAAAAAACAATTCACCCTCATCGAACTCCTGGTTGTGATTGCGATCATCGCGATCCTGGCGGCCATGCTGCTGCCGGCGCTGTCCAAGGCGCGTGAAAGTCGCGTGGAGTAACTTGCATCAACAACCTGAAACAGATCGGTATGGGCGCCTTTCTGTACCGCAGCGACTACGACGGCTTCGTGGTCCACGGCTGGATGTGGAAAGCCGTCCACGGCATCGACTACTCTTGGGGAACCGGCGGCGGTGTCCTGGGGGGCTCCCGGCCCCGTCTGTGGTCGCACGAATTCGGTGCGTATATGGGTCTGCACATTGACCAGTGGGGCTGGGCGACCGGCAAGACTTGGATGCCGTTCAACTGCCCGTCCGACCCCTCCCACGTGGATGGTTCGAAAGGGAACTATGTCCCGCTGAGCTACGGCTTGATTTTCACCTACTTCAAAGTCGGGCGTCAGATCTGTATGAAGGAAAATTGGGTCGCCTCCCCAGGTCGCGCCTATTTCATCTGCGATAGAGACTGGTACGGCCGCACATCCAGTTCAAGTAGTATGAATCCTTACTACAACACCCTGAATCCCAAAACCGCTGCAGACGGACGCCAATATCCTGGCCGTCCCGTTTCCCAAAGTACCAGCCCCACGATGATTATCGAGTGGGGACGTACCATCGGCCTCAACCACAACAACTGCTCCAACAACCTCTACTTTGACGGTCACGTGATGGCGCGCGGCAACGGCCAGTTCGCCCAGGTCAAGAACCCGCAGATGAAAACCGCAGCCAATGGCACGGCCGAAATCCCGTCCTCCACGCTGTCCGAGCAGAACAAGTATCTGAACGACAACTTCTAGGCCATCCCTCCATTCGGGAGGTGGTTCCGACTTCCTTGGGAACCACCTCCTTTTTTCTCTCCCAAATCGACAGGACGGCATCCTCTCCACGTCGGGAAGGCGGTTGGGATGAGAGTCGTGCAATTCCCTCAAATGAATGAAAATGTAAAACAGAATGGCACTTGACTTTTTCTCCTCGTGTGTTATAGTAATCAAAGAGAACCAATTTGGTTCTTATTTTGAGCCGTCTATCAAGGGAATCTGAGATGTCCGAGAAACTGGTCTATCAACCGAGAGAGATTACGCAGTCGCGTCTGACGGGTTGCATCCGCAACCTGGTGGAAGGCGGCGTGCGGGATTTGCCTTCGGAGCGCGACCTTTGCAAGGCCACGGGCGGCTCCCGCAAAGTGATTCATTCTTTGCTGATAGAGATGGAGGAGAACGGGACGCTGCTCCGCAGGAACAACAAGCGCGAGATTGCGGGTTTCGAGAAGATGCGGAAAACGATTCCGCTGGCCTTCGTGACGTGGGGCCACAACATGGTGGAAAACCGTTCGTGGGCAAAACTGTGGCTTTCCATTGAGCACCAGGCCCCGACTTTCGGGGTGAAGCCGGAACTGATTCTGCTGGACTGGCCTCTGCAAATGCAACAGGAAACCATCCGCAAACTCCAGAAGTCTCATTTTCACTATATCGTCGCTACCAGCAGTTATTTTTCCAATCATAAGCCCATCCATTACACAGACAAATACGTCATCTACACGGACGAGCACTTCTGCACGGTTCCCAGGCGACGCGTCATCTGCCTGGACAACCGCGAGGCCGGCCGCCTTGCCGCACGCGCCCTGGCGAAAGCAGGCTACCGCCGCCCCGCCATCGTTGCCGACAAACTCGCAGACGACTACCTCCCCTTCCAAAACCGCATCGAGGGCTTTCTGGAAGAGTGCGCCACCCTGGGACTGACCTGCTCCCCGTCCGACATCTTCAACGTTTTCATCGGCAAGGGAACCACCACCAAATCCCGAATCCTCGACACGATTGACATCGCGGAGCGCATCACCCGCCTCAAAACCTACGATTCCCTCTTTTCCATCACGGATGAACGGGTCCCCATCCTCTGCGACGTCTTCAACGAATGTAGCCTGAAAATGCCCGAGGACATCGCCATCATCGCACAAAATGCCACCAACGCCAGCATGGGGGCACGATTCCATTTCACCACCGTCTCCGTGGCTACCGACGAAACGGCACGCACCATCCTGCAGACCGTCTCCAACGACGCCAACGGAGACACTTCCGCCCCTCTCCACATCAAACTCTCCAGCGGAGTCCTGAATCCAGAATTCCTGATTCGAAAATCTCTCAAAAACAAATAGTGTCCTTCGTTCCCATTCCATCCACCCCTAAAACATTGAACTCCTACCACCATGAGCAAGTTTTTCCTGAGTTTTTTTCTGGCACTGTCCGCAATGGTCCTGGCGTATACCCCCGACTTCGGGAAATGCACCCTGAGGGCGGACGCAAAGCAAGGTTCCTACTATCTGTTTGACGGGAAACGGATGGTGGCACACATCTCCGTGGAAAAGAAAGAGGCGTTCGGGCAACTCAAGGTCGCAGTCCAGGATGGCATCCTCTCCATCGACAATCGCCAGGCAACCTGGGGCGATGGTAAAGTAGCGGTGGTCACCGCACGCTTCCAGGGCATAGACATCAAGGACGTCCACCGCACCCCGAAAGGCGCACAGGACCCCACCCGCACCAACCGCGCCGTGTTTGACATCAAGGGCGAAGGCCCCACCGAAATCAAGGTCTACTTCGAGGGTTCCGAGACCATTGACGGCCAGCACAAGCATTTCTGGCGGGCCAAGGACAAGTTCCTGTGCGGCGAATGGGAAAAAGTCCAATACGAATCCCCCGTGCCGGACACCGTAACCGCTATGCACACGCGAGTGGACCTGCGCAAGCACGGAAAGTTCTACCTGCGCGGCGTGACCTTCTCCAGCCCGAAAGTCGAGGTGGCGCAACTGGACCCCACCCGCAACTACCTCTATAACGGCGGTGCCGAGAAGGGCTGGGCGGGCACGTTCCACAATCCGCTGAAAGTGAAGCGTCACGACGCCCTCGGCACCTGGCGCAACTATCTCAAGCAGGACATCAACCACGAGCTAGAACTCGCCCTGGACGACCAGGTGAAATACGAGGGGAAATACGCGTTCCGTATGACCTACCCTCAGAATACCAAACTGTGCAGCGGATACCTTCGGTTCGCGCCCGTCCCGTTCACTTCGGGGCAGTCGCTGTCCGTCGTCTTCTACGCGAAGGCCGATCGGAAACTAACCCTGGATGCATCCTTCTTTGTCACCAGCGGCGTTGCCGTCGGTCAAAAAATCAAACTCACGACTGAATGGCGCAAATACGAGCTCTATCTCCCGAAATGGGGAACGGACGCAGGGCAGGCACACGTCATCGGAAACTGGGCGAACGCGTCTCGTATTACCACGTGGTGCATTCCTGCATTCAAGCCGATGCAGACCGGCACCATCTGGATGGACAACGTCTCCTGCACAATGGGGGGGCACGCGGCCTACAAGGAGACCGAGGACGTATTCGTCACCTACCGTCTCAACGTCAACCGCGGCTTCTGCTACGCGGACCAGGAACTCTCCGCGCAGGTCACCGTCCGCAACGCCGGCAAACAGGCATTTTCGGGGAAACTAAGCTGGCGTGCCCTGAACTACGAAGGGAAGGAAATCGCTTCGGGCACGGCGGGGAGCGTGAACATCCCCTCCGGGAAGGAGCAGACGCGAAAGGTGAAGGTCGTTCCGCCGCAGGATTTCCGCGGCCCGATGAACGTGGAGTTCATCGCGTCGGACGGCAAGGCGAAGCACCTGGGTGTGGCGTATGTCGGCATCATCGGTCGTCCTGGGCCGATGCTGCCTCGTCTGGGAGTGGAGTTCAGTGCAATGCAGAGCGTCAAGGAGGCCCTGCCGTATCTTCAGAACTTCCGCATCGGCAGCGTGCGCACCGGCACCGCCTCGGGCAACAAAGAGCTGGCCTGCATGAGCGCCGAGGCTTTGCAGAAGGGAGGCATCAAAGTACTGGCGAACCTCTCGCCTTCGCACGAGTCTTCGACAGACGAGGCACTCTGGAAAAAGGAGATGGGGGAAATCGAAAGAGTGATCCGCGACTACGGGAAGTACCTGGAAATCGTCGAGAGCAAGAACGAGCCGAACATCTGCCGAGGCTGGACCATCCAGACCAACCTGAGGCAGATTCGGGAACTCGCGGAAATCCGCAAG
>JAFRLI010000246.1 GCA_017431255.1 Victivallales bacterium
ATGGGATAAAGCATAGATCGCCGCCTGCTTATGGAGTTCCGGAGATATTCGGATATTAAAGCTGCCCTTATAGGCTTTCTCAGGTCTGCCACGCATAACAACGACGCAAGGAAATGCTTCATCGGTCACCTCTCGAGGGATTTTGCATGAAAAAAGTGTCGGGTTACTGTTTCAGGAATCGTCGGACTGCGCCTCGGTGTTGCGGGTGGATGAACTCGCCATCGCCCTGGGCCTTCCCGTCACCTTGGAGATTGCCGGCTCGGGCGGCTTCCGCCTCGTTTTCTCCCGGTTCAGCCAAATAGGTACGCAGGACCGTGGAATCGGAAGGGGCCGCTTCCCCTTCGAGACGCCTCTTCTCGCCCATCGTGCCCTCGGTGGTCTTGTGGGTAAAAGAGAGCGGAGCAGAGCCGCCTCCACGGGAAGCCTCCCCTTTTCCCCGCGAAGCCTCTCCATTTTCTTGGGAAGTTCCTGAGCCCTGCTGCGACGTGGAGGAGCCTTGGGACTCCCCGGATGCAAGGATGATGTTCTGCGGGTCGTTGGATTCCAGCCAGGCCTTGAGGTCTTCCGCCGTCATCGGTACAAGCGACTGCCCTGCGTTCTGGCAAGCCTGCCCCGCCTGAGGGGACTGCGCCAACTGCTTGAGTTTCTCGCGAATGAGGTCCGCATTGTCGCGCAGCAGTTTTGCGAGTTCCTTCATTTGCTCCAGCGACAGGTTGCCAACGCTGGCGGCACCAGTCTGCAGGATCATCTTCTGCATCTGTTCCTGCAAGGTGGAATCCCCCGCAAGCAGTTCCTTCATGAGATTTGCCAGTTCGGAGGCCACGACCTCCTTGTCAAGTTGCATCTGATCCAGTTTTTTCAGTGCTTCCGCCAGCATTTCCATGGAAGCCGCGCGGTTGGCGAGCGTCGCGATGTTCTTCTGGGCGGCCTCCTTCAAGCGTGCTTCTGCCAAATCCAGCAGTTCGTAGGTTTCTGCAGCGTCGGCGGCCACGTTCTCTTCTGCGATTTTCTGCATCAAGTCACGAGTTTCCTGCACCGTCTGCGGAGAAACCAACTGCTCCTGCTCCAAAAACTGCAGCTGCTCGTTCAAACTCGCCTGCTCATCCTCGATATCCAGACTTCCGCCACCCGGTCCTGCCACACGTGCCGGAAGCAGGAAACATCCCGCAAGAAAGAGACTTCCCACAAGAAACAGGCACAGTTCCCGCAACATGGAAATCCGCACGCGCACGCCGCAGGGTGCCGGCAACGTTCCCCAATCCGCCAGACCGGCGGCCAGCATCCCACCGCAACCGCTCGCGTCATCCAGCCAAACCAGCAGGCGTTGCCGCGATGGAACCTGCCACGCCCCCAGCACAACCGATATCCCCACCACACTCACGCCTAGCAAATACCAAACCCACGTCGGCGGCAACGACAACCCTTGCAAGCGCATAAGCAGAACCCACACGCCAGCTGCCAACAGCACGCAACTCCCCAGGAGCAACGCCCAGCGCAATGCATAGTGCAAAGCCAGGCGCAGGGCCAAACTACGTGCCGCATTGTCGTATTCTCTTCTGCTCATTCCTTCTCCTGCCGCTTGTGGTTGCGGCGAATGAAGCGCCGATAGATATTTTTGCGCCAGAACTGTCCCAGACCAATGAACCACGGCGGATGCTCCAGCGTATCACGGATTTCCCCTTGGATCAAGGCAGGACAGTACATCTCCAGGATTTTTCCCAGTGCGTACAAATCCATTTTGCGAAGGAAACGGAAGAACAACTGCTTGAACGGGGACCAGCCCGCATTGAGGTTCACGCAACTGGCCCAGTCCACGAGCCAAGGCCGAGCGTCGCGTCCCAGAAGGATATTGGCGCGCCGAATATCCCCATGGCAGAACCCCTGCTTGTGCAAACGAAGCACCATCTCCACCAGTTCCCGAAAGAACGCCGGTGGCGGGACGCGCCATTTGTGGTGCTTCGGATTCTCCAGATGACCGCAATTGGGCAAGTACTCCACGGCAATGGTGGAAGCGTCCAGCCAGCCGTATGGCCGCGCAATCCGCACAAATCCATGTTTCCGCAACTCCTGCAATGCCCCCATTTCATTCCGCAGGCATCGACGCCCCACCCACTTCCGAAACAACAGCCCATGCTGCGAATAGGTCTTCACCAGGCAATCGCAACCGCAAATGTCACGACGACAAACCACCGCACCCACCCCGTTCTTGGGCCGTTGCAACAGTTCCGCCTCTCCAAGCAACGCCTGCAAGCCACCTGCCTTCGCAGTAAAATCCTGCATTTCTGCTTCAATTGGCACTTGCTGGGTTGTTTTTTCGACGTTCGGCATCACATTATAACACGGAGTTCTTTTCAACGGAACAGGGATCATTGCAAAACGACCGTCCAACCGCCAAACCACCGCAAGCGAGAGCGAAGACCCGGTGTAGTGACCACATCGAGTTTGAGCGAGGAAGCCATCGCGCCGTCAAGGCGGTTGGGATGAGAGTTTTGCAATTTCCTCTATATACTATAACTCTCCCAGTCTCCAATGCAAGAGTGTTCGGTCCATCAAAACTCGCTGAAACCCACCAACCGCCCCGATGACAAAGACAGTTTGCCTCTCGTGAAATGGCAGTTGGTTTCAGAACTCGCAAGAGGTAATTGCAAAACTACCGCCCAACCGCCCAAACGCCGCAAGCGATGAAGCCATCGCGCACCGCCGTGAAGGCGCTTGGAATGAGAGTTTTGCAAATCCCTCGCAAGTATCATCAACTATGATTCAGTTTTCTCAAGTCAGCAAGGCATTCGGCACCCAGCAGGTGTTGCAGGACGTGACGTTCACCATCCATGATGGAGAACGCGTGGGCTTTGTGGGTCCCAACGGGGCAGGCAAAAGTACCATGTTCGAGATTTTGACGGGGAATCTCTCCCCCGACAAAGGCGAGGCGACCTATCCGGGAGCCATGCGCCTGGCGTATGTGCGGCAACAGTTGCACGGTCTCGCCAATGGAGTTCCTCTCCTCGACTATGTCGAAAACGCCATGCCTGACCTCAATCTCCTACACGACCAGATGGTCGCCCTCGAAGAAGACATCTCACGCGCAGAAGACGCCGCCAAACCCAAAATGCTAGAACGCCTCGGCGAAATGCAGTCCCGATACGAACACCTCGGCGGCTACGAACTCAAAAACCGCGCGGAAACCATCCTCTCGGGTCTCGGCTTCGCCACCGAACGCTTCTCCGATTCCTTCGACACCTTCTCCGGCGGCTGGAAAATCCGCGCAGAACTCGCGCGCAATCTCGTCGCCCGGCCCGACATCCTGCTGCTGGACGAGCCGACCAACTACCTGGAATGACTAATAAGAGTATGTTAAATAGCAGCTACGGCTGTTCAGCTACTTCTCC
>JAFRLI010000026.1 GCA_017431255.1 Victivallales bacterium
AAGAGTCGTGCCCCTACGAGTACCCTAAGAGTCGTGCCCCTACGAGTACCCTAAGAGTCGCGCCCCTACGAGTACCCTAAGAGTCGTGCCCCTAAGAGTGTGCCTCCGCCTGCATGATATAGTTATCTTGCTCCTGGCGTGTAAGGCTATTCCAGAGGGCGTTCCAGCCGCAAACACGCACCTGAAGGTCTCGGTACTGTTCAGGATGCTCCTGCGCAGCACGAAGAACCTTCGCATCGAAAATGTTAAACTGAATCGCATGTCCGTAGTGTTGGACATAGGTCTTCACAAGGGAAATCATGTCATCGGGGCCGCGTGTCCCCTCCACGGCGGAGGGATGCAGCATCAAATCCACAGGGAAGTCTGCCGCAAAAAGTGACGTGTCCAGTTTCAACGCAGATTTGATGAGCGCAGTGACACCAGCCCAGTTGCGACCACTCACCGGCGAGATGTTCTTGGAAAGTTCTTCGCCGCGACGTCGCCCGTCCGCCGTCGCTCCCACATTCTCCTGCCACTTCACAAAGGCATACGAACCATGCAAGGCCACCGTATAACGGCCACCGCGCAAGTTGTCGCACTGGCAAATGCGTTGCGAGAAACTCTCCAAAAGTTGAATGAACGGATGGTCTATTTCGTCGCAGTCATTTCCCCAGTGAATGGGAAGTGCCTGAATGGCGGTTCGCAGAGGCTCGTATCCCTCCCAGTTCTTCGCCAGCGCATCGCGGAACTGCTCCAGCGTGACACGCCCCGTGTCGTACACAAAATGCTGGATGGCCGCCAGACCGTCCGCCAAGTTTGCGGGGAACTGAATCCAGAAGTTCGAGACATTGTACACCCCATGCGCGTACGCATCCACTCCGTGTTGCAAAGCATGCTCCGAGGCGGCCGTGAAGAACAACCCGGGATTGATCTGGTCCAAATGCGCTTCCACATGGTTTCCGACTGCGACCATCCGCAGCCCCAGGGTCTCCATCTGGACACGCGTCGCCTCCAAGAACTGCTCAAAGGTCTTCAATTCGTCTGGCGTTCCCGTGCGGATTCCCGTGTCGAATCCCGTTGTGGGGTCGATTCCATTCCCAAGGACGATGCCAGGCAAGGCGGCCGCATTGAACTTGATGTCATTGGTCTCGATGGCGCCTTTGGCGGAGTACTCATAGCACCCCTTGATGTCGGCATTGCGGGCCTCTTCCAGCGTGTATCCATTGCGTGTCATCGCGCGTCGAATGCAAGGTTCGCCGACGAATACGATGGAGTTTCGCCCATGGCGAATCATATCCATCACGAGATAGAGGAAGTCGTGCGGGGTATTTTCATCTACCTTGATTTGTATTTTCGGGTCGTAGATACCCATACGGGAGTATTCCTCAATCATCGCATAGGAGAGTGGATTGATGGCCGTGCGACCGTCTTCCAGAGTTCCCCCCATATAGAACGGATGTCCCCACTGGTAATGGAGGAGTGCCTGCTGGTAGAAGAAGTATCGCAGGATCTCACGAAGTTCCGCCTCGGTGAAGGTCCCCTGCTCCAGATCATGCTTCCAATAGGAATAGAGCGTCTGGTCCAAATTGCCGAGTGTGCGCGTCTGGATGCAATCCACGCTCTCGCAAACAAGGTGGAACAGCCAAATCTGCTGCAAGGCGTCCAGGAACGTCACAGGAGCCCCTTCGTACAAATGGGACAGGCATTCTGCTACCCGCGCCGAACGACCACCCTGCCCCGAAATCCCTTCCGCCAGCGTCATAAGACGCTTCACCAGCCGCAAGGACGCATTCATCACACGCGCCAGCGAATCAAAGTACGTCTCCTCTCCCTCGCCCGCCAGCCCAAGTTCCCGACGACGCCGACGATACTCCTCGCAACGCTCGCGCATCCCGCGAAACCCCAAACGCAGCACAGACGACCAATCCGGAACCGCATGCGCATAATCCACAATGAACTGGCACAAATGCGATTGCGTCAACCCATCATATTCCTTCCGCAACTCTGGAGGCAGTGCCTCCACGGTTTCCCGCTGCCACTGACGTCCCACCACTCCCCAGAAGGACTTCTGGTTGCGCTCCGCAAAACCGATGAACCAGTCATGCGGGCTTACATCCACCCGGCTGTGGTCAATCACATACTCCACAATGCGGGACTTTAGCGACCAATGCCCTTCCCCAGCCCGTTCCAACAACAACCCACGTATCCCCTCCAGGATTTCCTCATGCGACACCCCCGTCTCCTCAGGAAACTGCGGCGCTGGCGACTTCCCGTCCAGATACGGACGGTCCGCCTCAAATCGACGCTCAATCTCACAATATTCCTGCTCGCTAATCATGCCACGCTCCGAAAAATCCCAAGACAATCTCCCCTTTTCTAACAATGTAATACATCTCTTTGAAAAATCAAACATTTATTTTTACAAACAGATCGTAACGCGAGGGCGAGGAACGAACACGAAAATCCCGTCCATTTAATGTTCACTGTCATCACTAGCAAAAACGCCCCCGCTCCCTAGGAAATTGGGAACGGGGGCGCGTAGGTTTGAGTATCGTCAGAGATTATTTCTTGAGGAAGGCCTTGACGCTTTCGAGTTGTCCGGCGGCACCGAGGAGGCAGTTCTTCTCATAGATGAAGTCAGCGTATTCCTTGATGAAGATTTTGCCAGGAATACGGAGGTCGAAGCCAGCGGGCTGGTCGCGGAAGAACTCGCGATGGACGCGGGTCCAGACGAGGCGTCCGTCCGTGTCGATGTTGATTTTGGTAACGCCGCGCTTGGCCGCGCCGAGGAACTGGGTGGCGTCAACGCCCTTGGCGCCCTTGATTTCGCCGCCGGCGGCATTGATGCGGGCGACTTCGCCCTGGGGAACGGAGGAGGAGCCGTGCATGACGAGTGGGAATCCGGGAATCTGCTTCTGGACTTCTTCGAGGATGTCATAGCGCAGTTTCTGGTCGCCAGAGAACTTGAAGGCGCCGTGGCTGGTGCCGATGGCACAGGCCAGGCTGTCGCACCCGGTCTTGGTCACGAAGTCCACGACCTCTTCCGGCTTGGTGTAGACATGCTCGGCAGCGGCGACGTCTTCCTCGACGCCCTTGAGTTGTCCCAGTTCCGCCTCGACAACCAGGCCTTTGGCGTGGGCACGTTCCACAACGCGCTTCGTGATGGCAATGTTCTCCTCGTAGGGGAAGGAGGAGGCGTCAATCATGACGGAACTGTAGAAGCCGCTGTCGATGCAGTCATAGCAGGTTTTTTCGTCGCCGTGGTCGAGGTGAACGGCAAAGATGGCTTCGGGATGGATTTCGTTGGCGGCCTTGATGATGGCTTCGAGATAGGCCTTGTGGGTATAGGAGCGTGCGCCCTTGGAGATTTGGATAATGAAGGGGGCTTCGCTGCGGACGTTGCCCTGGAAGAGTCCTTCGCACTGTTCGAGGTTGTTGATGTTGTAGGCGCCGATTGCATACTTGCCATAGGCATGCTGGAACAGTTCTTTGGTCGTGACGATCATGTTGGATTCCTTCTGTTGGGTCTTTTTGGGGTGACGGCTTTCACGCACTGGTCCGAAAATCGCTTTCGTAGAGGCTTTTTTCCAACTTTTTCCTCAAATGTTAGAAAAACTGCCGGTTTGTTACTTGCCAATTTCAAAAGATACTTTAATATAATACTAGAACTCATTTCGCGTGCCCTTCTTCCGCGTTTTTTCCTGATTCTCTGATGTTTTTTTGGAAACGACGGGGAAAAGCATATGTTTTTGTCAGTAATAGGAATGGCAAAGCCACTCAAAGGGGTTGCCATTCATCAAGAACGAGGAAACGACCGTGCGATTTCAATGCGCCTTTTGTAAATCCGTGCTTGACATCCAATCCGTCCAGCCAGGGGAACTGGTGAGTTGCGGCAAATGTGGCAAGACCATCCAGGTACCCGTGGATTCCACCTCTCCGGGAGCGATTCTGGGGGACTACATCATCGAGAAGGAACTCGGTCATGGAGTGCTGGGGCGTGTCTTCCTCGCACACCAGATTAGCCTGGACCGAGACGTTGCGCTGCGCCTCTATCCCGAAGAACTCTCTTCCGACGCAAGTTTTGCGGCACTCTGCAAGAAAGAAGCCGGTGCCGCGGCGCGCGTCACCCACCAAAATGTCGTGCAAACCTATACAGGCGGGCCTCTGGAAGGTTTTTTCTTCCTCTCCCAGGAATTCATTGCCGGCGATACGATGAAGTCCCTGCTTTCGACGGGGGTCGTGCCGCCTGAAATGATGCCCGATTTGGCGGAAGCCATCGTATCGGGCCTCCAAGTCGCCTGGGAGGAACAGAAGTTGCTTCACCGCAACCTGCGCCCCGAAAACATCATCTTGACCGCAGACGGCACCCCGAAACTCCTGGATTTGGGCGTGACGCGCTCGCCCGTCGTCATCCAGCCCAACGGCGCAATGAAGTTCTACTCCTCCTATCCCTACATTGCACCAGAACTTCTGGAAGGACAGCCTCCCAATGTGCTGAGCGACATTTTCAGCCTCGGCGCAACCTTCCACCACCTCCTCTCCGGCAAGGTGCCCCGCGCGGAGGGCGATGTCGAGGCGCCCTTCCGTCCCATCTGCGAGGAGAATCCAAACGTCTCTCCCGCGCTGGGTGCCGTCATTGACAAGATGGTGAACCTGAAACCAGACCAGCGCCCGCAAAGTTACAAGGAATTGATTGCCGCAATCCGCGACGCGCGAAGCGGGATTAGCCCTTCGTCCACCACGGGAAAGCGCAAACTTGCCACCGGAAAACTCAGTGTTTCTGGCACAGGTTCCGCGATTCCGCTGCAAAGAAAATCCCAAAATGCTCCCCAGGACATTCCGAAGAAAAAGTCTCCCCTTGCCATGATTCTAGGGATTGTGGCCGTGCTGGTTGTTCTAGGCGGCGGTGCCGCCGCGTTCTTCCTGAAAGGAAATCAGGAAGACAAACCCGCCGCAACTGAGGCGACCCCCGGGACGAATGCACCCGCCACTATCTCCGTGGAACAGCGCAAGTTCAACGAACTCAAGGCTCTCGCTGCCTCGAACGACCGCGCAAAGGCACTCACCGCCATCGTGGACGCCGCACCCGTCTTTGCGCCTCCCAGCAAACTCGCCGCACAATACTGCGCCCTCGCGGCTCCCTTCATCGAAGAAGCCCTGGCCGAGGCACGCAAGCCCGCGTTGGACAAGTTCGAGGAGGAATGGAACAAGCGCGTCGAGCGCACCCGTCAAGAGGACATTGCAAAGAAAGAAGAGGCCGAACGCAAAGCAAAACAGGCCGAACTCGCACGCCAGGCCGCTGCCCTCAAGGCCGCGGAAGAACGCCGCGTCAAGCAACGCCACGAAGACTTCCTCGCTTCCCAATCCACACTTCGCACCGAAATCCTGAAACTCACCAACCAATTCGATTTCGATGGCGCCATCAGCGCACTCGCCGACCTCGACAACTCTACCGTCCCCGAAGAACGGAAATGGGCAAAAGGCTGGATTTCTCTACTCAACAAAGCCAATTCCCTCTATAAACTGCACCGAAACTCCGGCGATAAGTTCAAAGGAACCAACATCACCGTTCTCGCTGACAAACTCAAATGGCAGATTGCCGACATCTCCTTTGACGAAATCTCCATCATCAACACCCGCATTGTCTACAAGGACCACAAGGAAACCGAAGAGACCCAGAACGCAAAACTGGACCTCAAGAACCTTCTGCCACCGCAATTCACCGCCATCACGGAAGCCGCCGTCAAAGCAGGCGAAGTGACCGAAGCGGATTCCCAACTGATGCAGTACGTCTTCCTGGGCGTGCAGGGAGCCAACCCAAACTCGTCAAAGTCTACTGCGACAAGCATAAGGAGAATCCGGATATCGCGTTCCTGCTCTCGGAACTCCCCAACCTCAACGGCTCGGAGTACCTCACCCGAATGCAGGAATACCTCAAGACCCTGCGCCAGCGTCAGGGCAACGTCCTCCGCGCCTATCTCAAAGGCAATAATGAAGAGGATGACTTCAACGCCGTCAAAGACGACTTCGATTCCATCCTCAAGGAACTCAAGAGATAGTTTCCATGCGTCCCGTTTCCAAGCCCATCTCCCCTAAACAACTGCCCGCTCCACCTGCGGGCGGCTGCCGTGTGCTTGTGTTCTCGGACCTGCATTTCGGCGTCTTCATGCCCCCCTTCAATCCTCTGAAAATCTTCTCCAAACGATTCCTCGGCACGCTCAACCACCTCTTCTGCCGATGCCCTCGCATTGACTACGAGAACATCCGCAAGCTTGCTGACGCGCTTGACCTCATCCGTCCCACCGTCGCCATCTGCGCCGGCGACCTCACCAGCGTCTCCTGGCCCGAGGAATTCGAGCGTTGCATTGAACTGCTGCGCCCCATCACCAGCCACCTCGCCGAACGCTTCCTCTATCTCCCCGGCAACCACGACGCCTACGTCCGCGACGACGACGCGAAGGCCGCCCTCTTCCAGGCATTCCACGTCCTCAACCGAGGACGCTGGCGCCTGGACGAACTGCCCGTCATCCACACCGTTGATAACTGGAACATCCTTCTGGTCAATGCGGCGCGTCCCGTGGCACCGTATCTCTCCTGCGGCGTCATCGACCAACAGGCACAGGAACGAATCCAGACTCTGCTAAGTTCACTTCCGGCGAACGCGCACGTCTTCGCGGCCTGCCACTTTCCCGCCGCCACCGCACGCGGCACGGACATGGACTGGCGACATGGCCTCCGAGGCTCCGCCGTCCTGCGAGACGCACTCGCCTCGGGACGCCTCCAGGCACTCCTCTCCGGCCACGTGCACCATCCCTACCTGCACCAATTCCCCAGCGGCTCCCTCCAGGTCTGCGCCGGCTCCCTCACGCTGAACGGCTCCTGCGCCGTCGTCGACTTCTCACCCTCCGCCCCACCCGTCTGCCATTTTCTGGACTTCGCCCACCAGGGCAAATCCTGTTTTTCACT
>JAFRLI010000027.1 GCA_017431255.1 Victivallales bacterium
CCGGCAGCAGTCCCCCGTCCGTGTGAAAACTACTTGGGAATTACTTCTTCCAGTGGCGGTATGGGACAATGACGAAAAGGACCGAAAGGACGGAAATCCGTCCTTTCGGTCCTTGCTGTTCCCAATGTGGTTCCCGGTGGTCTCCTGGCTTTGTCTCCTTCTGGTTTTGTCTTCCTTAAGTCAGGGTGAAATCCTCGACGATAAGGTTCTGGAATTCGGGAGAGGTTCGTGGGAGGAACTGTCCATGGATGGGGTTGGGGTAGGAGAAGTTCTTGGGATTTTGGATTCGTTCAATAAGGGAGGTGATGGTGTCGCGAATAGACTGTATAGTGGAGGTGAGGATGGCTCCCTGGATGCGCGGGTTTTGGAAGAACGGTCCTTTGCAGTTGGCCCAGCAGAGTATGGGAGGGTTGTAGCCCGGGAAAGAACGGTCCAGAATGTCGGAAATCATCCTGGTGGTTCGCCAGCCGGTGCAGAGGATGGCGTCGGGGCGAGTGAGCAGGATCTTGTGGATGAGCACCTTGCGTTTTTCCGTGTTCTGAGGGGATTTGTAAGCATGGAAGAAGGCCTTTTGCTGTGGCGCGGCAAGGGTCTGCGCCCATCTGTCTTCAATGTAGAATGCCACGGCAGAACGGCAGTCTTTTCGTTGCAGGAATTGCCTGGCCTCGTCTATGGCGGGCTGGATGGATTCAGGGGTGAAGGAGAGCTCCGTCTGGACGGGGAGGTCGTCACTTTCCAGGTTTGCGAAACGGCAGCAGAGGATGCCCGCGACTTGGTTCGCCGCGAGTTCCGTGATGAGTTTCTTTGGGGAATCCTCCGCCTCACAGACGGAAATCAGGAGGCGGTAGCCTTGTTTCTTTGTCTCGGCAATGACGGTGTTCGCGAAATGCGCAAAGTACTCGTTGGTGAGCGGTCCGATGAGCAGTCCGAGCGTGTTGGTTTTGCCGAAACGCAATGCGCGTGCCATCACGTTCGGATGGTAGTTCAACTCGCGCACTGCCTCCTCAATTCGCCGACGCGTCTCCGGGCGGATGGGAATGTCCACGTTGTTGATGCACTTTGATACCAACGTGAAGTCCACATTGGCACGTTTCGCTATGTCTTTCAGAGTTACTCGCATTATCATCACCGCCTCATAATATCACACGCTTTGCCGTCTTTGCAAGCAACGCATACAGGAAAATCTCTAGAAACACCAAAAAAGAACGCACGGGTTTGGCGAATGATATGGGAGGGGGCTATTGCCTCATATTGCGGCTCGGCTACGACGGAAGGCGGCATGCAGTTATTCATTTGAGGGCGTCTTCCATTCGCCGCCAAAAAGGAGCAGGGCGAGAATCCCCAGAAGGAAGAGGTTGCACGACTGGAAATACATGTGGAAGACCTCCCCGTTGGACCCTGGCATGTGGTGCTCGAGAAAACCATACCAGCACCCCCCGAGAATGCAGGCGAGAAACGTTGCGAGATTGCCGATCAGGTTGGAGGCGGCAACATACATGTTTACCGATTTCAAACGGGCGAACTTCGTGCTGGCTGTTTGTTCCATAAACACCGCAAGCGTGCTTCCCAGGCTGGAATTGCCGTCCCCTACAAGACACAGGAACAAAAACTGGAAGAGAAGAAGCTGCGGCCAGATGGGAAAAGCCACCCCGATGACCAGCATGAAAGTCGTCAGAATGGCCAGCCAGACTCGGTATCCGAACCTGTCAAGGTACTTGCCCAACACGGTGGAAAGCCCCATCCCGAGGAGCGACATTCCAAGCGTCGTCAACGTTAGTCTGAAATTGGTGAATCGCGCGATTTTCAGGAAATAGACAACCAGATAGCATGTGAGCATTCCGTAGAAGAAATGCCTTAATATCATAAAAATCAAAAACTTGCGATAGATTTTGTCCAATAGCGGAGCCAGATAGTCTCGGAAGGAGAAATGGAATGCCTTGGCACTGCTTTCCACTTTCAGCCGGAGAAGGCTGAGGATGGCCGGTATCTCAAAGAGCATCATGGCAATCTCAAGAATCGTGAACATCACGAAGAAACGGCGGTTCGAATAATGGGTCCAACGGTCCAGAACATGGGCCATCAGCAATGCACTAATGGTTGCGGGACCGCTGAAAATCAGAAACATCATCGAGGAATAGCGGCTGTACTCCCCAGGAGGAAGCACCTTTTTGTAGAGCACGCTCAATGTGTTGTTGGCAAATGCCGCCATGGTATAGCCAAACCCGAACACGAACAGGGCTGTCCAGAAAAGGACAGTGCGATTCTCCGTGACAAGCGCCATGACGGGCAACAGCAGCGGCACGGCCACGCGCAGACCGTAGCACCAAATGCAGATGAGTTTGTCCCGGTTCAGGGACTGGAGATAGGCGGCCGCCAACTGGTAGCATATTGCGGGCGCGAGGAACATGGCGCTTTTCGCATAGGCAAACTGCTCCGTCTGGAACCCCATTCGGATGAGCAGAACATCCGAAAACGCGGTGTTTGCCACAATGGTCAAGGCGAGCGATAGGAAAAAATTATATCCGTAAAGCGCGGATAGGTTGCGTTTCAAGAAATGTGCGTTGTCCATGCGAATCCATTGGCAAAACCAGAGATTGCATCCCTTGTTACTATAATCTGTCAAATGCAATAGTAAACCACCCGTGTATAGAAAAATGCACTTGGGAATCCACTTTCCAGGGAAAAAAACAGCCGAAAGCCTGCGGATGGGAGGCTTTCGGCTGTTTTCGGAATGGGTGGAATCGAACGGGAATCCTTCCCGCTTGTCCTTTCTAGAGAGGTGAGATAATTGCAAAACTCTTTTGAAGTCCACAGAACACACAGACCTGTTTGTCCGTGCTACGGGTGGCCAATCACTTGATATAAAAC
>JAFRLI010000247.1 GCA_017431255.1 Victivallales bacterium
CTTCCTGTGCTGTCCCGCAGGGGGACAGGCAGGAAGCAACGGTTCTTTAGAACCTTTTGAAGAGACAGGTGTATCCAATATTTTTGCGTATTTTGTGTATTTTGTGGAAGAAAGTGTTTAAAATCATTACCATGAACCAGGGTTCTGAATAATAACGAAAAAAGTTTCCTGTCAAGAAGTGTGTTTTGGGAAAAGGGGAGTATAGTATTCACGAGGAGGAGCATTCCGGAGAAGCATCATGCTGAAAAAGAAACTGTTTTGCACATTTGCCGCATTGGGTCTGAGTCTAGCCGCGCATGCGGTTGACTACCAATGGGACCACAATCCCGAGGACACCAAGAACCTGCAGGCCCAGGTCGCCAAGGCCGCCAAGGAGTTCAACTTCGTCATTCGCAAAATCGCCTCGGGACGCCTGACCAAGGCCACCACCCCGTATGAAAAACTCGTCCTCGTTCTGGACGGCGACAAGGTCACGTTCGAGCGGGACGGTGCCGACAAACTGGAGGCCGTCATCGGGCAGCCGGTTTCCTGGCTGGGAAACCAAGTCCAGTTCCAAC
Organism: Victivallales bacterium; assembly: GCA_017431255.1. Lineage (GTDB taxonomy): Bacteria > Verrucomicrobiota > Lentisphaeria > Oligosphaerales > Oligosphaeraceae > RGIG2581. The sequence goes on from JAFRLI010000247.1 coordinate 558, forward strand.
GGGAAGCCGATGGACGCCTCAAGCAGTCCTTCACCGCCGAGGACGGCAGCCGCGAGTTCCTCTACACCTTCGAACCGGACGGCAATCTCAAGGTCGACATCACCTTGAAGTCCTCCAAACTCAAGGCCCCCATCCGCTACTCCCTCCACTACAACAAAAAATAACCCTTGGAGGCTTCCCATGAAACGCTTGTACGATGGATGGATTTTAAGCGAAGAAAAGCCCACCTACCACGGTTGGCCAACCGTCCTCCACGCAGGCAACGGACACCTCATGGCCGTCTGCTCCGCCGGTCGCACTCGACACATCGACCCCTTCGGACGAGTCTATCTCTATGACTCCTTCGACGCAGGGCACACCTGGCTCCCTCCACGCATCCTCACCAATGGCCCTCTCGACGACCGCGACGCGGGCATCGTCCGCGCAGCAGACGGCTCCCTCCTCATCAACTGGTTCACCAGCATCATCTTCCTGCGGCAGACCATCCGCCCCGAAGAAGCCGAGGCGTGGGAAAAGGTCGAACGCAGCGTCACCCTCCGCGACATCCGCGAAAACCACTGGTACTTTATGATGCGCTCCACAGACGAAGGACGCACCTGGTCGAAAAAATACCGCGTTCCCGTCAACAACGTCCATGGTCCAACCTTGCTGAACGACGGCTCCCTCCTCTGGGTCGGACGCGGCATCGGCCACGGTCTGCAACCCCTCAATGGGGAAGTCAGCGCATTCCGTTCCGACGACAATGGCCTTACCTGGAACAAACTCTGCGACATCGCCCCCAACTGGCACCGCACCGATCTTTGGCACGAACTTCAAGCCATCCAGGCTCCGGACGGAACCATCCTCCTCCACATCCGAAACCACGAGTTCGATCCCCTCCAACCCTCCCAAAATCATCAGGCCATCTGGCAAATGGAGTCCTCCGACGGCGGACGCACTTGGACCAATCCCCACTTCGTCACCGACGGACTCCCCCCGCATCTCCTCAACCTCCCGGACGGACGCATCCTCCTCTCCTACGGATTCCGCAACACCCCATTCGGCATCCGCGCACGCGTCTCCGAGGACTGCGGAAAATCCTGGTCCCCGGAAATCATCCTTGTCGACGACCCCAACACAGGCGACCTGGGATACCCCTCCACCGTCCTTCTCGACGATGGCTCCCTCTTCACCCTTTGGTACGAAGGAGACCACACTGGCGCACGCCCTGCCCTCCTCCGGTACCTCGCCTGGTCCCTCTAGACGGTTCAGCAGGCCGCGCTCCACGCGGCCGGAAGGGCCACGGTGCCAGTGCGCGGAGCGCGTGCCCCTGCCGGTTCTGCCGGCCGCGCCGTGCACGGTCCGGTTCTGCTCACCCGCGGTATTTTGCCTCGTGGGCGAGCAGCGCGATTTTATTTGCAAGCCCACCTCCATATCCCGTGAGCGCGCCATGCACTCCCATCACCCGATGGCACGGAATGAGGATGCAAATCGGGTTCCAGCCGACGGCTCCTCCGACCGCCTGCGCGGACATTCGTCCCCCTCGCCTGGCACCGATTTCCCGTGCGATCTCGCCGTAGGTCGTCGTCGCACCGTAGGGAATGCAGAGCATTCTCTCACAGACGCTCTGGCGGAAATCCGTGCATCCTTCCAGACGATACGGCGGCAGAAATCCAGGTTCCTGCCCGCGAAAGTACAGATCCAGCCAGCGGCAAGTCTCCCGCAACACAGGGGACATCGCGGACATTGCGCAGTCCTCTCCACGCGCGTCCTTCGGAACAAAATGCACCCCCGTCAGGTACTTTCCCGCACCTTCCACAACCAGGTCATCGAAGCCAGACGGCGTTCGGTACCGAAAACGGTCTCTGGCTGGGTTACCGATTCGAGAGTTTGAAGCGTGCGGAAAGGATTGCGAAGTCTTGCAAGTCTCCATGAGAATTGTATGGGGGATTCCCTGTCATTTCAAAGGTGATTCCGAGGTAAGGACGCGTCTGCGCGCCTTGGATGTCGATCGTTCCGTCGTCCTCAATGGTGATGATGGCGGAGAGTTCGTCCTCGAAGAGAAGGTGATGGTCCGCGCAGTGGCATTTTGCCATCAGATCAGGCGGATAGAGTTGATGCGGATTGTTGAGCCAGTCTCCGGAAGCGGAATTGAGGTCGAGCCAGGCGACTCCACCCTCCAGCACGAGGTTGTTGCGGTGGTGATGACCGTTAATCCAAAGGATGGTTCGGTCACCCCGCACCTTCTGGAGAATCCGATGCACCTCGGACGCATTGGCAAGAAAGTTCATATGGCTGGGACTGGCGTGGGAAAACAGGACGCAGGGACCCGGTGCCGTGGATACGGCATCCTCCAGAAACTCCAATTCTTCCGGTGAGAGAATCAAGTTCTTCTGGTGGCATTTTGCCCAGGCGGTATCATCGGCATAATGGAGAAGCGTCCCGTCTTCGCTGTAGTGGTAGTTGGTGTCCAGGGAGATAAATCGAACGCCCTCGCAATCGAAGAAATAGAAGTTCTTTGGGATTCCCAAGGCCTCGAGAACGATTGGAAGACCGTCGGTGCACTCGAATTCATGGTTTCCGAGGGTGTGGTAGGTAGGAATGTCAGCGTGATTGTACTTGTCGAGGATTGCTTTTGCGCCGACGACGTCGTGGCAGAAGTCCCCGCAGTGCATCACGAAGGCAGCATGCTCGCGGCGTGCCCTCGCGAGGATGTTGTCCAGTCGCTTTTCACACCAACACCAGTCCCCGACACGATAATGCAAGTCGGCAAAAACGCAGAACTTCACCATACCAAATCCTCTCCCTTCGCAACCAGAATCCTAGCCCTAGTGACGCAGGCTGTTGATCTTATCGACAAGCTCCTGTGCGTTCCGCAAGCCATTCATTTGAATCTCCGTCCCAGAGGTTGCTGCCGTGCCAATGGCAACACTGCCAGTGCCGATAATCCTCTGCCAGAGGTCCTCCTGGAGATTGACCCCGCGCATGTCCTTGATCCAGATTTCCACTTGCTTCTTGTTCAACCAGCCAGTCTTGACAACGACGCGCTTCGTGGTTACCGTATAAATGGTGCAATGGATATTAATGAAGGCATCCAGCAGAAGGAAGATTCCGACAACCGCTGGAATGAGAAGGATTCCAAAGATAATCTGCAGGCAGAAGTACATCGTGGCCGGATGTCCCTGGAAGACTTCCTCCTCCGCCGCAGTGTCGCTCGTCAGGGCTACGCTCCCATTTCCGTTGACCGGTGCCCCGCAATGGGGACACACTGCCGCGCGCCTGGAAATTAATGCAAAGCAGTCTGGACAGGGCGCAAGATTGGGATTCGCCACCGTGAACATGTTTCCGCAAGCAGCGCATCTGACGACCTGTCCAATGCTTTCCTGACCCAGTTCATGTTTCTGACCGCAATGTGGGCATGCAACGTTCATTCTTTTCTCCTGGCTTTTCTTTGAGAACTTTGCAACATCCTTGTACGGAAGCGGTTGCAAGTGTCTCTACGGTTTGCCTATTGTTTGAAATGATGTTCCAGAATACGTTTTCCCTCATGAAGAAAAACAGCATTCCGTTCCAGACACAAACGTACATAATAAATAATATAACCCGTCAAAATCTCGTTGCAACACTGCACGTGAGCCGCCAGGCAGATTTTGCAGGATCATGCACCGCGCGGTCTCAAAGCCCCGCTTGCCATCCAGTCTCGCCATGGCGCGGCTTAAGTGCTGAATAAAATGCCATTTTTCGAAAAATCTTCAAGCATTTGACCACAAAACTCAAAAGTCAGTGTATAGTATAATCACAAAACAACAAAGTGTTTTTCTTGTTTTTCGTTATCTTTTCTCAATACTTCATTCTACGTAACCATTTGATTTTCAGAGTAGAGTGACAACAATGGCAAATTTGACAATCCAAGAAGCCCAAAAAATAATCGCAAATGCCAAGAAGATAGCGGTTTTGACTGGGGCCGGCATGTCGACCGATCAAAAAAGCGTTCAAGGCGGAATACGGGGAAATCGTAGTGGCAAAAGAGGGGGATGAAAGAAATTTCGTTTCGGCATATGCCAGAACTTCCACCCAGGAAGACTTTGCCGAAACGTTCATGTTTTTCCTGAAATACAGGGGTGTCTTGCCAAAGGAGTTTTCTCGTCAAAAAGCCATTCGCCTGAAATGGGAAACCGTGGATGCCATTTGCCAGGACATCGCAAAGTTGAAAAAAATTGAAGTTTGCAACTCGATGGAGATAATTGCAAAACTCTTTTGAAGTCCACAGAACACACAGAATACACAGACCTGTTTGTCCGCGCTACGCGCGGTCAAACACTGGATATAAAACAAAATACAAAGTGCAAGCCGCTGCGAGGCGGCGGATTGCATTCTGTGTGTTCTGTGTGTTCTGTGGACTCAAAAATGTGTTTTGCAACTACCTCGATGGAGTAAATCTTTCGTCCAATTGAGAAATAGGTGGTCCCTATGACCTCTTCCCCCACTCCAGAACCCAAAATGGACGCAACCGTGGTGATGAACGACCTTGCGGACGCTCCTTCGGACAAGCGCTCCGATAGCAGTTCTGGGACGCATCCGAGCAACCTCATCGGCCACGCCCCACAGCCCATCGACCAGGCAGACCTCACGGCCGATTCGTCGCTGGATTTCCGTCGTACCCTGGAGCAAAGCGGAAAACGCTACCGCATTCAAAAGATGATTGGCGAAGGCGGCTTTGGACGCATTTTCCTGGCAAAGGACCTGACCCTGGGACGGGATGTCGTGATCAAGTCCCTGAAGGAGAATCATCTGAAGCACGACAAAAGCGTGCGGATGTTCATTTCCGAGGCTCGACTGAACGCCCAATTGGACCATCCCGCTATCGTGCCCATCTACAGCCTGGACACCGACAGCAACGACGGACTCCACCTCGCAATGCGCCTCGTCAACGGCATTGATTTGAAAGAATACCTCAAACGATGCCGGGAAAAGGCGCATACGGAAAAGATTACCTCTCGACACTACGAGCGTTCGCTTCAAGTGCGTCTGGAATACTTTCTCAAGGTGTGCGACGCCATCGAATACTGCCACGCCAGAGGAATCATCCACTGCGACCTCAAGCCCGAGAACATCATGCTGGGACAAAATGGGGAGGTCTATGTGATGGACTGGGGAATCGCATGTCCCGAAGGAACCAACCGCAAGGGCCGGGTGGAAGGCACGCCAGCCTACATGGCACCGGAGACCATCGAAATGGGAGCAACCACCCCGCAAGTCGACGTGTTCGCCCTGGGGATGATCCTGAACGAACTGGTCACGCTGCGCAAGGCTGTTTCGGGTGCCGACTCCAAGGAAATCATCGCCAAAATCCGCTCGGGAGAGTTCGAGCCGTCGACGCCGTCGATTCATGGTCTGAAGATTTCCTCCGCACTGCAGGCAATCATTGAAAAGGCCCGCGCCGTGGAACCGGAAGAACGATACTCCAGCGTCAAAGAGTTGTCCTCCGATATCCGCCATTGGCTGTTCCAAGAGGAAGTGTCAGCGTTGCCAGACACCCCGTTCCAGAAGGTAATGCGCTTCCTGTTTCACCACCGCTATGCCACGGCACTGATTCTGGTGGGAACTCTCTGCGTCTCCGCCATGCTGGCCCTTTACGGGGCACACCGACAGCAGTGCGTCGCCTCGCATGTAACCAATGAGATGATGCGACGCCTGAAAGTGCAAATCGATACCGAGGCCCTGGCCTCGGATATCGACAATAAACTGCTTCGCATCCGTGAACAACTCAAGGGACTAACCACCTCCCAACTCATCGAACAGAACGCACCCGAACAGTACACAGACCAAAGCCGCTTCTACCTGTCGGAAGAGTTCGCGCCCGACTCCCCAAATCCCCCTCCAAACCTTCTGGAAACCCCGTTCTACTGCCAGAAAATCTCCTTTCAAGACGCCGCCTATTTCAAGCCGGACGACATGCCACGCGAGGCCCTCCTCCCGTTCGTCAGGCATCTGCGCTCCTCCAGACGACAGGGGCTGACCATCCTGAGCGACAGCATGGACGACGCGGAGGACATCCGCGACTTCACCTCGGAAGCCATGTTTCAGCGCTTTTGCGAGAAGGGCGCTCTGGTCCGGCATATCACCTATGTACTGGAAAACGGGGTCGCGATGCGCTACCCTGGCATGTATGAAAAGGTTGCCTCGCCTAATGAGTTCCTGCGCCACTGGCTCCAAGAAAAGATGGCCAGCGGCATCCAAAACATCCTCTGGAGCCCTCCGTACGCCGACTCCTCGGAACATTCCGTGATAGCCTGCTGGCTGCCCCTACGGACGGTACAAGGAAAGGACATCGGGGTGGTCGGTTTCGAACTCTGCTACCACAAGATGCTCCAGCCCATCATACAGAAGGTCCAGGAGGAACAGTTCAAAACCTCCTACTACCTGCTTGACAAGGAGGGACACCAAATCTTTACCTCCGATATGCCAGACTTCATGAAGTGTGTCAAGCACATTTGCCAAAACACCCTGGACACAATCCCCGACTTCCCCTACCCCGAATGGCTCCCGCGCGTCAAGGAAAATGTCATGCCACAGTTCATCGGAAGACTTCACAACGGACAACTTGTCCGCGTCTCCATCGCAAAAATCCCACAGGCGGACTGGACCCTTGTGCGGGTGGTCCCCCCTGGCACCGTCGACCGAATCGACCAGGAACTCGTCCATCGCAACCGTCAGGACATCGAACAGGAAATCTTCCTGGAAAAAGAGTTGTTCTCATGGTAAAGCATCACTTGTAAGAATCAAACGCAAAGGAGGTTACATGAACGAAGCAATGCAACCGCAGGTGACACGCGGCACCTATCGGAATACGGAAATGACCATGCCTAAACTTGGTTTCGGCATGATGAGACTGCCTGAGAAGAATGGCAAAGTCGATTACCCTTCCGCCGAAGCGATGGTGGACAAGGCTCTGGCAGCCGGCTGTAACTACTTCGACACAGCCTACATGTATCACGACGGCGAAAGCGAGAAGTTTGTCGGAAACGTTCTTTCCCACTATCCCCGGGAACGATATTTCCTCACCAGCAAGATGCCCATCGCGATGATGAGTGGCGCTGCCGACAACGAGCGCATCTTCCAGGAACAACTTGCACGCACAAAAGCCGGGTATTTCGACTTCTATTTCCTGCACTGGCTCAACGCCAAGCACTGGGAGCAGGCGCAGTCCTGGGGCACGCTGGAGTTCATGAAGAAAATGCAGGCAGAAGGGAAAATCCGTCGTCTGGGCTTTTCCTTCCACGGCGAACCCGAAACGCTGGAGCAGATCGCCTCCTCCTATCCGTGGGATTTGGTTCAGATTCAATTGAACTATCTGGACTGGGAACTCTGCCGTTCGGGAGAGCAATATGAGGTGCTCACGCGACTCGGCATTCCCGTGTCGGTGATGGAACCCCTCAAAGGCGGCACATTGGTGAAACTGACACCCGAGGCAAGGACCATCCTCGAACAAGCCGCTCCCAATGCCAGCATTGCCTCCTGGGGACTGCGTTTCGTGGCCAGCCTCCCCAATGTCCAGATTGTTCTGTCGGGAATGTCCTCAATGGAACAGTTGGAAGACAACCTGAAGACCTTTTCGCCGTTCGTACCGTTGACCGACGCAGAACGCAAGACTATCGACGCGGCATTGGCTGCCTATCGAAAATCCGGCGCGGTTCCCTGCACTGCCTGCCGCTACTGCTCTCCCTGTCCCAAAGGCGTGGACATTCCGCGAAACCTGGCTTTGCTCAACCAAGTCAAAGGCGGTCTGCCGCTTTTCCATGCCAAACTGGTCTATGACGCCATGGAAAAAAGCAAACGCGCAGCCTCCTGCGTCTCCTGTGGAGCATGCCTCCGCAAATGCCCCCAGCAAATCCAAATCCCAACCTTCCTCTCCCAGATCGCCAAGGACTTCGCATAGTCCCGAGGCCTCCCCGCCGTCCCATTCCTAGAAACCCAGGAACAAGGTGCGTCCTATGCTGATCACGAACATTGCGGAAGCCTGTGGAATCCTCGAGCCAATTCGCACTTCTACCCGAACGGACTCTGCGTGGCGCAAAGTCGACTACGAAACCATGGACGGCATTTGTGGGAGTTCCATCTTCGCCCCCGCCATTGGGACAGCGGAACCTCTGCATATGTCGCTACCCGTACTGGGACGCTGCCGAATCTACGTGGGAATCGCCGCCTATGGCAATGACGCCGGGCTCAACTTGCGCCTGGAACGTGACAAAACGTGGCGCGTCATCAACGCCTTGGGCGCACACTGGTATCCGGAAATCATGGAATACTTCTTTCGAGAAGACGAACTCGACGGGAGGGGACTCGAAATCAAACGCTTCCCCGGTTTCACCTCCTTGATGTGGGTCCGGCTGGAACCGATCCCCGTCAAGCAGAACACGCCCCCCGCATTTGAGGCATTGGTGACGCAGGACGGCTACTCCACCGCCACCTTTGAAGACTATCTTGACAAAATTGTCCCACTGAAAGATGTCCACACCACCAAGTTCTTCTTCTGCCTCGCCCACGGAGACAATTGTCCCCATTATCCGACCAAAGTAGGCACCGCCGGAATGGGAGACACCACGGACTTTGGCCGGACGATTGACATGGAAATCGCCAATGCCATGGAAGACCTACAGAAGAAACACCCGAACTTTGTCTCGGAGTTGATTGATTTTGTCCATTCCCAGAATATGGAGTTTCATGTTTCCGTGCGGACGGGAGCGTTCTATATGCCGGGCTTTCCGTCCCGCTCCCGCTTTTTCATGGAGCACCCGGAGTATCATTGCAGGTTGAAGGACGGAACGGAGGTTTCGCGTGTGAGCCTGGCCGTTCCGGAAGTCCGCAGGCATTTTCTGGACCTCTTCCGGGAAATGATGGGGTTTAACTGCGATGGACTCCAGCTGCTTCTTTGCAGGGCGTTGCCCTTTGTCCTGTTTGAACAAGCCTTTTGCGAACAATTCCACGCGCTCCACGGCCTGTCTCCCCTGGAACTGCCAGAGACGGACCCACGGATTCTGCAACTCCGCGAAGAGATTGTCACGAGTTTCCTGCGCGAACTACGCACCATACTGGATGAGTTTGGCACGCAGAGAGGAAAACATCTCCAGTTGACGCTCACGGTCCCAGCCACGGGAGCCCTCAACGAATCCTTCGGTTTGAATCTCAGAAAACTCGCACTTGAAAAAGTCATCGACAACATCACGGTCGACGGAACGTTGCTGGACCGGGTCCACAGTGAACAGGTCGAAAACATCGAGTTCGCCTATTTCCAGAAGGTCATTCGCGGAACAAGTTGCCGCTGGTATGCAAGGGCACCCCACAGTCCGGCCGCCCTGCCCGAACATCTTCGGAAAGCCCTGGCCTTTGGCGCGTCCGGACTGCTATTCTGGGACGCCTGCGAAGCATATATGCCAAAGGCGGAATATTGGGAAACCCTCTCGGCACTCATGCGGAATCCCGATGACAAAACCGCCTATCCCATCCATCGTATCTTCCCAATGCGGACCTTTGACGGTCTGGACTGGAATCACTTCGCCCCCCATAACGGATTCTGACCACACCCACACGAACACCTTTTGTCGGCAACCACGTTGAGAAAGCTTATTCTTGCATGTAATACCTTTCACCAACGAAATTTACCAAACACAAGCATATCCATCCGAATGCAATTCTCGAAGAATTGATGTCGTCGTTCCCCCTCTGTCGGAATTGTTCCTTGAATATTAGCTTGATATGTTTTCCATATTTGAAGAGCAACAACCTCTGGATTTACAACACCGCATTTCACTAATAAAGTAAGAAGAACATTTATGCTTTGTGTAGGGATACTAGAACCATATTTCTCAAAGGTAAACTCAAGCAGATATGCCATTGCACCAATGTTAAGCCGTATATCGGCGTCATAATTCAATTTTAAGGAAATATAATGTTCCATGCCCTCTGGATGTCCCAAGAAGATTGCCTTCTTGTAATATCTGCATGCTTTATCTATGGATTTTGGAATGTATTCTTCTAAAAGAACCCCCTCATAATATTCCCCAAGTTTGATACACGCCTCGGAACTCCCCTGATCTGCCGCCTTTGTCATCCAGATTAACATATTCTCGACATCGGTCCTGATACTTTTACTACCTACATCTAAATGTTCCTCAAGATATTTTGCATATTGATACACGTCCCTTGTTCTCCCCTTTCCTGCATTATTCCTCAGTTCAATTCCCTCCTCATTTTCTTGTTTCACTTCTTGCTTCTCTTTTTTTTCGCACACCTGTAAACTTTGAGTAGGATGGTCTATCCCCTCAAAATAATCACTGATTAGATTATGGATCAGACTCATCCTAGGCGTAGTTCCTTTCATATAATACATCAAAAAGCGAACTTTGGAAAACATTCGATGACTGGAAGCTTCATCCTCTTGTTTGGTGGAACCACGGCCATGGCAAATCGGGCATGTACGCGTCGTTTGACCAGATAATAGCAACTTGACAATTCGCCCGCTACCGTTGCAATTTCTGCATATTTGCTCCCGCTCTTCATGTATATTTCTATAAAGGAAAACCGCTTGAACAAAATATCCTCCATTGTACATATAATAGTGAACCTGTTCATTGGTAGCATTGGGAAGCATTTGAATATTCGTATTGCCATCTCCCTCAAAAAGCATTTGATTGAAATAACAACCGCTATCCTTATCATATTTCACTTGTTCTGATATCTTATTGATATATTTTGACAACTCATTCTCTTGCAGCAATTCACCCTTCACATCATATTTGCAATTTTTCCGTTTTATTCCATTTTTTCTCATTGCATTTTGAAAATCAATCAAGCGACTAAAAGGACGTGAGGCACCTTGGCATCGGGATGTGACACACAACAACACAATGAAAAAGCATAAAACAAAGGTTTTCTTATTGTTTGCCATCATTCGAAATATGCCAATATCCATAATTCCCCCTTTGGGAAACAGAAAAATGTTAATTCAAGGTTATGAAAGCAAGACGACACAGAGGACGCTTTGAGGCAAAATCATTTATTGTGATGTATCAAAATATATCTTTATTTTGTACATTGAAGAACTAAACGCATGATCATAAAGAGATATGGAAGAACTGTTCCAAGTGATTCCGCATAATGTACGATGTTGCTGATTATTAATCGGAACGTCTCTTCTTCCCGAACTTAGCAAAACGACATTCGAGATGGACAGAGGTCGTGAAGACAGGAAAAGGGGGTTAGTCAACTCCCATTTTTTCCCACCTGCTAGGCAGATGGGTTTTCCAAAATAGAGTTTTGGCCATTGAGTTTGCAAATCGTGATGAGTGCCAATTCCACCAAAACTGAAACCTTTTCGAACTTGCAATGCACCATTTTCTAGATAAAATGTGATGCTAGTATCTAATCCCATTTCTAATATGAGGGTTCCATCATTTTCCAGAACATCATCAGTGTGCGAGGTATCTGTTTGCAAAGGAACATCCGTCCTCACCCCGTCCGTCCTCACCCCGTCCGTCCGGAATCCTTCCGGCCGAAACCCTTCTGACCGCAGTCCTTCCGACCGAAACCCTTCCGGCCGAAACCCTTCCGGCCGAAACCCTTCTGACCGCAGTCCTTCCGACCGAAACCCTTCTGACCGCCCCCCTGCCGACTGCAATCCTTCCGGCCGCAACCCTGCTGTCCGCAGTTGCCCGTCCGTTTTCAAGGAAGAATTGTGTGCGCCCTTTGTACTCTTGGAATCATATTTATTGTCTGAGTTCGGGTTGGTGGTATTCCTCTTTCGTTCTCGATTTGATTTTCCAGACTTATCTGTATTTAAGGGTTTATCCTTGTCTGTGTATTCTATCTTAGTAACTTTTCGTTGTTTTTCAAGATAACGCTGTTTTTCTGTCAAAAGTTTAACCATACTGGCATAGAACTCTTGCAGAGGAATACTTCCGCAACGTCCAACTACCAGGCAGTATATTATTCTATCCCGATAATTATTTGATATAAGCCCATTCCTATTCTTTGCAGAGTTCTTCCTGTTGCTCATAGAAGACTTTGCATTTGGAATCCTCCTGGCAAGTTCATCTTTTTGTTCAAGGAATTCCATTGGGAAAAAATCATCAGGATAATCAATATGAGGATGTCCATCCGTAAGCTTTTGTCCAAAGGGGCGTACATTCGAGTCAACCAACATATATGTTACGTTACCACAATCAAGAGTTGCAAGGACATATTCCCCCGATGTAAATGCTTGAAAACTCCAGCACACAGGATACCCTCGAAGATTTCCTTTTTCTATATATTTTTTTTGTTGCTTTCGGGAAAGATGCTGCCAGCCGTCTGGGTAATTCACCAGTTTTTGGTGAATTTTTTCACGTCCGAAAATATCCCTATACCTCTCACAACGTCTGATGGCTTCCTGTGGAGTTTCCCCAAAAGACATCCATGCACCCAACAACATCAACAAGAAAATGTATCTTTTCATAGATAGTATCATGAACCAGTGATTGAATCTGTCATTTGAGGGAATTGCAAAACTCTCATCTCTACCGCCTTCACGGCGTGGCGCGATGGTGTCATCGCTCAAACTCAGCGTAGTCACCACGCTTCGCTTTCGCTCTTCGCCCTCGCTTGCGACGTTTTGGCGATTGAGCGGTAGTTTTGCAATTACCTCATCTGCAAAAAAACGAAAATCTATAGTTCTTAACATTTCAATTTCCCAAATCTGTGGATGTGATGACTCAAACTAGAACAACAAACAACAAACAACATCACTAACTACAGGATGGAAGGAAGAACTTACACGCAAATTGAATAAATCTGGTTACTTTATTATTCCTTGCTGACATTTTCAAATCCCTTCAAATCCCAATAAGTGAGACTATACACTCACTGGCTTGGCTCAAAGCAACACCCGTTGCCCCAGCAACTTTCAACAAAAAAAGAGGTAATTGCAAAACGACCGCCCAAGTGCCAAAACGCTGCAACGGAGGA
>JAFRLI010000248.1 GCA_017431255.1 Victivallales bacterium
CTTTTTCCAGGGAAATGCCAGGCACATCCATCTCTCCACGGTAACCTCCTCCCTCGACCTCAGAGGGGACTTCTACGTCATCCTCCAAGGTCCGTTCCCGCCTTTCGGCTCCCCAAACCAACGATACTCCCTCCGCGTCTTCCCGAAAGACGGATTCCATGAAAAGGAGTTCAAGTACAGTTCCTGGAAACTGGCACTGGAAGCAACATATGATATTCCCGTGAGCCGCGTCCAGAACTCCACTCCCGTCTCCCTCGCAAGCATCTGCAACCGCTCACTCGTCGATGGCGGTTCCAAGCCTGGCTGGACCTCTCAAGGCGTCAAAAAAGACCTTCGTGCTCTCAAGGCAGGGCTGCATGACTTCCAGGGCGTCAGGTTCCTCATTCCCGATTCCAAGAATGGCGACGCGCTCTCCTGCCTCATCCTCGGAAAAAATGTCAAATCCTCCTTGCCACGCATCCATTTCGGGACCAGCGCCACCCTTGAGGCATCCAGCCCAGAAACCGCACACTACCTCTATCTCCTGCACGCAAACGGCTGGAATCCTGGACGGGGAAACCCCTGCGGGCATATTGACGTCACCTACCAGGACGGTCAAAAAGAGACTTTCGACGTGATAGACGAACGCGACTGCTCCAACTGGTGGGGACCCACGGCCGGCATCAACTCCGCTCTCGCCTGGACGACGAAGCAGGGGACAGATACCTTCGGCCTGACGATGGCCGCATTCCCCCTGAAAGGGCGTGTCAAATCCCTCACGTTCCGCGAAGAACCAACCACCGTCTGGATGGTCGTCGGGGCCTCCTACACCGATCAACGGGCCGCCTCCAAGCACGCTTTGAACGAAACCGTAGTCAAGGAAGGGAACAACTGGCTTCCTTTGTCCCCGGACTACTATCCGTCCACCCGCAAAGGTTCCCCCCTGGACTTCACGGGAATGTTCACAGACAAGCCGGCGGGAAAATACGGACGCCTCGTCGTCGCCCCAAAGACCGGTCACCTCGTCTACGAGAAACAACCGCAAAAGCGCGTTCGCCTGTACGGAGTCAACCTTGTCCACGGGGCAAATGATTTGACCGAACCTCTCCTGGACAACTTTATCGCCTGCGCGGAACGCATCGGTTACAACACGGTCCGCCTCCACCATTTCGAAAACATCATTCTGGACAAGAATGCCCCCGATTCCCTCACCATCGACCCCGCGAAACTCGACCGCTTCTTCCGCCTCATCGCCCGCATGAAAGAGGCCGGCATCTATATTTGCATCGACCTTTACGCATCCCGCACCCTCAAGGAAGGCGACAACATCCCCGAGTTCAATATGATGTCCAAGGAGGACCAAGTGAAAGGGGACTACTCGATGAAAAATCTCGTGCTCATCAGCCCTCAGGCAATGGAAAACTGGAAGACCTTCGCCCGCAAGGTCCTCACCACCAAAAACAAATACACAAACCTCACCCTTGCCGAAGACCCCTGCATCTATGCCCTGAACCTTGTCAACGAAAACTCCGCATCCTCAATCTGGAACCGCCTCCGTTCCGCTACGTCTGGTGCCAGAATCATTGAGGAACGCTTCCAGAAGTATCTCCAAGACAACAAGATCAAACTGGACGAGGCGCACACCGAGCGCGGATTGTTCATCGACTACATCTCCGCCCTCCAGCGAAAATGCCAGGCCGAGCAAATGCGATTCCTCCGCAAGGAAATCCATCTGGGCGCACTCATTACCGACATCAACATCAGCAATTTCGTGCAGGATGTCCCCGCGCGCACCAAGTTCGATCTTGTTGACAACCATGCCTACCACGACCACCCCTACTTTCCCGGAAAGCGTTGGCAATATCCCTATGTGTTCATGAACCACTCCTCCATTGCTAGCGGTGCTAGCAATCCTCTTCAGATGGCCACCAGCCGCATCTTCGGCAAGCCCTTCACCGTCACGGAATTCAACTTCTGCGTCCCCAACCAGTGGCGTGTCGAGGCGGCCCCTGTCTATGGCGCTTACGCCTCATTCCAGGACTGGGACGGTCTCTACCGCTTCGCATGGTCCCACGGGAGCACCCGAATGAATCCGAAATCCCGCCTCTCCTTGAGCCATTTTGATGTCGCGAACAACATCCAGGGACAAATGGCCGACCGTCTCTTCGCCTTGCTCTTCACACGAGGCGACGTCTCCCCCGCTCCCATTTCCACCGCAACCACCTTCGTCTACAATCGGGCCGCACTCCTCTCCTCCAAGAGTCTTGGCATCTTCCCGAACGAGTTCAACCGCTACGGACTCTGGGGACTCGTCGGCTCCCAAATGCCTGACTACTGCAACCCGTTCCCCGTCAACGCAATCGACCCTGCCAAAAATCCCAACTGGACGAACGCCTTCCCGGCAAAAGGCCTTGCCGCCATGAAGGAATATGAAAAGACTGGCAAGATCACCTCTTCCACGGGCGAACTCTTCCTCGACTCCCATGCCAAAGCACTCCATATCACCACACCGCGCTCCGAGGTGTTCACAGGCAACGGAACATACCAGGGCAAAGTCGCCACCATCACGACTGCCTCCTACCAGACCGTCGCCCTCTCGGCACTCGATGACAAACCACTCGCCGAAAGCAAGCGCATCCTCCTCATCCAACTCTCCGATATCGCAGCCACCGACCTGACTTATCAACTCAGTTCCAAAATGACCGTCACCAACTTCGGACATCTCCCATTCCTCATCGAACGCGCCAAGGCCGACATCACCCTCAAACTCCCCCAACCGATGACCGTCACCCCGCTCGCGCTCGACGGCACTCCCGCCAACAAACCATACCCCG
Organism: Victivallales bacterium; assembly: GCA_017431255.1. Lineage (GTDB taxonomy): Bacteria > Verrucomicrobiota > Lentisphaeria > Oligosphaerales > Oligosphaeraceae > RGIG2581. Next base: position 2,814 of record JAFRLI010000248.1, read on the forward strand.
CCAAGTTCGAAAACGGCGTCCTCACCTTTACCGTCAAAACCGACTCCCTCTCTGGCGGCTCCTACTCCGCCATCCTCACACGGTAGCCGCCTCCTACACGGGTGACTTCCCCCATCCCCCAAGGTCCCTTTTTTCTTCCTTGGGGGATTGGCATTTTCCAGAAGCACGATATATAGTAAACTTAGAAGGTGTCACAGATATCCATCAGAACAGCAAAAAATTAAAAGGAAAAGAGCGCAATGAGTGAACTAGGACAAGGCCTGCGTAAGTTTGGATTTGGGTTAATGCGTCTTCCGAAACAGGGGAAGGAGTTTGACCTCGAACAAATCAAGAAGATGGTGGACCGTTTTCTCGAAGAAGGGTTCACGTATTTTGATACGGCTTGGGTATACACGGGGAGTGAAAATGCGATTCGGCAGGCGTTGGTGGAGCGGTATCCCCGGGAGTCCTTCCAACTTGCGACCAAACTTGCCTCCTGGGCGGGCGACAAGTCCCTCGAATCCTCCAAGACCCAGTTTGCACAATCCCTGGAGCGCACGGGTGCCGGTTATTTTGACTTCTACCTGCTGCACAATCTCGGCGGTGACCGCACCAAACTCTTCGATAGCCTGGGCATCTGGGACTATGTTGCAGACCTCAAGGCGCAGGGACTCATCAAGCACTACGGATTCTCCTTCCATGCACAAGCCGACGAACTGGACAAGATTCTGACCGCCCATCCCGAGACGTAGTTCGTGCAGTTGCAAATCAACTATGCGGACTGGGAGGACGCCATCATCCAGTCCCGTGCCTGCTACGAAGTGGTCCGCAAGCACAACAAGCCCCTCATCATCATGGAACCCGTGAAAGGCGGTCTGCTGGCCACACCGCCTCCGCAGGTGGTGGAGATTCTGAAGGCAGCGGAACCCGAAAGCACTCCCGCGTCGTGGGCACTGCGTTTTGCGGCGAACCTGCCGGGCGTCATGATGGTCCTTTCTGGCATGAGTTCCCTTGAACAAATGGAGGACAACCTCGCCACCATGAAAAAGTTCCAGGGATTTGATGATGCGCAGAACGCCGTCATCCTCCAGGCTCAGGCAGCACTTGCCAACATCCCCCTCATTCCCTGCACCAGTTGCAACTACTGCTCCAAAGTCTGCCCAAAGGACATCGGTATCGCAGGCACCTTTGAAGCCCTCAATATGTTCAAACTCTTCCAGAATCTCCACAACGCTCAACGAAAACTCACCTGGCGAGTCGATGCACAGGGCCATAAACGCGCCAATGACTGCGTCCAATGCGGCAAATGCGAACAAGTCTGCCCGCAGCACATCCCCATCCGAAAGCACCTGCAGGAAGCCGTAAAGGCGTTCCCGCCCAAAGGATGACACGTCATGTTGGTCACTACCGAACCTGAGAACTGGAAAGACATCATCTACTGCGGACTCGAAAACCAGCAAATCGACTTCAAGGGGCCGCAGGACTGGGTCGAAATCGGACGCGTCGGCCGCGCCAAGTTCGCGCGGCACGCCATTGCCCTTGCCAACACTCTCGGCGGCTATGTCGTAGTCGGCGTCCTAGAAGATGAAAATGGCAATCCGAGGAAATACATCGGCATGACCGACAAACAGGCCGCGTCCTTCGACCCGAGCACCGTCGGCCAGACCATCAACCAGTACGCCGACCCGGCCGTCTCTTTTGACATCGCGCGGCCCGTCGTCGACGGCAAGCAGTACGTTGTCTTTGTCGTCTACCCCTTCAAAGACATTCCGCATGTCTGCGGAGACGCCTGCGCGAACGAATTGCAGACGGGTGTATTCTACATCCGCACGCCAGACGCACGCTCACGGGCGGCGCGGCGCGCCTCGGAGATGCATGCGCTCGTGCAACGAGCCCTCCGCAACCAGCGGCAGATGCTTGGACGCATGCTCCGCGGGATTCTCTATGAAGACCGACAGGCAGATCCGACACTTACCCAGTCCGTCTTCCCGCCGCTGCTGGAACGCGCACGCAAGCACGCACGCGAAAAACTTGGCGCGTTACGTTTCCGCGAACGCCCGCTCTTCGAACTCATCGTCGCCCCGGTCACCCCCTTCCCCGACGATTCCCTGGCGCAGATACGCGCCGCCATTGCCGCCATCAGCGGACCACGCCTCTCCGACCTCCCGCGCCCACGCCCACGCACCCACGTCCAAATGTCCGCGCACAACGAATCGCTGTCAGGCACGCAAGTCGCCCCCGATGGAACCAATACTTCCGCTTGGGAATACACCCAGAACGGCCTTCTCTATTGCGCCGTCCCCTTTGACGGAACGCTACCCTCCCAAATCGAAGCACCTTTTCTGCAACGACTCTGTGCGCTTTCCATCGCCGTCACGAGCCAACTCTACACCCAACTCAACCACCAGGAAAACCTTCTCAAACTCACCGTCCGCATCGTCAACTCACAAAATCTCCTGCTACACGGTCTCGCACACGCAGAAACCGAGGACGAACTGCGTTGCCTCATCCCCGATATTGAAGTTCATCGCGAACGCACCGCAGGAGACCTTGAGGCGGGTGGAATCATCCAAACCGCCTCCGCACTTTTCTTCGACATTTGCGACCGTTTCAACGCCGTCTTTGACGAAGCGGGGCGTGCAGAAGTCCGGCTGTCATTTGCAAAAGTCGTTCTAGGGAAATAAATTACAGCGCGAGATTTATCTGGTTTGCTTGGCAAGGCGATGAAAGCGAAGGCGTGCGATGCGGTGCCGCGCCATTTCCAGGACTTGAATGCGCCATCCCTTGTAAGTAACCGTGGCGCCCTGCGTGGGGATTCTCCCGAATAGATTGAGGGCAAGACCGGCAGCGGTCTCATAGTCCTCGCTTTGGACCGCGAAGCCCAGATGTGGCTCCAGGTCAGCAAGTTCCGCTTTGCCATCGCACTCGAAGGTATTGTCGTCTATGCGCCACACCTGGAACTCGACCTGGTTCCGCATATCGGCGATGCCGCCGACGAGCGTACCGATGATGTCCTCCATTGTGACAATGCCCGCCATGCCACCGTATTCATCTATGACAATGGCCATCGGGGAGTTTGCCGTGCGCAACTCCAGCAGCAAGGCACCGACGGTCTTGAACTCTGGCACAAACAGAACATCTCTTTCAACAAGTGGTTGAATCGGAATGGAGGCAGGATTCTTGCCTCGAAGCGATTCATCGAAGATGCAGCGTCGCAACGAGATGATGCCGATGATATTGTCCTGGCGTCCATCGTATACGGGGAAACGTGTGAATCCAGTGGTACGAGCCAGTTCCTCGACATCCGCCACCGTCGCCGTCAAAGGAAGGGTTTTGACATCGACAGGGGAGACCGCGATTTCATCAATGGTACGTGTATTGAGTTCCAGCGCAACATTCATCATCTCTTCCGCCTCTTTTCCAATCAACCCCTGTTCCGTGGCAACCGTCGCCAGGAGTTTCAAATCATCACGCGTGACACGCACACCGGACGTCCCGCCAGCGCCTGCCAGACGCGTCAGACGGCGCGAAAACCGTTCCAGCACTCTGACCAAAGGATTCAACAAAATGCGGACGAAATTGAGGGGGGACGCCAGGCGGAGGCAAATCGCGTCCGGATGGCTGCGCCCAATTGCCTTCGGGACCATTTCCGTGAACAGGAGCATGGTAGGCGTCAGGATGATACTGGTCATCAAATTCTCCTGGGCAGGAGAGACACCGCAGAACTCGGCAACTCGTACAAACCAGGAGGACTGGATGATGGCGACCGCGATGACGGCGCGGAACAATGTCGTGACCGTGACCGTGACCAGATTCGTACCCAAAAGGACTGTGCCGAAGAAGGAACCTGCATTTTCCAGAAGGCGGCGCGCCAGAATGGCACGCTTGTCTCCGTCGTCCGCACGCTCCCAGAGCCAGGCGCGGCTGACGGAGGTGAAGGCCATCTCGCAACAGGCGAAGAACGCGTAGCAGAGGTAGAGCAGTACCACTACAATCAATGCCAGGAAGACGCCGATCATGTGCCCTCCTCTATGTTGCGAATGGTTTCTTCCTTGCGCGGGACGATGTCCACCAGCTGCACACGACGGCCGGACATGCGACGCACAATCAGGCGCGTGCCATCCTCCAATACCACGCTGTCCCCCTTCACGGGAATGTGCCCCAGGCGTTCCATCAGCAACCCACCCAGCGTGTCTGCCTCGCCTTCTTCGTTCTCAAAGGCGGAACCCAAATTGCGTTCCAAAATGCGAAGATGCGCACGGCCATCCGCCTGCGCGACTCCGTCTTCGCGGAACGTGAGGCGATCTTCATCCTCCACGCCGTTGGCAACGTGCCCGATGATTTCCTCCATCAGGTCATTCAAGGTGACAATTCCCGAGGTACCGCCGTATTCGTCAACCACGATGGCAACGCTGCGTGCCTCCTGACGCATGCTGGTGAGGACTTCGTCCACAGGCGCGGATTCTGGTACGAACTTCGGGAGATAGAGCGGATATTTTCCAGGCACGGCATTGGTCAGGCCGTCGCGGAAATCGGAGAGCGGACGAGTGACCTCGGGGCGGTCTCGCCATCGCGGGAGGTCCGTCAGGGCGAGAAGGCTCCAGGCGTCATCCAAATCCTCGTGATAGACGGGATACCAGGAGTGCCGGTGCTGGCGTGCGAACTCGAAGGCTTCGGCGAGGGTCATGGTGTCCTCGATGCCGACAATGTCAATGCGCGGCATCATAATCTCCTTGACATCGATGGAACCGAGTTCCACGATACGTTCGAGGAGTTGTTGTTCGTGTTGGTTGGTGACACCGGCCTGCTGTCCGGCGGCGATGTTGGCAAGCAGTTCGTCGGTCGTCATGGAGGACCATGCACGCGCCTCCTGGCCGAACAAACGCAGGATGGCGTTGCAGGAGACATGAAGGAACCAGTTGCAAGGTGTGAGGAGATGCCGGAGCCACAGCAGAGGCAGTGCCACCTTGCGGGCAATGCTGGGACCGATGGCGAATGCAACCACCTTCGGGGTCTGCTCCCCGAACAGAATGAGCAGCGGCGTCACCAACGCAATGTTCAGCAGCGACAGCAAGACAGTACCAATGCGATCCACCTGCTCGGGAGGAATCCAAGGCAGCATCTGGAGCAGCCGATCAATCGGGCCGAGTTCTCCAGGCGGGGCATCCAGCAGGCGGTGCATCAATGCCGCGCAAAGACTCGCCAGAAGGACATTGACGAACAGATTGCCCAGAAGAATGGTGCTGAGCGTCTTCTGCGGATTTTTCAATAGGTCGCAGACCGCACGTTCCGAACGGGTTCCTTGACTCATGCGACGCACCTCGGAACGGCTCAGAGACATCAACGCCGTCTCCGCACCTGAAAACGAGGCTGAAAGGCACAGAAGTAACAAGATGCCGATGCAGAGGGCAAAGACACTCATCGCAGTTCCTGCCCCCCCACGAAATGCAGTCGCGTATCACGACTGCTGGAATCTGGATATGGTTCTGGGTCCATAATTCCTGGTCAATCCGCAAGTTCGTCGCAGAATCGCCGGCAGACCATCGGGAACTCGTCAAAGAACTTCACATTCTGGAACTCTTCTGCCGAATGGGCGTTGCCGCCACCCCAGCCGATGCTGGCGATAGGGACATTCATCTTAATGAAATAACGCGCGTCCGTGGCACCGTTCATACGCGTAAAATCAATGTTCGGGTTCTCCAGAACCTCTCGCATCACTTTGCGCAAGATGTGCAGCGCGGGTTCATTTTCATCCCCGACCACCACGGGGATGACATTGCCTTCCACACGCACGTCCAGGCCAGAAATCTCACGTGCCATGGCAATGAGTTTCTCTTCCTCACCCGGTTCCGTAAAACGACAGTTGAGAAGCATAGTTGCCTCTTCCGGAATCTGGTTGTGCGTGGGGGAGCCGCTTAGCATGGTGGGAGTCATCGTAGTGTGCCACTGGTCGTCTTTCGTTACAACGGGGAGGTGCGGACGCAGTTTGAGATAACCGTCAATCAGGCGGTTGATGGCATTCTCGCCCGTATTCCAAGGAGAGGCCGCATGGCAGCTCTTGCCTTTCGCAACCAACACGAGATTGACGATTCCCTTCTGCGCCACAACAATACTTGAGGAGTCCACCACCAGAATGGCCTTTTTGGCACGATAGCCGCGTTCCAGCATGGGCGGCAGCGCCACACCCCCGTTTTCCTCATCGCAGCAGAAGATGGTACCGCAGGAGGTCTTTCCCTGGTACTCTACCAGGAACCGAGCGATGCCGACAGCGGGCCCCAGGTCGTCATTGACGCCACGGCCATACAGGACGTCCCCTTTGCGGGTCACCTGGTGGTGTCCCTCAAAGGAAGGAGGCACCACATCCAAGTGGGCGTTGAGCAAGACATCGCATTCCTTGCCAGGCGTGCGCGAGGCATAAAGAAGGTCACGCCCGTTGCAAGTCTCGACGGTCACGGAAATCCCATGGGAACGCAGAAAATCCGCCATGATGGCAGAAGCACGGTTCACAGCCGCGATGTCCGCCGTCACGGATTTGTTTTCCACTAGTTTCTTCAACAATTCCAGGTATTCTTCCATCGTGGTTTTTAGTGGTCAGTGGTTAGTGGTTAGTGGTTAGTGGTTAGTGGTCAGTGGTTAGTGGTCAGTGGCCAGTGACCAGTGGTCAGTGGTCAGTGGTTCGTGGTTAGCGGGGAGTGGTTCGTGGTCAGTGGTTCGTGGTTTGTGGTTAGCGGGGAGTGTTCAGTGGTTCGTGGGGAGAGAGAACGAATCAGAATTAAAAAAGCCCCGTAGAACGCCGTTCCGCGGGGCTTCCCGAATCTCAGGCGGGAACCCCCGCCTTGAGTTTTAGTAACGTTTCTGGAAGGATGGCGGGTGCACGCTCCATTCAACCATTTCCACTTTCTGGAACGGATACGCGGGTTCGATGATGGGCTCCCATCCAAACGGGAATGTCACAAACTCCACCACACCGACGATTTCGCGGACCAGGAAGCGCCAGACACCCAGACCCAGACCTTTCGTGATACCAACCAGGTCTCCTTCTTCCTCGGAAACGCGGATGACGTTCTTCGGAACCTCGACGACGCCGAAGAGGATGTTGGAGATGCCGCGTCCAAACTGGTCGGCAGGACGGCGACGGGAGGAGGGGTCGAGTTTCATATCATCGCCGGCGGGGTCGTATCCGGCGAAACCGGCGAGGAAGTCACCGATTTCAGGAACGCTGACATTGACATAGATGTGCGCGAGAGCCGCGAGTTCGAGGCGGATGTCCCAATCGGGGCGTTCGAAGCGGGTCTGGCCATCCACGGGATCATTCCATTCACGACGCCAGCAGAGGAATGCGAGAGACGCATTGTAGCCTTCATGCTTGCGAAAGATGGGGGTGTTCTCGTAGTAGTTGACCATCCAGAACGGGGGGATGAAATGCGGGAAATCCACACCGTGTTCCTTGGTGACCATGCCGCCGAGTTGGAGGTACTTGGTGACCTGAAGGTCGACACCGATATCTCCGCCTGCGCCGATACCGACGCGGAAAAGGTCAAACACGTCAGAAATGCGGTTCCAGACGTAAAGTTCACTCTTGACGATGATGTCGTTAAGATTGAACAGCTCTTCTTCTTCGGCGCGGGCCACTGTGCAGAGCAGGACGGCGACAAGAAGCGTGCTGCGCACGAGATTGCCAAACGAACGATTGTTTTTCATGGTTCTCCTGAAGTTTTTGAGTGAGTATGTTGAATGAAAGCAAACACCTAGGTCCGGGTATAAAAATACCCTCTATGTAATATACTAGTTGTTCTTGGGAAAAATCAAGCGGATTATGCGTTTTTTTTTGAAAAAAGGGGAAAAAGTTGCTATTCAGCCTCCAAAATGGCTTGTTTTTGAGCGAAAATCCAGAAGGAAGACGCGGCGGGGAGGCGTGTGGGACGGGTGAGGAGGCCATTTTGGAAGAGGAAGATGGGGTATGGAATCGATGCGGTGTCACGAGGCCATGGGGTGTAGAGGAGGTTCCAGCCAGGCGCGAGGGACCAACGGAGACGTGCGGGAGTCCAGGCTTGGAGAGTGGAAGGGGGTTCTATCCAGAAAGCGATCCCGGCGAGAAGTGGTCCCGTCTTCGTTACATAACCGGTGCCGCTCCACATTTGTACCGTTTTCTCCGAAGAAGCTACCATGGCTGGCGTGCCAGACAACCCAGCCGCCACGGAGATGACGCGCGGTTCCGCAATGGTCCAGGCGCGTGTGGAACGGAACTCGCCGCCGTCCCAGGCAAGCGTGAAATGCAGGACATGGTCCGCGAGCGGCGTAGCGTCGGGAACAACCCGGAGCGGTGGCAGGTTCGCAAGGTCTCCATCGTCGGCAAGATAGAGCCAGGAGCGTGAGCCATCTGCCTCGTGGCGACTGGCGTCCGCCCAGCCGTCCTGAGAGACGCTCCAGCCAGTCGGGACGGTGCATGTGAGCACGGCCGCGCGTTTCGCCATCGGCGGATGTGTGCGTAAAGATACCTCATGAGGGAGTCCTGGCAAGTGTCGTTCTTCGGGGAGGCAGGCAAGCAATTCCCCTGCTTCGGGAGTGAGCGCAACCTCGTATTGGCGGGTGGTTCCCGTCGGGAGGCTTCCAATCGTCAAGGTCTGCGGGAGATAACCTTCAGCGGTGATGGTGGCATTTGGCCACAATCCCGGGGAAAGGTTTTTGTAGAGATATCCTCCGACGTCTGCATAGATTGGCATGGTGCTTGCAATCTGGAATGTCGCGCAAGGAATGGGCTCGCCTGTGGCAGCGGAGACCACGGAGACGGCCACTCCTGTCCTGGCAGCCTTCGCCCAGCCGAGGAATGCCGCACGATTCCCATCCCACAGCGCGTCCAATTCCGCCACATTCTGGTATTCCTTTCCCATGCCGTTGCTCCCCGTCAATTCAACCGTCATGGCAAGTGTTCCCAGATAGCGGTAACTCCAGTCTGCAAACTCGCCGACGGCGGGATAGTACGCAGCGGAGTTCTGCGTGACGGAGATGTTTTCGCTTTCATTCACGAATGCCTTCGCCAACGCCTGGAAGCACGCTACATCGGGAGCACGAGCAGAGGAGGAGGAACTTTTGTTCCCATAGGGATAGCAGACGAGGGTGTCCCCCGTGTGCAAATGCAAGGACGCGGCAAAATGGCGCGAGGACGACCACCGCATCAGGGCGCAAGTTTCGGGCTGGCGCTGGAACCGATTGGAATTGGTGTCCGTCAAATGCATGGTGTCCCCAGCGGCAAAGGCACCGACACGCAAATCCACGCCGTCGGGGAACGTGCGATTGAGGTCGATGTTGTTTGCATTGTACCGCGAGACGGCAGCCACGCCGTCGGGATTGGTCATCGGCAGGATCCAGACAGCCACGTTGTCCAGAAGGTCGGCAATCTCTGCATTCGAGGCATAGTTCGCGACGAGGAACCGTGCCAGCCGCCAGGCAACTTCCACGGAAGTGCGTTCATTCCCGTGGATGCCACCCGCCACCAAAAGTTCGGGAACCGCAGCGTCTTCTGGTCGGGAGGAAATCCGCAGTGCCAGCATATCGCGTCCCAGTGTCGTCGTGCCTACATGCCGAGGGCGGCAGATGTCCCAATGCGAGGCCGCCAGTTCTTGCATGGCCGCGTTGAGTTCCTCTGGCGTATGGTAGAGTTTGCCCCGCGTCTGCTCCTGCACCGCAATCGGCTCACATTGCAGAATTTCCACCCCCTCGGCCAGCAATGCCGCGCGCTGTTCCTCGGTCATCCATACGCGCAGCCCTTCCGTCCAGGCGGCAACAACATCTGCCCCGCAGGCGCGAACCGCTGTCTGCGCTGCAGAATCATTCCGAAGAATCGCCTCCCAGACGGGGACTGGCATTATGCGTAGCGGTACCTCCAGCTTCTCCGTGGCCTCACGGGTTTCCTCCGTTCCCGTGGCGACCCAGTTGGCGATGGCGGTGTCCCGCGCCTTCCAATCGTCATTCCAGACTTCGAGCCAGGCAAGGAGTTCCTGGTTGGAGACAAAACCGTCGCCATTGGTGTCCGCTGCCAGAACGACCTGGCAGGTGACCTGGAAAAACACCTCCCATTGCGAATCCCAAAGCCCCGTGGCTTCAAAGGAAAACGTTCCTGTCCGGCTCGGGATTCCCTCTAGAAAACCGTCCTCGGTCAGTTCCATGCCATCGGGCAGGGTTCCATCCGTCAAGACGCATTGAGAAATCGACTGGATTTCAGGGGGATAAATGGGCGAGGTAGATTCGAGTTGGAGTGGAAGCGGTTCCATTTCCACCAGGTAGTGGAAGTCTTCCATGGGAATCTCCGTTTCCACGGGCAATCCACTGGGATCGGTGACCAGAAGGGTCCCCGTGCCACTGGATGGAATCACAGTGAGGGTGGCGGTGCCGTTTTCATCGGTAGCGGCTGCATCCACGCGGACGTCATTTTGGTGAAGGGAGAGAAGTGCTCCCGGCACCGGGGTGCCATCTTCCCAAGTGACCGTGACCGAGAGGGTATCCCCTACTTTGACGCAGTGAGGTTCGAGGGTACGCAGCGTCCGCAGGCGCGCGCTCTGGCTGCAATCCCCGAAGAGATGCATCTGCTGAACGTAATACAACCCCAAAGAATCCTGATGGGGACTGACATTTTTGGAGAAGATGGCTCCCTCCAAAGAAAGACTCTGGTGATATGCACCATAGCAGGTGAGGCGTTCCGTGGTTTCGGCAGCAAGCAAATAGTCCGTAAGGCAATAGGAAGCCCAGATCGGCGGGGACCAATACACGTCGCTGGTGGAAGCAATCACGGCGGTTGCACCATTGGAAGCAGGCGTACTACCGAGGAAAAACGCCTCTGCCAGGCAATCCGACTTGGGATAGGCGAAGTTACCCGCCTTGCAAACTGGCAGGTAGCAGAACGGCAGACGGTTGCCATTGACCAGGGCAATTGCGTCGGCAATGGAGAAATCGGAAACGGACAGACTCGTGTTCATTCCATCCCCAAGGTACATCATCAGTGGAGCGCCTGCATTCAAGGCACTGATGAGCGCGGCCCGCAACTGTGCGTCGGGAATATCGTCCACCGCAAAAAGGCGCGCGCTGTCCGAACCATAAACACCCGCCGTCGCCAGAGTATCTGCGATTTCCCCCATAATTTCATAGTCACGACGCTGATAGTACGGGGAATCGCGGGAGGTAGTGGACTTGTTGGAGGCCATATAGATGGCCCGCAAGCGCCAGCCGTCGTCCTTGGCGGGAGCCTGTTCACTCGTCAAGAGTTTGGAAAGAACGGTGCCAAGTTGTTCGGCATTGTGTGCGGGAACGCGGGAGATGAAAAAATCCATTGTGAAGGCCTCCTCGTCCAGGAGGGCGTAGCGTGTGTCCGAGGTGGGTTCCGAGGATCCAGGATAGGAAGGGTTGTAACACGTGAAGGCGGGCGGCACGTCCGAAGCGTCCCCGCACAAAATGACATGCGTCAAGCCGTCCGCCTCATACGCGCTGCGGATGTACTGCGCCAGTGCCTCCTGGCCCTCGCCCGTGTCCGTGGGATACTTCGCCAGTTCCGTATCGAAACCAACGAACTCCTTCCAGGCTAGAAACTCCTCCGTCCCAGAGGCCCACTCGTCGGGACATACCACCAGCAAACGCCCTGGCACCAGTTTCTCGTCCCCACGCAACAACTCTCCATTCAACATCCTGCCCCGTTGCAACTGACGAAGATTCCACTCGCTTGACAGACGCCCGTACTCCTCCGCAGTCGCCCCCTCCGAGCGCACCGTCAATTCCACGCTCTCCGCAACACAAAGCGCCCCCCGTGCAAAATCATACCGCATGGGATACACCACCAACGAACGACCTTCCACTCCACGCAAACAATACTCCTTCCCCAAAGACGATACCGACGACGGCCAACTCGCCTGCGAGCCGTATATCGTTGCATCAGGCTCGGGAAACGTCTCCTCCTTCCGTAAAATCAATCCCGCAGACGGACGCGGCGGCGCACACACGACCTCCCTCTCCGACAGCACACGCACCCGCAACACCGCACTACGGCCTTTCGCCACCGCCACTCCCGTCCAGTACACCGGCACCTCAGGGGCTCCCGCCTGCGACATCCTCGCCGCACGAGGTACTTCCAGCACGCTCCAACGGTGCCCGTCTTCCTCCACCTCCCGCACCGAGAACTCCCCCAGTTCAAAACGCGCCCTCGTCTCTTCTGGTGTGGCAGACAACAGCGTGAAATGTCCGCGGCGCACGCTCCCTTTCCCCACATTCTCCCCTCGTGTTGCTCCCGCTTCGCCTGCAGAATGCGTGCCCGCTTGCTCTGCTCTGGCAGGCTCTGCTGACCCAGGTTCCACCGTTGTCCGCTCCTCGCGACGCTCTGGCTCCAGCACACGGGTACCCATTCGCTCCGTCCTCTGATACCAATACAGGGACGCAAGCAAAAAAACAAGCAGCACCAGCGCAAATATGTTTTTCCGTTGTTTCATTTTACAAATACTTTTTTAACTTGTATATTATACCATGCTTTCCCCTGAAATGCAAACGGAAATAAAGGAGAACTCGTATGGAAAAGAAGCCCCCAAAAACCGCGAAAACGCCAAAGCCCGCAAAGCCCGCAAAGCCCGCAAAGCCCGCAAAGCCCGCAAAGCCCGCAAAGCCCGCAAAGCCCGCAAAGCCCGCGAAGCCCGCGAAGCCCGCAAAGCCCGCAAAGCCCGCGAAGTCTACGAAGTCTGCGAAGTCCGCAGTTACTTCCAATTTTACCCTTTTTTCTCTTATTGCAAGTTTTCCAGGACGTTCCGATTCTCTTACAAGCCCCCAAGAAAGCCATCCCTCGGAAGGGCTCCACTTTGCAACATGCCATTACTGCGGGCATGAGATGGACCATGGCTGCGTGAAGCACTGGTACATCATAGACGGCAAGCAGTACGAAGCCATTCCAAATGGCAAGGATGGGCACAAACACGACTGCCCCGATTGCTCTGCCCGCCGGGGAGAATATCATCATCCTTATTGCGAAATGGAAATCTGCCCGAAGTGCGGTGGACAAATGATTGGTTTCCATTCATGCGATGTGACGGAAATCGTCTTTCCAAAGAAAAAACGTTCCTGAAGTTTCTGTTGCCATGTCCGTCACTTTTCAACGACCGCGCCTCATTGGAACCTCCCCGTTCCAGCCAGTCTCCCAGAACGGCTGGAACGGTCTCTGCCGCCCCGAGTACGCCTTCCTAGCCGAGGATGTGGAGGCATTCCTCGCCGCACCGGATTCCACCGTCCTCGAAGCCGACTGCCGCAAAATCTGCCGCCACACCTCCCCAAACGGAATCCTTTACTCCAAGTTGATGTGGGCGCAAAACGACGGTGCCTTCCGAAAAAAGGAACTCCTGGCCTGGCTAAAATGGGCTTTCGGTACCTCCCGCGCACTCCACATCCTCCGCATCTCTGCCGAAATGCAGGCACGCGGACACTTCTGCGCAAATCCCGTCCTCGCCGCACGAAAACTCCGCGCCAACGGACGACATCTCAACCTCCTCGTAACGCAGGAAGTCCCCTACCCCACCCTCGAACAATTCCTCACACAACCCAATTTGCCGATTGATCCCCAGGACGCTGTCGTCCTCGCAGCACAAGCACTCGCACAATTCCACCTCGACGGCTTCGTGCACGGCGACTTCCTCCCACGAAACTGCTGCCTCGACCCCTCCTCCCGCCACCTCTTCTTTCTCGACAACGACAAGTCCTCCCCCCCCC
>JAFRLI010000249.1 GCA_017431255.1 Victivallales bacterium
AATCCCCGCTCACTTGATGTCCCATCCCGAAGTGAGCCGCCTCAACCAGTTCCTGCTCCAGGCCTGCAACGAAAACAAAGCGCAGAGGTTCCAGACGGCAGCAGAGTTCCGCCGCGCCTTCCGAAATTGCTTTACCGCCAGTGAACTGGCGAAGAACCTCCATTCGGACAATCACCGCGAAGAAACGCCGCAGTTCCCCAGGAAAACAATAGCCATTCTGACAAGTTGTTTGGTGCTACTATGCATTGCGGGAGCATTGATTTGGCATATTTGGAAAACACCGAAGTATTCGGAGGAAAAACCGAAGCCCGCAAAGGAGTATTCGGATGGTTTGGTATACCAGGACAAGAGCCTGCAAGCAGAGGAAAAACCGAAGCCCGTAAAGGAGTATTCGCATGGTTTGGTGCACCAAGGCAAGAGCTTGCTGGCAAAGGACTGGCTGTCTGCGGAGGATGTTCCCGTGATGGAGGATTCGGGGATACCGCCTCCGAATCTGGATGAAATACGCTCGCCCGTGGAACTGTTTCCGAATAGTTCCTTATCGATGGTGACTCCCTTCCACATGTCGAACGCAGGTCGTGTTTTGCCACATTTTTTGACGCGTGCCATTCGCACCAACAACGTCTGGGTTTTGCGGCAACTGATGGAGCACAATGTCCCGGCAGACCGCCCGCTGAAGTTGCTGGAAAAATCTGTGAATCTGTCCTCGAGGGAAGAAACGTTCCAACCGATGCTCCTGCAGGTCCTGAACAACCCACAACTGTCTGCGCGCACGCTGGCATTTCTGGCAGAAAACACCTCCGATTTGAACATGGTGGATTCCTTGGGAACCGCGTTGCTTGATAAGTTGTTGGAACGACTTACCCCCGAGAACCTCCACCTCCTGCCAGCCGTCATTTACCTGATTCGACGCGGTGCCAAAAGCAATGGTCCCGAAAACCACATGCCCGCAGAACTACCAGACTGGGCAAAACAATACATTCTGAACACACTCGCCAATCCACCTCCACTGGACAAAAACCGCTCCGTCGAGCAACGCCTCCCCGCTAGGAAAACCTCCTATCAATCCAATCTCCCGCCGATTAGCCGCCTGACCCAACCGATGACTCGCCACGGCTTCCAAATCCGGCGCAATCTGGAAAGGAATCTACGACAGCAATTGACGAATATCTGCAAAATGGAGGGAAGCCAGGACCACGCTGCCAAACTTTTGAGAACCTCCATAGAAGAAGGCGGGTTTGACATCAATACGCGCTTCTGGGAACGCCCTCCAAACTCCGAAACCCTGCTGGACTTCATCCTCATCCAACCACCATTCACTATTCTTACCTTCTTGGTGGAGAACGGATTCGACTTGCACTCCGCAACCTCGGAAGGCAAACCGTTCCTCCTGCAGTTCCTCAAGGGTTCAGGGAAGGAGGAATGGTGCCGTGACATCCTCCGCTATCTTGTCGAGCACGGGGCACCCGTGGACGCCAATCTTCTCAACGACTGCACCAGCGAGGAATACTACCCCCTTCTGATGGAACTTTACCGCGAAACCCTCCCGCACTGGGATGAAAATGAACTCATCGAAAAAGATGATAAATACTGGGAGAAACTTCGGTGGGAATACATTCTGAAAGAGGGAACTCTCCAGAGCATCCAAACAGCACTGCAAAAAGGAAACTCTCCCGACGAACGACTGCCCGAATCCAAGTTGCACCCATTGCTTCTGGTGGCGAAACGCACGGACCATCTCTTGGAGGCATATCGTCTCCTAGAGGACTTCCATGCAACCCTTCCCGAAAATCAGCAGGAGACCCTCCTGAGAAACTTGCTTTCGAGCAATTCGGAAAGTGCCTTGCAATTATATCGGTATCTCATCGCAGAAAAGCACTTGCCAGTGACTTACGCCGTTATGCGCAATGCGGTTTTCCGAGCCGTCTCAAACGAGTCGCATCTGGAGGTGCTGAAGTGGCTTCTGGAGGAGCAAAAGATTCCTGTGGACGCACAATTCCAAATGGAGGAAAACGGGAAAACGCAATCTCTTTGGAGGAGCATCTCCAACTTCTCCTGGAGCAAAAGCGTGGCTGATTGTTATCGGTATCTGTTCCAGAAGGGATATTCCATGCCCGAAAAGGACTTGGACTGGACTTGGGAAGCCGTTCTCACATTCCCCAATGGTGCTCGCGAGGGACAACCGGAGGTCATTCGCCTCCTCGCCAAACAGGGGGCACCTTCCCAATCCCTTCTCACCGAGGCAATCCGAAGAACCGAACTCTGGCACGTCCCCAGCCTCAACCTTGCTCGCACCCCCGAACAACGAAAACGCCTGGAACTCCAACGGGAAATCAAAGAACTCCTCAATGCCCTCCTCAACGGTACCACCCTCCCCTGACCTATGGCCAAAACGGAGAAAGAACCGACAGGACAGAAGGATGGCAATCCTCTTGATTTCCCCTTCTGTCACGGTCCCTCTTGATTTTTGAGAAAAAACAGATACTGTATGAGTGGTTGTTTGGAAAAAACGGGAAGACGTTGTCAATCGTTCCATGATAGGCGTGAAAGTGAAGATTCTTCTGGGCGGTGTCCCTTTTGGATGTGACAATATCGGAGACGAGGCAATTCTCGCGTCTGTGGTACAGACGCTGCGGGAGGCCTTGCCCGAAGCGGAATTGACGGTCGCGACGGCGGACCCGTCAACTGCAACCCTTTTGCAGGTGAAGACCGTGCCCGCATTCGGGTTTGCAGGCTGCCCCTGGGAGGGGTTTGGGGCGGTCGTGTCGCAGTATGACGCCTATATCTGGTGCGGGGCGACAGGGCTTTCGGACTATCCGAATGTCGCGCTGGACCTTCTGGAAGCTGCTCAGAATCAAGGGATTGCCACGTTTATCTGGGGCGTGGGAATGGATGACGAACTGAACCCCGTTTTCTTCCGCGTGCACGGAAAGCGCCGAATGTTGCTGTCGGCATTTGGGTTGGTGAATTGGTACGAGGGAAGACTGCGCCGCAAGTTGTCGCGTCGAATTGCAGCGATTCTTCCGAGGTGCAAGGGGATTTGGCTGCGAGATGAACAAAGTGTGCGTGTGCTGTCAAGTCTGGGATATTCTTCGGCGAAGATAGCAGCGGACACGGCGGCGTTCCTGCGCGTGCCGCAAGAGGTATTGTCGCAGTCCCGAAATGACAAGAAAGTGGGGTTGTGCATTTCGACGCAACGACAGGTCGCCGATTTGGAAGGCGTGCGGGAAATGCTAGAGGTGCTTCGTGCGCAAGGTTGTCAGGTCGTGGGGATTCCGATGAACCCCAAAACCGACAGGGAACTGCTGGAACGTCTTGGAGTGGAATGCATTCCAGGAACCACGCCCGCCGCCGTGATGGAGACCGCCGCCTCCTGCCGCGTGGTCCTTTCCAGCCGATTGCATTTGCTGATTCTGGCTGCCAGCGTCGGCACCCAAGGCCTGGGAATCGCACGTGGTTCGAAATTGGACAACTGGCTGGCCAACTTTGGCCAGAAAACGGAAGGCAGCGTCTATGACTGCGATTGGAAACAGGTGACCGCACGCCTCCTTGAAGTCCTGCAACAGGACCCAACCACCTGGCAGCAAACCCGCAACGACGCTTTCCAACGCCTCACCGCGCGCTTTCAACGGGCACGAACCGAACTCGTGGACGCACTCCAACACCTCCAATAAATATTTTATACTTAAGTTGCCTTGTGTAATTTCCTCCAGAAGCCCTAGAACCTCTAGAACCCTACCAGCCTGGACACCCGAGAATATCGATGACAGACACCTCCGCACATCTTTTTCGCAAGAGATTAACTTATTTTTCTTTCGTTACTTGCAAATGCCTACGAGGAGGTTACATTAGATTTTTTTAAGTTGATGGTATAGGTGAATTGCTTTTATGTTTGCGCGGGGTACCCGCGTTTCCAAGACCAAGGAGAATGGAATGAAAAAGTTGTTAAAGAACATGCTGTTGTGCGTTGCAATGCTCGGAGTTTTGCTGGTTTCCGCACAGGGGATTGATTTCAAGGATGCAATGAAGAAAATACAGGCTGGCGGTCCGGAGGCGCAGGCGTTTCTGTCGGCGATTCCCGCAGACTTCGAGAAGCTTCAGGCGATGGTCCCGGGAGGGAAGGACTTCCGCGTGATCTACGACTTCGATCCGAGGAACTATCATTCGGTTGGGTACACGGTCGACAATTCCAACAAGTGGACGGGCAACATCAAGCAGGTGGCCTTCTGGCTGCAGTACAAGGACGGCAAAGACCAGGACAAGTGGGTTCTTGCGACGATTGACGCCTTCAGCCAGCAGTTAGAGGACTATGGCGTGCCGACGGTCGACATCATCAATGCAAGACAGGTGGACAATCTGTTTGCGATCTCCAATGTGGAAGGCTTCAAGAGCGGCTTCTTCCCGAAAGGGAACATCGAGTTCTGGGGTGGAAACTACGCTCCGGGCAACGCCAAGAAAATTCCTGGTGCGTCCGACAGCAAGTTTGACTTTGGCGACGCCCCCTCGAAGAGCGGCGGCTACGGCTCAATGCAACTTCATAATTTCGAGCATCAGCAGACCGTCTTTGCGTTCAACAAGTTCACCGGCGGAACCTCCTGCGACCTCGGCATCGGCAACAATCCGTCGCAGAATCCCAAAGCCAATCCCGACTGGTCCCGTAGCGGCAGCGCCAAGAACTACAAGTCTTCTCGTATGGTCGTTGCGGCGAAGATGGAGAATATCAAGGAGGTCGATCCGACGACCGTCTTCAACACGAAGAACATCAGCATTTCGGGCATCACGGAGAAACTTGCCTACGAGCCAGGCGAGAAGATGCAGTTCGTCATCACGATTGGATTCAACAAGCAGAAGCAACTTCCCGAAAAGCCGCTGCAGCTTGTCTGGACGCGCACAGGCGACGATGGCATCACGGAAAAGGGCAAAATCGAGGTTCCCACAGAGGGCGAGTACATCATCGAGACTTCTACCGAGAAGGACGGCTTTGTCCGCATCCAGGCACGCTTGCTGGACGAGCACGAAATTGCCTGCTTCACGCCAGATAAGGATAGCCAAGGCAAGGCCATTCCGTGCAAGTTCGACGGTGGTGCCTGCGTCCATCCAGAGAACCTGAAGACCGCGGCGGCGGAACCGAAGGACTTCGATGAGTTCTGGGCGAAGCTGAAGAAACGCCTGACGGAGGTTCCGATCAAGGAACTGGAGCACATCAAGGTTGCCGAGAATGACAAGAGTGAAGTGTACCAGATCGCAGTCACATGCCCGGGGCCGCGTCCAATGACGGGGTACATTACCGTGCCGAAAGACCCGAACGCGCAGGTTCCGATTTATGCCTGGTACGCAGGTTACGGCACTCGGGAGCAGAAGAAGCCGGAGCCGAATGACGGCAAAACGATCTCTATAACCATCAACGCCCACGGCCAGCCGCTGGGCGTGAGCAAATCGGAATTGAACAAATTCTTTGAGAGCCTCCGGTCCAACGGCAAGGGCTATGCGCTTGATCCTGAGCAGAACAAGAATCCCGAAACGGCCTATTTCTACGGGATGGTGCTGCGCGTCCTGCGTTCCCTGGAGTACGCGAAGAGCCTGCCTCAGTGGAATCGCAAGGAACTCGTTGTGAACGGTGGCAGCCAGGGCGGCCTGCAGACCTCCTGGGCTGCGGCCCTTGACCCGGACGTCACTCTTGCGCGACCGAGCATCAGTTGGGGATGCGACTTTGGCGGCGGAGCCTTGCTGAAGCGCCTCCGGAGCACCTTCCCCCTCGAATACGTTCCCGCGCTGGACTACTACGACATCACCTTCCACGCTCGCCGCACGAAGTGCAAGGTCGAGGTGACCCGCGCCGGCCTTGGCGACTACACCTGCCCGCCCTCAGGCCTCGCCATCTACTACAACGAACTGGCGACTCCTGACAAGAGCATTGTCTTTTACCAGGGCTCCACGCACGGATTCATTCCAAAGAACCCCAAGAAGTTCAAACTCTCCTCCAAGTAAGTTCTACTCTACACTCGGCGCACGTATGTGCGTGCGCCGCAAGAAGGAACAGGGGGACAGATGGCATGCAAGATTGGAAACTCCAACTGTCCCCCTTCCCCAGAATAAGGGGAGGGAAAAACAATGCGCACAATCATAGCAGGTTCCAGAAAATGCCCTCACTACCACCTGATTTGCCAGGCCGTGGAAGAGGCTGGATGGAAAATCACCACTGTCATAAGCGGCTGTGCCAGAGGTGCTGACACTTTTGGAGAACAGTATGCGGAGGAACACGGAATCCCTGTCGAGAGACATCCTGCAGACTGGGAACGCTTCGGAAGATCGGCCGGTCCGCGTCGAAACCACGAGATGGCGCAGTGTGCCGAGGCACTCATTGCAGTCCTATATCCTGGCAGCCGCGGCACGGAGAATATGATTCAGCAGGCAAAGGCCGCCGGTCTGAAAATCTACATAAAATGGTTTGAGTTGCCAGAGGACGCTCCAGGTAGTCAATCACCGTCAAAGGATCTCTCGCCTGAGGGGTGATGGAAAAGCAGAAGTGATTTGAGGCGAGAGTCAAGGCGTGCTGCATCGAAAGTCGGCTACCCGCCTGAAGGCACCCAAATGTGAGTTTTTTGTGGAAATGTTATTATTCAGAATCCTGGATCATGCGAATGATTTTGAAACACTTTCTTCCGCAAAATACATAAAATACGCAAAAACTTTGGAAACACCTGTCTCTTCAAAAGGTTCTAAAGAACCGTTGCTTCCCGCCGGAGGACAGCACAAGAAGCCAGCGCGACTTCGGCGCATTTTGAGAGACTGGAATGAGGACAGTTCTTTTGGTGTATTTTGTGTGTTTTGTGGATAAAAACATAAGACCTGAATCATGCTGCTGCTCTTCTGAACAGTAACGTAAATAATTACAGGAATCTAACGATGCAGAAGCACAAGAGGATCGAAGAAGGGAGTTTGGAATATCAACTTCTGGAATGTTGCCGCAATGGCTCATTGGAGGAAGTTCGCGCGTTGTTGGACGCAGTCGTCGCGGCGGATGCCGGGCTGCCGAACATCTACGAACGGGAAGAGTTGCTCGATGGGTATTCGATTGTCCATATGGCCGCAGAAAATCCCGATATCCGGATCATCAAACTTTTGGTGGAGCGTGGCGCAGATGTCAATGTGACGGATAGTTACGCCAATACGCCACTCTATTATGCAGCTAGGAGAAACACACTCGAAATGGTCTGGTATCTGGTTTCTCTTGGCAATGACCCCCTTTGGGAAAATGCCGACGGCGACAATTTGCTGACGGTTTCCGCCTGCAATCCGCATAAGGATGTTCTGGAATACTTTCTCCATCAAGGCGTGGACATCGACGGTGTTTCCGACATCATTCCCCTAGGGAAGGCGATGAGGGACGGGACGCCGGAAGATATCGATTTCTTCCTGACGCATGGGGCGGATCGGGAATATGCCCTCACTAGCGCATATTGCTGTGCGCCGCTGGAAAATATCCGTTATCTGCTGGAAAAGGGATGCAACGTCAATGCCTGTTTCGATATTCTTGGGAACCGTCTTGACTGGACGAAATTACCCGAGGACCCGCTCCGTCAACTTTTCCTCGAATATGGCGCGAAAAGCGATGAAGAACTGGCTAAAGAATCCAAAATACAATGATTTCTGCAAAAAAGCGGAACTCCTACCCGCTGCAACTATGTGCTGTCTACGAAAAATCGGCAAAACAGGAAAGACGGACTCAAATAAAGGCGTGCTTTGCGTTCAAGGGAATTGCAAAACAAACGCCCAAACGCCACAAGCGAGGACGAGGAGCGAAGACACAGCACGATATCTGTCGCGCCGTGAGCGCATCCAGCGGCGAGACATAGGGCCGTTGCTTTCGCAATCTCGTTCTCAATCCTGGTGGCGTCGAACTTGCGCTCCTCGCCGTTCCGCACAAGGGCGCGGGACCTGGAGTTTTCCATGCGGTGGCTCACGGAGGCCTCGTTGCCCGTCACCGATGTATTAAAGAAAATCGGGGTCGAAGGAAGAAGGATTTTGGAATTTTGTTGAAAAAAGTCCGATTCAGGCACAAAAAAGCCCCCGCCCGGTCTGAAGGAAACAAAGGAAGAACCGGGCGGGGGCTTGAAAATGGAGACGTCTATTCAAGCCAGTCGGCGACGGGCGTCCAGCCGCCGCCGTGGGAGCAGAACCACCCGCCGTCCATGAACAGATAGCAGTAGCTCGCCCAGAAGCGGTCGAACGCTTCACGGACAAATAACTTGAGAACCATCTGGAAATGCCGGCCTGTGTTTTTTTGACGGCACGCAATCAGGGAAATCACAAGAAAAACACATTATTTTGAATACTGTTCATTGAATATTATTCATTGAGTGTTATATTATGTCCCGTACCACTCAGGAGGCATAAAATGAAACAAGAGATGACCAATCGAAAGAAAGCGGCGCTTGAGACGCGGAGGCGGCTTCTGGTCGCAGCGCGGAAGATCCTGGAAAAACAAGATTTTGCGGATGTGACGGTGGCCGACATCGCACGGGAGGCGGGAGTTGCCGTGGGGAGTTTCTACGTCTATTTCAAGCGGAAGGAGGACATCGTCGAGGACCTGGAGGACTATGACTTCTACCACCTTTCGGAAATTGTGAACGGCATGGATGGCAAGGGGATTCTTGAGCGTCTGGCCTACTACTGTCATGAGTTCATGAAGGGCATCGAGGAGTACGGTCTGGAAATCACGCGCCAGTGGATTCGCAACAACGTCGCGCCGCAGCGGATGTGCCACAGCCAGGAGGACATCACCAAATACACCTTTGACGTCCGCGCCCTGCAGTCCATCCTGCGGGAAGGCGTGACGCAAGGGCTTCTCAAGGCGGAGACGCCCGCAGACGAACTGGCCCTTTTCATCAACTGCGAACTCTACGGGCTGATGCTTGCCTGGTGCATGTCGGACGGCGTGGTGGTCGGCTCGGCGCGGACCGCCTCATTCGTTCAGCACGGACTTTCAAAGGCACTCGAACCATACATCATTCCAGCAGACAGGTAACCCAACAACACCACCAGGGAGAAGAACAATGAAGTATGTGAAATTCGGCAAGACGGGCATGGATGTCTCGCGCATCTGCCTGGGAATGATGAGCTTTGGCAAACCCGGAAGCGAAAACGGCGTGTTCCCATGGGCGCGGGACTTCGAAGACGCCAAACCTATCTTCAAGAAAGCCATTGATTTGGGCATCAACTACTTCGACACCGCCAACGTCTATCAGACGGGTTCCAGCGAGGAGCTCACGGGACGGCTCATCCGCGAGTACGGTCTGGACCGCGACGAGATTGTGGTCGCAACCAAAGTTCATTTCGACATGCGCCCAGGTCGTCCAAACGGCGGCGGCTCATCCCGTAAGAACATCATGGCGGAAATCGACCATTCGCTGAAGCGTCTTGGCATGGACTACGTTGACCTCTACCAGATACACCGCCTGGACGCCAACACGTCGATGGAGGAGATAATGGAGGCACTGCACGACGTGGTCAAGAGCGGCAAGGCACGCTACATCGGGGCCTCCACCATCTTTGCTTGGCAGTTGGAGCGGATGCAGCAGATTGCAGAACGTCACAACTGGACGAAGTTCATTTCTCTACAGCCGCAGTACAACCTCATCTATCGGGAGGAGGAGCGCGAGATTCTGCCGCTGTGCCGCGACCGCGGTATGGCGGTGGTTCCATGGAGCCCGCTGGCCGGCGGACGCTGCGCCCACCCATGGGGCACGAAGACCGCCCGCAACTCCATCGACGCCGTCTCGCCGATGGTCTGGGACGCCACCAACGACATCGACAAGCCTGTCGTTGACAATCTGGAGAAGGTTGCCGCCGCCCACGGACGCACGATGGCCCAGGAGTCTCTGGCGTGGATGCTCTCCAAACCAGTCATTACCGCGCCAATCGTGGGATGCACCTCTGTGAAGCATGTCGAGGAGGCGGTCGCAGCACTTGGCATCACACTCGATAAAGAGGAAATCAAGGCTTTGGAAGCACCGTACAAGCCCCATGTCAAGACGGGAACATTCTAACCAACGCGGGAGCATCTCATGAACAAACTGGCAAAACTGTTATTAGGAGGTATTTTCATGCTTTCAATGTCATTGTCCAATGCCGCCGAAGCGGCGAAAGCCATCGTCATCTATTTCTCACACACGGGGGAGAACTACTCCGTCGGCGTCATACAGGAAGGGAACACCGCGAAAGTCGCCAAGGAGATTGCACGCCAAACAAGCACGGCGATATGGGAAATCAAGGAGGCAGAGCCGTATCCCATAAAGTACAACGACTGCATCGCCCGCGCCAAGAAGGAGTTGCAATTGAAGGCGCGTCCCGCGTTCCAGGGCAATCCGCCTGACCTCACGGGCATCGACACCATCTACATTGGCTACCCCAACTGGTGGGGCGACGCGCCGATGGTCGTCTATACCTTCCTTGAGAAGGCGAAGATTGACGGCAAGACCATCCTGCCTTTCTGCACCCACGAGGGCTCGGGGCTCGGAAGCACCGCGCGAAACCTCGCCAAAGCCTTCCCGAAGGCGAAGGTCGAGCAGAACGGCCTCTCCATCTACGGCCATGTCGCGCAGAAGGACGCTGATGCCGTCAAGACCGCCGTGGAAGGTTGGCTAAAGAAACTGGGAAAGTTGAAATAGGAGGTCGTAATGAAAGTACTGATGCTCAATGGAAGTGGCAACGCCAACGGCTCGACGCGGGCGGGGCTGGACATCATGGCCGAGGTATTCGCTGCCGATGGCGTGGATAGTGAAATCGTCTGCGTCGGCGCGAAGCCTGTGCGGGACTGCCTAGGCTGCAACAAGTGCGCAGAGAGGGGCAAATGCGTCTTCCAGGACGACGGCGTGAACGAGTTCGTTGAAAAGGCCATGGCGGCAGACGGTTTTGTTTTCGGCACGCCCGTCTATTACGCGCACCCATCGGGTCGCATCCTGAGCTTCCTTGACCGCGCGTTCTTCAGCAACATGTGGGGGACGGGCGCCGCTGCGTTCCGCCAAAAGCCCGCCGCTGCCATCGTGGTGGCGCGCCGCGCGGGCACGAGCGCATCCTACGACGTCCTGAACAAGTACTTCGGCATCTCCCAGATGATCAACGTCGGAAGTACCTACTGGAACGAGTTCCACGCGCTTACAAAGGATGACGTGCCGAAGGACGAGGAAGGGACGCAGACACTCCGCAACCTTGCCCGCAACATTGCGTGGGTCATGAAATGCCTGAAGGCTGGACGGGATGCGGGAATACTCCCGCCAGAGGCGGAGGCGAACGCCCTTACCAACTTTGTACGGTGAATACGTCTATAAAATTGATAGGAGAATCACAATGGAAAAAATCAGACTCAACAACGGGCTTGAATGCCCTGTCATCGGGCTCGGAACCTTCATGCTGTCGCCCGCGGAGGCGGAGAACAGTGTCCGCGAGGCGCTCAAGATGGGCTATTCGCTGGTGGACACCGCCAACGCATACGTGAACGAACGCGCCTGCGGGCGCGGCCTCCGCGAAAGCGGCGTCGCCCGCAAGGACGTGTTCCTGTCCACCAAGCTCTGGCCAAGCGAATACGAGAACCCAAAGGCCGTCGATGAGACGCTTGAACGCCTTGGCACGGACTATGTGGACCTGCTTTTCATCCACCAGCCTGCGGGGAACTGGCTCGCCGGCTACCGCCAGCTGGAGAAGGCGCTGCGGGACGGCAAGGCGAAATCCATCGGCATCTCCAACTTTGAGGGGAAGTACATTGCCGAACTTGAAGGCAAATGGGAGCTTCCACCGCAGTTCATCCAGGTCGAGGCGCACCCCTATTTCACGCAGCGGGAACTCCGCCAGACGCTTGACAGGCACGGCATACGCCTGATGAGCTGGTATCCGCTGGGGCACGGCGACAAGTCGCTGCTCCAGGAGCCGATTATCGCCGAAATCGGAAAGGCGCACGGCAAGACGCCTGCTCAGGCGATCCTCCGCTGGCACACGCAAATGGGCTTCGTGGTGATTCCCGGCAGCCGAAATGTCGCGCACATCAAGGACAACCTGGACATCCTCGACTTCACGCTCTCCGAACAGGAAATGGCCCGGATCGCCACCCTTGACAAGGGCGTGCGCTACTACCATCGCACTGACGAGCAGCTCGTCCAGTTCGCCGCCTGGAAGCCCTCCTACGAACCAGCCGACTGAAAGCCATCACCTGAACAGGAAAATACGGACATGCTGAAAAATATCATCTTGACAACTGCCGTTTCGCTGGCCGCATTTGCGGACAGCGCCCTTTCACCCACAAGGAGAAACACCCCCATGAAAGCCACCTTCGAATACAAGACCGCAACGGAAATAGCATTGGAGAATGAATGGAGCGGGAAAAACCCGTTTGGACTCCTCTATGAAGGGGCGGTTGCGGAGAACAAGCCAGGCCGGGTGAACATCCATCCCATCGCATACGACAACCGCGGAGTCCGCATTGCGGCGAACGTCTATACGCCCCCTGCCTGGAACCCGCAGACGGAAGAGCGCTTCCCCGCCATTTGCGTGGCGCATCCAAACGGCGGCGTCAAGGAACAGGTCGCAGGGCTTTACGCACAGCTACTGGCCGCGCGCGGCTTCGTCGCCATTGCGGCGGACGCCTCCTATCAAGGCTCCAGCGGCGGCGAGCCGCGCTATCTGGACCTTCCCTCCATCCGCACAGAGGACATCCGACGCATGGCGGACGTCATCGCCAGCTTTCACGGCGTGGACGCAAACCGGATCGGCCTCCTTGGAATCTGCGGCGGCGGAGGATACGCGTTCAACGTAGCCAAGACTGACAAGCGCTTCAAGGCGGTTGCCACGCTGAGCGCCTTCAACACGGGCCTGGTTCGCCGCGAGGGCTTTCTCGGCACGCAGAAGGATACCGTGGCGGAACGCCTCCGCGCGGCGGCGAAACAGCGTGAGGCAGAGGCGGCGGGCGCACCAGTTGCCTACACGCCAAACATGCTGGACTGGCCGAAGGAGAAGGGACTTGCGCTCACGCAGGACCTCTACCGCGACGGCTATGAGTACTACGGCCTGACGCACCGTCATCCTCGCTCCACATTCAGCGCCACTGTCACGGGTTTGCTGGAGACGGCGCTTTGGGACGCGAGAGACGGCGCGGCGCTCATCGACCAGCCGCTTCTCATGATTGCGGGGGATGCGGCGGACACGCTCTACCTGACGCAGGGCATGTTCGAGGCCGCCACGGGCACAGCCGACAAGGAACTATTCCTCGTGCCCAAGGCGCACCATATCGAAACATACTGGAAGCACGAATACGTCGTGAAGATCGAGGCGAAGCTTGCCGACTTCTTTTCATCGCGGCTGTAAAGTTTTTTAGAGTGTAACTATTCAGAAGGGTAAGCCGCGTTGGCGGCGTAGAGAATATAGACGTGGGTGGAGCGAAGCCGCGTGGCGGCAGGCGGAACCCACGGGGAAGAGCCACCATGAGAATTGGAGCCGCGCAGCGGCGGCAGGAATTTCCGGAGCCATGCCCGATTCCTGGCGCCTTGCCGCTATGCGGCAAGGCGCGGAAAACCTGGCAGCCGGTGCCTGTTGGCTATCCTTCTGAATGGCAGCGATTTGTCTCCTTATTGCGCGGACAATCTCTCCCGCAGGGAAAGAAGCGCCGCCATGAACCCCTCAAGCCTGGAAACCAGGATTTCCGCCGTCAGAAGGTCAAGGGGCAGATACATGGAGAGCGCAAGGGAGTTGTCCTCCTCGTCCAGCGAAACGGTGGCCCCTTTCGTGGCTTCCAGGCGATGGTTGGCCTCCAGCGCGGCAACCAGCACGTTCCCGTCGTCGGAAGGCAAGTCCATGAGTTTTGCCGTGACGAGCACCATGTCGCCCGCGTCCGGGCAGTATAGGAGCGTGACCTCCGCCTCCTCGGAGGCGATGACGCAGACCCCCTCGGCATCCGGCCCGAAGCCGTCGATGCCAAGGAGGTTCCCCGTCTCCGCTATGATTTCAGCGAACGTGGACATGTGCATCAGAGCTGTTTTGCCAAGGCCTTCAACGTCGGCTGGACCACTTTCTGCCAGCCCTTGTCCTCCCTGACCATGTCAAGGAAGTCGAGCGTTATTTTCCTGAAGGTGTTTTCCAGCGCATAGACCGTGGCGTTGTTCTGGCGGCAGTTTTCAAGCCCCATGCTGAGGGCATTGCTGAAGCCATCGGAGAAGCGGGCAAGCTCCTTGTTCAATGCTTCGCGGTTCTTTTCAGGCACCTTGGGGTGCGTGGCCAGGTCGATGAAGCCTTTCCGGAAGTTGTCCGCCTTGTCATCCCCGACGACGCCCTTGATGAGCTGGCGCTCCATCGTATGCGTGTAGTCGCGCACCATGTGCGTGCTTGCCTCCTCCAGGTTGTAGCGGATCATGCAGTCCTCCACGGCCAGCAGCACGTCGCCGATGATCTCCTTGCGGACGGTCTCCTCGTCCAGCCCCTTGACGGCCTCCTTCACGCTGTCCAGGCCGTCCTGGGTGTCGAACCTGCCCAGCACCTCCGTGATCTTGTAGGAGACGGCTCCGAGCAGGTCCTCGTAGTTCCGCCTGACCGTCGCCTGCAGATTGGGCGACAGTGTGGCGAACCTGGGGTCGTTCGGATTGAACTTGACGGCCTCGTCCTTGGCGGCGAGTTCGTCGAGCATGATGTTGAGATACTTGGTCTTGACCTCGGCGAGAAGCATGGAGGTCCCGTCCGCGTCGATGATCTGGTCGATGAGCGCGATGAAGGAAGGCGTGAGAATAGGCTCGTTCTCGCCGCCATTGAGCGCGTTCTCCTGCAGGGCCTTGACGCGTTCGTCGAACTTGGCCATGATGCGTTCCTGCGCCGTGGTGTGGCGGTAGTCCTCGAACCTGGAGAGGCCGTGGGAATCCAGCCAGGCGGCGAAGGCCTCGCGCACCTCGCCAACCTTCTCGTTGTCGAAGGCGGAATAGAGCAGCTGCGCCGTATGCCCCCTGAGCAGGTCGCGGGCCGCGAAGCGGAACTCGGCCACGGCGTTGCCGGGCCCTGTCGGCGCGAAGTCCTGGGGATTCTTCTCGTCGAAGGTGTCACCGTAGTCCATGATGTGGTCAAGCATCGCCTTTTCCGCCTCGACCCGCATCTCGTGCCCCTCGGGCGAGGCGATCCACTTCTTGAGGTCCTCCATCGCGGCGTTCGCCTCCGCCTCGTCCTGGAGCAGCACGCCCGCCCCGGCGAACTTCATCAGGCCGGTCAGACCGCTCTTGAACTTGTAGTCGTTGGTGCCGAACATCTTCTCGGCCACATCCACAAAGCTCTTCATGAGCTCCTTGTCGCGCGCCTCCAGCTTGTCCGGGGTGAAGTTGTCGGGATTCTGGTAGATCTGGTATTCGATGCGCTGCTTCATCTTCGGAAGGATGACGTCGGCGAGGTATTGCTGCGCCTCCTTGGATGCCGCGAAGACAATCATGTCCTTTGCCAGGTCAAGGGTGTCCCCCAGCTGGCGCATGGCCTCCGCATGGACGGCGGTGACCTTGGCGGCGTATTCGTCGAATCTGGTCTTGGCCCTGCTGATCGTGCCGTCCAGATGCTGCTGCAGGAGATTGCGGTAGAAGCCCAGGGCCATCTTCATGTCAAGCGTATCGAAGTCCTTGCGGCTGGCAAGCTCGAACAGGGCCCACTGGCGGGCCTCATCGAGCCTCTTGGCTCCGAGGCTGGAGAAGTCGTCGTCGATAGGCCCTGCCTGGCGCAGGAAGTCCGTGCGGAACTTCGCCCATTTCTTGGCAAAGCCCTGCGCCTGCTTGTCCGCCTCCTCGGCCATGCGCTTCACCAGGGCGTCCTTGTCGCCGGTGGCATAGACCAGCGGCATCTTCTTGACGCGCTCGACGACGGCGTCGGTGGCCTTCGACAAAAGGACCTCCCCCTCCGAATAGACGCCCTTATAGACATTCGCCAAAACGCCGCCTTGGCCGAAGACCTTGCCTTCGCGGACTGCCTGGTTGACCTTGTCCAGGTTCTTGGCGTCCGACAGGAACTCGCTGATCATCGCCTTCCGCTCCTCCGCCACCTTCGCGAAGGCGATTCCTGTCTTCTCCACGCCGTCGGCGGCAATCGTCTGGCCGGCCAAATCCTGGACGGCTTTCTTGTCGAAGCTGCCTGGGGCCTCCAGAATCTCCTGGAGGTCCGCCTTGAGCTGCGCGCTCTTGTAGCGTGTGATTTCAGCGGTCATCTCCTTGGCCAGCGTCTTCTTCTCGCTGTCGGTGATGGGCCTGTCGCCGTCGGTGTACCCCTTGAACGCGCCGTGCCCCTCCTCGATATTTTCGAGCAGCATATTATTGATACGCTCCTCGAACTCCTTCAAGTAGCCGGCCTCCAGCTTGGCGGTGTTCTTCACCAGGGCCATGACCTTGGAGTTGAACTCATTCTGCACCTTTTCCACAAAGCCTTCCGTGACCGTGACATGTCCGTCCACCTTGGGCAGCTTCTTCAGCATGGAGGCCAGGGTTCTGGAGTAGAGGCGCTTCAGCTCGCCTCCCACCAGCTTGCCCCGCGCCTCCTTCTCGCTGATGAGGCCGTCCACGCCGAGCTTCACATCGTTCATGCCCGGCTGGGCCATCGCCTCTGCGACACGCTCTCCGATGTTCATGAGCGTCCCCTTCTCCTTGACGCCAAGAGCCCTGCCGACGGAATTGACCGCCAGGTCGTTGTTGAGTTCGGAAATCGCCTCCTGCATCGTGCCCTTGAAAATGCGGTCCAGCAGCTTCTTGCCCTCGTTGGCGTCCGCGATGGGGGACTTCAGGAAGAAGCCCTGGAGGGCCGCCTTGTGCGCCTGGGCGAACTTGGACTGGGCGCGCAGGAGCATGTCGTTGAGCGTGGCCTCGTCTATCAGCCCCTTCTTGAGCTGGGCTTTCGCCATTTTCTCAAAGCTGGTCTTCGCCTTGACAATCGCCTTCCCCACGTTCTTCTCGAACGAGAAATAGGCTTCGGCGGTGGAGCGCAGCAGCGCCTTGTCCTTCTCCTCGCTGGCCTTGTCAAGATTCAGGTTCACTCCGACGTTATTCGCCACCATCTCCACCTTGCGGCTCGCCATATTGGCCATCGTGAAGCTCATCAGCTTCGAGACCAGAGCCATGTCCATGCCGTTCTTTCCGGAGGCGATCTGGCTGATGGCGTTCTCCATGTCATTCACGTAGGCCCCCATGCCTTCGTCAACCAGCTCCTTCTGCCCCGTTTCAGCGTTCTTCTTGACGCTGCCGTTCTGAATCCGTATCGCGGTACCCAGCTTGTAGGTGTCCTTGGCGATGGCGTCCATGGTGTTCTTGAAGGCGTCGCTGGCCTGCCTGTCCTCGGCAATGGCGTCGCCGATGCCGTGCTCGGCGAGGAAGTTCTTCGTGAAGGTGTCCAGAAGCCCCTCCGCCACGTAGGCATTCTTGGCCCCCTGGAGGTCATTGTGGATTCTCTTGCCCTCCTCCGCAGTGATGTTGGCATTGTCAATCAGTCTCAACGCATCCTGCTGCATGGCGCTGTTAATCGCCATCTGGCGGGCGCCCCTGACCGTATCCTTGCCTCCCTCCACAATCTTGTCAAACCGGGCGTCGCCCGTGCTCTTGGCCACCACGTCGGGCGGGTTGTCGATGAACTGCCTGGCGCCGAGCATGAACTTCTCCGCCTCCTCCATGATGGCCTCGAAGGAGAAGTTGGCGTCCATCTGCAAGGCCTTGTCGCCGTTCTCGCCGTTGGACCATTCGCGGATGTTCTCCACATTCTGCTTGAACAGGGCGGGCAGCACGTCCGTCATGAACTTCTCGAAAATCATGCCGCCCGTGCCGACCACGCCGCCTTCTCCCTGCTGCGGCACAAGCCCCTTGAGGGCGAGGAAGTGGTGGAGGGCTCCGCGCAGCTGGGCCGTCTCGTCCTGCGAAAGGTGCAGCCCGAAGGTGTTGTCCAGGGCCTTCGCGCCCGTGAAGAGCTCAGCCTTGTCCCTGAGCAGCGTCTCGATTCCCGCCCGCTTGACCGCCTCGTCGCACAGCCTTTCCAGCTCGTGCAGCGTGGTCTTGAATGTCAGCTCGTCCATCTTCGGGGTGGCCCCCTCCTTGTCAAGGTCGGTTTCCCAGAGCTTGCTGAGGTCGCCCATCTCCTTGGGCAGCTTCAGGAACTTTTCCTTCAAGGTCTTGACGCCATCATCCGTCCCCGGCAGGTTGCAGCGCTCCGCCGTCTTCTTGAGGAGATTGTCCAGCATCTGCATGCGCCCAAAGGGGGTGTTCATCATCTTGTCGTATTCCTGGAACGCCTTTTCCAGTTCCTTTCGCGAGAGGGCGTCGGTCCGCTTGCCGCCATCCTTCTTGCGCACGTTGGTGATGCTGTCCATCAGTTTCTGGACGCGCGTGCTGTCAGCCCACCTCAAGTCACTGGCCATCGCCAGGGCGAACTTTTCGCGCATGGTTTGGTTTTTGGCCGCATCGATGTTGGTGCGCCATGATATGTTGAAGTCGATCTTGTTGTTGACCTTGGCGATTGTCACGCCGCCCTTGCCATCCGGCACGAAGCGGACATAGCCCTTGTTCTTCGGATTCACCGTGTTGACCGCCTTGCGAAAGTCGTCTATGCTGATATTCGCCTTCACGGCCTGTTCATTCGTCACTTTGCCTGCCATTGTTCACACCATTCCATTTAATTGTTTTCAACCAATCCCCCTGGACGTTTTCGCATCTGAGGGGAACTATCGACATTGATTACACGGCTCCGGGCCAAAGGTTACACGCGGAAGAGAATCGTGTCTCCCGAAAAAAGCCCGTCCGAATCAGGGGCCTCCGCACCGCGGTTCTCTCCATCGCCTCCGAAAAGACGCGCCCTCCACTCCTCCGCCTTCTGGACAAGGACTGCCAGGCGGTTCAGAAATGCGTCCTCCCCCTCCCCCTGCACGCGGCACAGCCTTTGCAGGAACG
>JAFRLI010000250.1 GCA_017431255.1 Victivallales bacterium
AAAACTCTCATCCCAACCGCCTTCACGGCGCGTCGTGATGGCGTCATCGCTTGCGGCGTTTTGGTGGTTGGGCGGTAGTTTTGCAATTACCTCATTAGAGAGGTTTATCGTTTGAGGTAATTGCAAAACCTTATGGGAGTCCACAGAACACACAGGATACGCAGAACTGTTTGTCCGCGCTAACGCGCGGCTAAACACTTGATATGAAACAGAATACAAAGTGCAAGCCGCCGAGAAGCGGCGGATTGCCTTCTGTGTATTCTGTGTATTCTGTGTATTCTGTGGACTTAAAAAGGAGTTTTGGAATTACCTCGTTTAAGAAAACCCATCAAGGCTTGTGACAAGTCGGACGAAGGTAGGATGCACACGGTGAAACAGAAGGATTCGTAGAATGAACAGAATTGGCAGACTGGGATTGTGCATGGTACTGGCGGCGGTTGCCGCGACGGCGGATGTTGTGAAGGACATCCCGTACTACGAGGAAGGTGCGCCGAAACGGGGGAACCTGGAGTATCTGGAGGAGCGCTGCAAGCTGGATTTGTCCACGCCGAGCAACTTCCCCGGTTTTTCAACCATCATCTGGGTACACGGCGGCGGTCTCACCAAGGGCGGAAAGTCATTCCCGAGAGTGCTCGACAAGGAAATGGTGGGGATTGTGGCGGTGAACTACCGCCTTTCCGGCGAACGCGCGGAGTGCCCCGACTACCTCTACGACACGGCAGCGGCAGTGGCGTGGACGCTGAAGCACATCGCCGAATATGGCGGCGACCCGAACAAGGTCTATCTGACGGGGCACTCCGCCGGTGGCTGGCTCGTGGCAATGGTGACGCTCGACCCGAAGTACCTGGCGACCTTCGGGGCCAAGCCGACGCAACTTGCTGCATCGTGGCCATTGTCGGGTCAGATGACGACCCATTTCAATGTGCTGGCGGAACGCCGCGCAAAGGACAAGAGCACGCCATCCGTCTGGCTGGACGAATATGCGCCCATCTACCTGGCTCGCTCGGAGTTTCTGAAGGGTGTGGAACTGCCGGAACTGTTCTTCGTCGTGGGGGACACGACCCTGGAAATGCCTTCCCGCGTGGAAGAGAACAGGCTGATTGAGGCGCGCCTGAGACGTGTGCTGAGACGCACCAAGACGCATTACATTGACATAGAGACGGGCACGCACTCATCCATGTCTTCGCCTGGGCTGGCACTGCTGCAATCCACCATCTGGGAGAAAATCAAGGCCGAACGGAAAGCCGAGGCCGAGGCGAAAGCAAAAGCGGAGGCCGAGGCGAAAGCGAAGGGGGCCGGAAATGCCGAGCCAAAGGCGGAAGAGCGAGCAGCCGCGCCCGAGGCAAAACCGCAGGAGAAACAACCATGAAGAAGGTAATGCTACTGGGGGATTCCATTCGGATCGCGTACCAGGACTTTGTCGTGCAGGAACTGGGCGACGAGTACGAGGTGTGGCATCCCGAGGAAAACGGACGATTCGCGAAATACACACTGAACGAGTTGGAGCGCTGGTTCCAAGCGTGCCCTGCTCCCGACATCATCCACTGGAACAACGGCCTCTGGGACAGCGCCATCGTCTGCAAGGAAGACGGAATGTTCACCACCGTCGAGGAGTACCTGCATGACCTCTTCCGAATCGTCCGCGAACTCAAAAAACACACGCCGAACGTGATTTTTGCAACCACCACCCCCGTCAAGCCGAATTCCGCCAACCAGAAACTGGAGTATGTCCAGGCATTGAACGAGGCGGCGGTCCCCTTCCTGAAAGAGCATGGCGTCGTCATCGACGATTTGTACGCGGTCGCCTCCCAGAACCTGGAAGCATACATCGGTCCCGACTGCATCCACCCGACAGAACTGGGCGCACGCACCTTCGCCAAGGCGGTGGCCGCGAGCATCCGCGGCATTTGCCACTGAGTGACTGTTCAGAAGGGTAACCATGTGATTCAGGTCTCTCGTTTTTATCCACAAAACACACAAAATACACAAAAAGAACTGTCCTCTTTCCTGTCTCTCAAAACGCGCTGAAGACGCGCGTGCTTCCTGCGCCCTCCCCCCGGCGGGAAAGGCCAGACCTGTCCCGCCGGGGGGAGAGGCAGAAAGCAACGGTTCTTTGGAACCTTTTGAAGAGACAGGTGTTTCCCGTGTTTTTGTGTATTTTGTATGTTTTGTGGAAGAAAGTGTTTCAAAATCGTTTCCATAATTCAGGGTTCTGAATAATAACGCCACTGACAAAAAAACAGGAGTACACGATGAAGAGATTTTTGGAAATTGCCATCCTGACGATGCTATCCATTGGTCTGGTCCGCGCGGAGGACCTTCTGGACAAGTTCGAACTGCCCTCCTATGCAAAACGCTACATGACGGAGGCGGGAACGGTCGTAGAGGTAACGGTGGCAAAGTCCGGGGACGGCAAGTTCCACGACTATCCCCTCAAACTGAAACTGGACACGGAGCCGTATCGCGGCAAGCAGGTGAAGATCGAGTGCGAGATCAGCGCCGAAAATGTGGTGAAGGCTCCTCCGGGACACCTGGGCATCAAGTGCATGCCGACGTTCGTACTCAATGGACACAAGTCCTATCCCGAAGGGAACGTCCGGCGTGGCGGCACGTATGATTGGAGAACGGTATTCGTCTTCCTGCAAGTGCCCGAGGACGACTTCGAGGAGTGCGTAATGAACATCGGCCTCCAGCAGGCCTACGGAACCGTCCGCTACCGCAAACTGACCATGACCGCCGTGGAGAACGCATTCCGCCTGGCCGTCCCCGATGGCTATCAGTGCGAATACAGCGACGCCGTGCGGAACTTCCCGAGGTTGCGCGGCGTGATGTCGCCCGGATACAAGTATCCGCACACGAACATGACGGAGCAGGACATCCACGACCTGGCGGGCTGGGGCGCGAACTTCGTCCGCTGGCAGTTCTTCCCCAGTTATCTGAAGATACCCGAGGTGCGGGATCCCAAGCGCTTTGGAGAACTGGTGGACAAGGACCTCGCCCACCTCGATTCCCTCCTCCCCGTCTTCCAGAAGTGCGGCATCTACGTGCTCTTTGACATGCACACCGTCCCAGGCGGGCGCATGCAAGACGGACGCCTCTTCCCCGGCTCCTCGGAACTCGTGAAATACGGCCAGGGCAGCAGCGCGTTCCACCTGTTCTACAACAAGCCGTTCGTGGAGTGCTACCTGGAGCAGTGG
Source organism: Victivallales bacterium (assembly GCA_017431255.1). Taxonomy (GTDB): domain Bacteria; phylum Verrucomicrobiota; class Lentisphaeria; order Oligosphaerales; family Oligosphaeraceae; genus RGIG2581. Next base: position 3,198 of record JAFRLI010000250.1, read on the forward strand.
CGTAAGATCGCGAAGCACTACAAGGACGTCCCGCAGGTCGTCGGCTACGACTTGATGAACGAACCCGACCAGAACGCACTCGTCACGTATGACTTCGCGCAATTGCAGTGGATGGCCGCGCAGGAAATCCGCAAAATCGATCCGGAGAAGCCGATTGTGTTCGAGAGCAACTGGCTGGATTCCGCGAACGCCTACGTCGGCCAGGCCCCGATGATGCTCAAAAACATCATCTACCAGGTGCACATGTATACGCCTGGCAGCTTCACCCACCAGGGCGTCGGTGCCTCCAAACGGACCAAACCGGACGGCTCCCCCATCGCCTATCCCGGCCGCATCGATAACGCGGACTACGACCGTGCGCAACTGCGGAAGTCCCTCAAGCCCGTCATCGACTTCCAGAAGAAGTACGGTGCGCGCATCTACGTCGGCGAGTTCTCGGCAATCCGCTGGGCACCCGGCGCGGACAAGTACCTGGAGGACTGCATCTCCATCTTCGAGGAACTCGGCTGGGACTGGACCTACCACGCCTACCGCGAATGGAGCGGCTGGAGCGTCGAGCACACCGAGGACTTCGACAACAAGAAGCCCGCCACCTACGAGACCGCCCGCAAGAAGGCCCTCCTCAACGGCTTCCGCCTCAACAGAAAGTAAAACCGCCAGGACCG
>JAFRLI010000251.1 GCA_017431255.1 Victivallales bacterium
ACCAACCTTCAACAACCAACCTTCAACAACCAACCTTCAACAACCAACCTTCAACAACCAACCTTCAATCACTCCACTAACCACTAACCACTAACCACTAACCACTAACCACTAACCACTAAAAATGAATCTGTTCTACATCGTCAAATGCACCACCACCGCGCTGGGCGGTGGAATCCTCGGTCTCAGCTACCAGAACAACGAAGTCAAGCAGGTGAACTTCACGCCCTGTGAATCTCCCAGTTACCTGCAGTACTCCCACGACCGCAAGTACCTCTTCGTAGCTTGCGAAAACAAGGCGGGCGGCGGCGTCATCTCCTTCCGAGTCAAGGAAGACGGCTCCTTGGAACCCAATGGGCAGCAACTCCAGCCAGGCTACAGCGTCTGCTATGTCGATTCCGATCCCGATGGCAAGTTCCTCTATGCCGCAAACTACGGAAAAGGACGGATCGACATTTATCCCCTCCAGGACGGCAAGCCCGGTCCGTTCCTGCGCTCCATCCAGCACACGGGAACGGGGCCCAACCCCAAACGGCAGGAATCCGCGCACGTCCATTTCACCCACATCACTCCAGACAACAAGTACCTCGCCGTCGTCGACCTCGGTCTCGATTCTCTCTTCTGCTACCCCCTCTGCCCGAAAAACGGGCTGGACGAAGCGAACGTCAAAGTCACGAAGGTTCTTCCGGCCGGTTCCGGTCCCCGCCACATCGTCTTCTCCAAGGACGGCAAGCGCGCCTGGCTCCTCAACGAACTCGCCAACACCGTCATCTCCATGAACTACCACGACGGTGCCTTTGAACTCGTCCAGACCCTCCCCATGATTCCCGCCCCCTTCCACGACTTCAGCAAGGCCGCCGCCATCCGACTCTCTCCCGACGAAAACTTCCTCTATGCCTCCAACCGCGGTTACGACACGGTCGCCGTCTACCGCATCCTCCCGGGAAACCTCCTCGCATCCGCCGGTTCCTACTTCGTCGGTGCCAAATCTCTCCGCGACGTCAACTTCCTCCCGGGCGGCACCAAATTCGCCGCCGGTGGCGAACTTTCCGACGACGTCTTCTTCTTCGACTACGACCCCAAGACAGGCGCACTCCAGCCCGACGGCAACACCCTCACGGGTGTCACACGCGCTATCTGCATCCTCAACGACTAGCCACATTTGCAATCGGCACGCACATAGTTATATTAACGAGGTAATTGCAAAACTCTCATCCCAGCGGCCTTCACGGCGTGGCGCGATGGTTTCCTCGCTCAAACTCAGCGAGGTCACACGCTTCGCTTTCGCTCTTCGTCCTCGCTTGCGTCGTTTTGGCGGTTGGTCGGCGGTTTTGCAATTTCCTCTAGCTACTCGCTTCATCAAGGTCTTGCCGGTCGCGTGCCTGCAAAACTCAAAGGTCTAGTCACATCAACACATTAAGGAAATCTCAGAATGCCAACCATCGTAGTAATCGGCACCCAATGGGGTGACGAAGGCAAGGGGAAAATCGTAGACTACCTTGCCGAGCAGGCAGACGCCGTCTGCCGATATCAAGGCGGGAACAATGCCGGGCACACTGTCATTGCCGCCGGAAAGGTCCACAAACTGCATCTGCTGCCGAGCGGCATCCTGTATCCGGGGTGCATTTGCGTCATCGGAAACGACGTCGTCGTAGACCCGGCGGTGCTTTTGCAGGAAATGGCGGAAATGAAGGCACAAGGGGGAGAGGTTTCGGGACTGCGCATCTCCAGCCGTGCCCATGTCATCATGCCTTACCATCGCCTGCTCGACAAACTCATCGAGCAATCCAAAGGCGACAAGAAGGTTGGCACCACGGGACGTGGAATCGGTCCTTGCTATGAGGACAAAATCCGCCGCGTCGGAATCCGTTTTGCTTCCCTCATGGATCCCGAATCCTTCGCAGAGGACCTTCGCCTCAACCTTCGCATGAAAAACGAAGTCCTCACCAAAGTCTACGGAGAATCCCCTCTCGACTTCGACCAAATCTACAACGAATACCTCGGATATGCCGAGCAACTCCGCCCCTACGTCACCGAAACCTCCCGCCTCGTCAACCAAATGGTCCGCGACGGCAAGAAAGTCCTCTTCGAAGGTGCGCAAGCCACCATGCTTGACATCGACTTCGGAACCTATCCCTATGTCACCTCCAGCCATCCCATCGCCGCCGGTGCCTGCATCGGCACGGGCATTGGACCGCATAGCATCGGCAAGGTCGTCGGTGTCGCAAAAGCCTATTCCACACGCGTCGGCGAAGGTCCCTTCCCGACGGAATTGCGCGACGCCACGGGCGACGCCATCCGCGAAGCAGGCCACGAATACGGTGTCACTACAGGACGCCCCCGCCGTTGCGGATGGCTGGACGCCGTTGTCCTCCGTTACGCCGTCGAAGTCTCAGGTGTGGATTGCTTCGCATTGACCCGGGTTGACATTCTGGACCAGATGCCCACCCTCAAAATCTGCACGGCATACCGTATTGACGGCAAGGTCGTCACCGACTATCCAGCCAATCTGCGCGACCTCGCGAAGGCAGAGCCCATCTACGAGGAAATGCCTGGCTGGCAGTGCAAGACGTTTGGTCTCACCCACTACGAGGACCTGCCCGAGAACTGCCGACGCTACGTCGAGCGCATCGAGGCCATCACGGGTTGCCGTGCCGGCATCGTTTCCGTCGGTCCCGACCGGCATCAAACCATCGTCCGCGAGTCCATGTTCTAGTCCAGTGCCTCAAACGGGCGACACAATCCTCTCTCCAGAAGAACTCGTAAAACTGAATGACTACGAGCTTCTGGCCCGCTTGGCAGTGGAGGGATTCCTTTCCGGCCTCCACCGCAGTGTTGCGCACGGGCACGGTGGGGAGTTCGTGCAGTACCGCTCCTACGTTCCGGGAGATGACCTCAAGCACGTCGATTGGAAACTGTTTGCACGTTCCAATCGTGTCTGCACGCGCGAGTTCCTGCAAGAGACCGAAATGCGTTGCGTGTTCCTTTTGGACGCCAGTGCCTCCATGGGATACCAGGGCACGCACGCCCCCTGCTCCAAGTTTCACTATGGTGCAATGGTCGCCGCCTGCTTCACCTATCTTGCACGGCGACAGGGGGACTGTCCTGGTCTCGTGGTCTTCAACAACGCCACGCTCTCCGCCAGCCGTCGAGGCGAGCCACATCTCACGCTCCCCGAACTCCAACAACGCCTCGCCGACATCGTCCCCTCTGCCACCGCAAACCTTCTCGCCGCACTTCCCGACGCAACGCAGTTCCTGGGACGCGCTCGTGGCCTCGTCGTCCTCCTCTCCGACCTCTGGGACAATCCCGACGCCTTGCGTGCCGTCATTCGGCAACTCCGATTTGCCAACCGAGACATCATCGTCATCCACATTCTCGATGACGATGAAGCCAATCTCCCCCTCCACGGTCCACACCACTTCGTTGACAGCGAATCTCCCGACGAACTCACCACCGACCCCGATTCCTTCCGCGAAGCCTATCTCGCCAAAATGAGGGACCACCTCGAGCACTGCCGCCAAATCTGCCTGGACAACGAGGCCGACTACCTCCTCGTCAACACCGCGCAGCCGCTTGTTCCCTGCCTAGCCGCCTGGCTCCAGCACAGGGAGGGTCTAGCCTGATGCTCGTCTTTGCACACCCCAATCTTCTCTGGGCACTGGGGCTTCTCGCCATCCCCATCCTCCTGCATCTTCTCAACCGCAGGCGGCCTGACGCTCTCATCTTCCCCACCATCCGCTTCCTTCAGCATGCCCAACTTCCCCAGAAAGGACACAAGCACCTCCAAGACGCCCTCCTGCTCCTGTTGCGCCTTCTCGCCTTCGCTGCAATGCTTCTGCTGCTCGCAGGTCCGCGCTGGCAACGCCCCCCGCAAAAGCAAACCACCCAGTCTCGACGACGCGCAATCTTCCTGCTCGACTGCTCGGCCTCCATGAACGGATGGAACCACCGCAACAACGCTCTCCAACTCCTCGAACAATCCCTGCACTCCCTCGACTCCTCCTGGGAAACCGCCGCCATCGCTTTTGCCGCAAACGCCATCACCGCCAGCGAACCCTCCTACAACTCCCACGATACCCTTTCCTTCCTCCAAAAGGCCCCGCAAACCTGTACAACCGCACGCCCAGCAGAAGCCATTTCCCATGCCCTCGCCTTGCTCGACGGCGCGTCAGACGCACGTCTCTACATCGCCAGCGACTTCCAACGCTCCGACTGGCTCGGCATCACGCGCGTCATCCCCGAAACCATCTTCCTCCATCTCCTCCCCTGCTCCAAGCCTCCCGAGCAGAACCTCGGAATCGCCGCCGCACGCGCCACCCCCCTTCCAGGCAACCGACTCCGCACCATCATCGCCATCCGCAATTACGGCAATCAAGAAGCACACACGACGCTCACCGTCACCATCGGCTCCCAGATTCAGACCGCTCCTCTCACCATCCCGCCACTCTCCCAAATGCGAACCTCCTTCGCGTTCCAAGACGCCCCGGAACTCCATTTCGCACACGCTCAAATCCAACCTGACGACTTTCCGCTCGACAATTCCTTCCCCTTCGCCCTCCGCACCTCCCAACTCCCCAAGGCACTCATCCTCCAAAACAGTTTTTCGGATGAAGCTCTCGCAGCCGCGGACTTCACTTCCGCCGCCATGGCACGCCCAAAAAACGCAATTGCCGACGGATTCAACGTCGAATCCACCACCACAGACCTTCTTCCGAAGTCCCTCCAGGAGTTCCACGTTTTCTTCCTTCTCGGCACCATCCACGAACTTCCCCAAGACGCTCTAGCACAAATTGCCAAACGCGTGGCAGAGGGTGCCACCCTCTTTGTCACGCCAGGCAATCAAGCCGCGCTCTCTCTCAAACGGCTTCAGGAGCAAAATCTTTTGGAAGCACACGCCGCGGGATTGGCTGTTGCCCAACGCCACACGCCTTTTGGCGTCGGGGAAATCCTTCCCTCCTCCTCGCTCGCCACGCTATTCCCTTCAAATGCCGACCTCTTCCTCTTCCCGATTTTCCGTTACGTCCGTCTCACCCCCGTCCCTCCCACACAAACCATTCTCACCTCCCTAGACCACTCCCCACTCCTCCTCGAAAAACCTCACGGACGCGGAAAAGTCTTCTTCTTCGCATTCGATTTCTCCCTCGACTTCTCCGCACTCCCCCTCACGACCTCCTTCCTACCACTCCTCCGAGAACTCTCCCATACCAGCGTCCCCGAAGACTTCGGCGTCAAACGCCTCCTCTGCGGCACTCCTCTTCTGGACGCGCAAAACAACCCCGTCGATACCAAATCCCCGCGGGCATTCCTGCTAGACGGCTGGCCCGTCGAGGTCACGCCGCCGCCGTCGGAATCCACCACGGAACATCTTCCGACAGAGGACCTCCACGTCGCCCTCACGGGGCAGACCGCAACCTCGTCCTCTGCCCTGCCCCCGCAGCGGGACATTCCTCTCGCCAAACCACTTGCGGTCATTGCCCTCCTGGCTGTTCTCGCGGCACTTTTCCTTCGCTCCCGCTAGCCCTGCCCTCGCATGGTTCGGGTCCCGCGCAAATGTGCGCGGTCCAATCTCCCGTGGAAATTGCAAAATCTCTCATCCCAGCCGCCTTCGCGCCGCGCCGTGCAGGCGGCCGGCGGTAGTTTTGCAATTCCCTCTTCCAATAACTAGCACAGCACATTCGTTTTAAGAGGTAATTGCAAAGTTATCGCCCAACCGCCAAAACGCCGCAAGCGAGGGCGAAGAGCGAAAGCGAAGCG
>JAFRLI010000252.1 GCA_017431255.1 Victivallales bacterium
ACTCCCCGCAAGCCACTCCCCGCAAGCCACTCCCCGCAAGCCACTCCCCGCAAGCCACTCCCCGAAAGCCACTCCCCGCAAGCCACTCCCCAATACCCACTAGCCACTAGCCACTAGCCACTAGCCACTAGCCACTAGCCACTAGCCACTAGCCACTAACCACTAGCGTAACGTCGCGTCCTCGAGTTCGCGAATCATGGCAGACAGCAGTTCTGCCTTTTCGAGGGTGGCAACCTTCTCGCCGTGCTTGAATAGAATGCCGCCGTGAGCGGAGCAAGCAATGCCGACATCTGCATCGGATGCCTCGCCAGGGCCATTGACCTCACAGCCCATCACTGCAATTTTCCGCAGAGCGATGCGTTTGCCAGACGACTGGATGCGGCGCACCTCCCGTTCCACCTGTGCCACAAGCGAAAGCATGTCCCCGTGCGTGCGCCCGCACGTAGGGCAGGAGATGATTTCTGGTGAAGCCTGCCGCAGTCCGACCGCCTCCAGGATGCGTTGTGCCGCGTAGATTTCCTCCACGGGCGGGGCCGTCAGACTCACGCGAATCGTCTCGCCGATGCCGTCCAGCAGCAGAGTTCCGATGGCGACGGAAGACTTCACGATTCCGGAAGAAACCGGTCCCGCCTCGGTGAGTCCGATATGCAACGGGATATCCGAACGTGCGGCAAACATACGGCACGCCTCCAGCGTGATCCGCAAATCGGACGACTTCAAGGAAACCTTGAGCGCACGGCAGCCCTCCTCCTCGAAAATACGAATGTAATACTCCGCGCTCTCCACCATCGCCTGCGCCGTCTTTCCCAGACGAGCCGCGATCTCACGGTTGAGGCTTCCCCCGTTCACGCCGACGCGCACCGGCTTCCCCAAACGTGCCGCAGTCCGTGCGACCTCACGCGCCTCTGCTTCCCCACGCAGATTCCCTGGATTGACGCGCACGCACGCTGCTCCCCGTTCCAATGCCCCGACAGCAATACGATGGTCAAAATGCACATCCGCGACGACGGGCAACGGGCTTTCCGCGCAAATGCGCTCGAAAGCGTCCAGCGTCCGAATCGTCGGCACCGCGCAGCGCACAATCTGACAGCCAGCCGCCGCGAGTTCACGAATCTGCGCCAGCGTCGCCTCCGCGTCGTTCGTGTCCGTATTCGTCATTGACTGAATCGACACAGGCGCGCCGCCGCCAATCTTCACGCCACCCAGGGAAAGTTGCCGCGTTGTCCGCATCATTCTTCCTCCAATGGAAATACGTAAGGCAGACCGAACTTCTTGAGTTCCCAGCGTCGGTCGGAACGGAACTTCCAAGCGTTTTTCGCATTTTCACGTGCGACATCGGGGAGGTCATACCAGTCGGCCAGGATTGCCGTGCGGAAGTAAGCCTCGGCGATATCGTTTCTTTCCGCGCGAAGATTGTTCGTGCGGTTCTGGCGTTCCTCCGCATAGAACTGGAACATGTCCACAATCGTCTCAATGGACAAATCGCCGAAGGGGATCTGATACGCCTCCTTGCCCTCGGGACGAATCTGGATTTTTCCATTGCGTGGCGGGAATGGCAACGTCCCCTGAATCGTCTTTCCATTCACCAGCATGATTTTTCTGTCATTCCGCGCATACGGAATCGCACGCATCGAGAACGAAAGCGTATCCAGCATGCTCCCCAAAATGCGAAGACGCTCCACCTCAATTTTCCGAAGTTCTTCCGGCAATGCCTTCAGATACGCCTGATTTTGTTTCTTGGTTTTGGCAAAGTTCAAATCGTCAGGCTTGGGACGCATCGCAGCCAGTTCCGGGGAAAGCTGGAACTCCGGCGTGCTTTCCATCGTTGCAGAGGACGCCTGGGGTGACGTCTCCCCGCTCCGCGTGCCTGCGACAACTTCAGACGGGGCCCCCTTCTCCGTTGCGGTCTCCGTTTCCATCGACGCCTTTTTCTTCAACCAAAACCAGTAGCCGCCAGCCAATGCCGCCAGAAGCACAACCACAAACACGGGTCCACATATCCCCCTCGACGGCTTCGCCACCTTCTGCTCACGCACAGGCACGTTCCGCAACACCTTCTTCGGCTCCTTCGCCAGCAACGCATTCCGTATTACGGAATAGTCCACCGGACGCTCCTCCGCACGCAAGGAGATCATCGACAGTATCAAATCCGACGCCTTCTTCGAGATTTGCGGATTCAACGCGTGCGGTGGTTCGGGAGGCACGCCGCCCTCCAGCCACGCCAGACGGTTTTCCCCTCCTGGTAACTGCCAGGTTGCAAACTGGTACAGCATCAGCCCCAGGCTGAATATGTCTCCGGCACGAGTCGCCGCACCGCCCTGACGACGTTCCGGGGCTACGTACAGTTCCTCCGCTGTGCCGCGCGCCGTCGCAATCCCAAAGTCCACCACGACGAGTGCTCCGTCAGCATTTTCCATCACGTTTCGCGGGCAGAGGTCGCCGTGCACAAGACCGACAGCATCCGCCGCAGCCAACGCATCGCAAAGTTTCACCGCGAGCGTGCGCAGTTCCTCGTCCGTGGCCTGCGTGGTCCCCGTCCACGGATGCGGGCGCAGATACTGCGTATTGACGTAGGCCCCCTCGTCGCACTGACCGCACGAATAGATTGCCGCAACCCCGGGATGCGCAATCTGCGCCTGCTTCCGAACCGACGACAGCATCCCCTCCATGTCCTCCATCCCACGATAGATTTTCACGCAGGATTCCCGGTCCAGCGCAGGCTCCAAGGCACGATAAATCGACTTGCTTTCCTCGCGCCAAATCGGCTCCTCCAGCAAAATGCTTTTGAGAAACCACTTCGGCACCATGAAATCCTTCCCACATGCAGGACACACCTGCATCGAAAGGCTCGGCATAGACGTCACATCCAACTTGTGACCGCAGTTTGGACAGTTGATTTTCAGCATCGCGTTCATCTTTATCCCAAAAACAAAGGAACCCCAAAAGGGGATGCGCAACGATAGAGAAAATTGCAAAAACATCCTATCCACCGCCTTCGCGACGCACCTCGCCCTCGCAGGCGGCGTTTGAGTGGTTGGGATGAGAGTTTTGCAATTATCTCTATAAATTTACTCCAACTTCTCCAGATTTCACACCAGCACACTTGCAATTTTTCATTGAGAGTTTATTTTATAGTATTGACTTTGCAAAAGGGTTGCCATCGTCTAGAGGCCTAGGACACCGGGTTTTCATCCCGGCAACATGAGTTCGAATCTCATTGGCAATGCCAGCACGTTTTTTTTGTTGCCATCGTCTAGAGGCCTAGGACACCGGGTTTTCATCCCGGCAACATGAGTTCGAATCTCATTGGCAATGCCATTCTTCCGGCGGCAGAACTTCTCTGCCGCCTTCTTGTTTTAGGAACTTCGATTCGTTCACGCAGGTTTGGGTCGGATATCTTTTTTGTCCATAACCTGCTAGAAAAGTGCACATAGAGGTGTATATTGCTAGCATAGTAGTTCAAGACTCACTAGAAACGTGTCGTGAAGCGCAAGGGAAACTCTAAAAAATGAATCGATGGCTTTGCTGTAGTGTTTTAATAGGAGCGATGGCGTTTGGAGCGGATTACAAGGTACCCGTGGAAGTGCCGATGGCTCCATTTGAGGTGGTACCTGGATATGAGGCGTGCAGCGTCTACGTGAGCGGACTGTCTTCCGTGCAGGAGAAGGACTTTTCCGGCAAGGTCTCGTATCGCAAGGTCGGCAAGGAAGAGTGGAAATCTGGACTGGACCTGGTTTTTGTGATACCTGAACGAAATGCACGCGGTTCCCTCTTGGGGCTTCAGGAAGACACGGAGTACGAGCTGAAAGTGGAGTTGAAAGACGCCGGCAAGGTCAGAAGGCATACGACAAAGTTCCGCACAAAGTCCCCCAAGGTCCCGATTGCGCAAACCATCGTGCTCAATGCAAAGAACTTCGACGGGCATCTCGTCGCGAAAAGCGGCACGGCGGAAGGATACATACGCTACACGACGGCACCCGGGTTCGTGCTGAAAGGCAAGCGTGGCAACGCGGAGGTCGTCCTGGTCCAGAATGTCGAGTATGTGATTCTGGACGGGTTGACCGTCCGGGCCAATGGCGCTCAGCACTGCCTGAACCTCATCAATGCGAGCCATGTCCAAGTCCTCAACTGCAACATCTCCGGACACGGACGCATCGGCACCCATCGCCCCGACCTCGACGGCAAGTACTACTATTACAGCGAAAGCCAGAAAAAGGACCGCAGCATCAACTATGATTCCGGCATCCGCCTCGTGGAAATTACCGACGCACTCATCGAACGCAACTACATCCACGACCCGGCCGCGCGCACGAATCCCTGGTTCTACTCGCACCCCGCCGGCCCCAACGCCATGTTCGTGCAAAAATGCGCTTCCGCCTGCATCCGCTACAATGACTGCATCGGCAGCGACATGAACCGCTGGAACGACTCCATCGAAGGCGGCGGCAACGGCGCGAACTGGGGCGGCGTCTACCGCGACGCCGAGGTCAAGGGAAACTACTTTGCCATCCAGCAGGATGACGGCATCGAACTGGACGGCGGCCAGATGAACTGCCGCATGTGGGGCAACAAGGTGGAGCATATGCTCTGCGGCGTCAGCACCGCCGCCTGCATGCTCGGCCCCTCCTACATCTACCGCAACGTCTTCACCACCGCAGGAGACATCTTCGGAAAATCGAACGTCGCCCTCAAAAACAACCTCGGCAACAACATGACGGGCGTCGGTCGCATCTTCTTCTTCAACAACACCTGTGATTCCCAGATGAACGGTCTCGGCAGCATGAATGCCTCCGGGCGCGAAGGCATCAAATGCGTCCTGTTCAACAACATCCTCTCCATGAGCCGCAGCGCTATCGCCAGCCCGCGAGTCCTCGAAATCAATCCTACCATTTTTGAAGCAAACCTCCTCTTCGGCGGCGAAGACTGGAAGGACGCCCACAAGCAAAAGGTCACCCACGGCGAACGCCCCGACCTCCTCGTCCAGGCAGAGTTCCGCAATGAAGACGCTGGCGACCTCGACCTCAAGCCAGGTACCCCCGGCAGCGGATACGCCATCGCAGTCCCAGGTGTCTCCAAGGCCAGCGAGGACATCGGTGCCAACAACACCCTCGACTGCCCTCTCCGCCCGCTCGGGCTCCATCTCAACAAGACACGCCTCCATTTCGACAAGGAGCACACGGTCGATACCATCACCGTCACCGCAGACCAGTCCTTCTCCGGCAAGTGGTCCATCGTCAAGAACTTCAGCACCAACTTCCTCACCGTCTCCCCCGCGTCAGGCACCCTGCAACCTGGCAAGAAAGTCACCCTGACCGTCAAGGCCAATCTCGGCAAACTCAAGTTTGCGAAGAACCACCATGCGGTCCTCCTGGTCCGAACACCGAACGGCCTTTCGCGCCCCGTGCTTTGCAATGTCGACAACTCGACCGATGCCAAACTCGCCCGCGCACACCGTCCCACCACTGTCTACGCAAAACTTGCGCCCGTGAAAGAAGGCAAGCAAGTCATGGAGTTCACGGTCAAAAAAGACCGCTGGTACCACCTGATCCTGATCGAGAAGGGAGGCGCACATTCCGCGCACGACGCCCTTGGCAAGGAACCGACCAAGCGCATGGGACCCTACGGCTACAACTTCGGGGAAGCCCCCAGTTGGCACCACCTGAAGAACTCCGAAGGCGGCACCTCCACCAACAAACCCTTCCTCGTCAAAGCAGGGACACCCTACCGCATAACCATTGACGTCTCACAGAACTCCACGGCCATCCTCAAAGCCGCCATCACCAAGAATCCCGAAGAACTCCTCTTCTCACCCACCATCGAATAGCATCATGAAAATCGTCAACCTCGGCACCAGCCACGGGGACCCCACCCTCACCGCAAACCAGACCAGCCACCTCATCGAGTGCGGCGGGAAATCCTATCTCCTCGACTGCGGCGAGGGCTGTGTCGCCTCCTTAATACGACGCGGCGTCGTCCCGGCGCAACTCAGCGCGGTCTTCGTTTCCCACATGCATGACGACCATGCCATCTGCCTTCCCCTCGTCATCGCGCAAGCGCAAAAGTACCGCCGCAACTTCCCCGACATCCGCCTCCAAGTCCACATCCCAGATCAGGACGCCATCCCCGCCCTCCGCGCCTGGAACGCCGCCATGCTTTCCGGAAAATGCGACGCCAACAACCTCTACGACCTCCGCGTCTATGGACCAGAAGCCCCCTTCGACGACGGCACGCTCGCCGTCACCCCCGTCCCCAACGGCCACCTGGAAGGCATGCTCGCCGAACCCGAAATCTACCTTCCCAAGCAGAAGTTCACGGTCCCGCCACGCAGTTTCTGCCTGGTGATCCGCGGCGAGGGGAAGAAGATTTTCTTCTCAGGAGACCTCTCCCCTGTCAAACCCGCCTTGCACGACTTTCCCCTGGAAGCCGCCCAGGACACGGACGCCGTCTTCATCGAGTTGGTTCACTACAACTTCGACGTCGCCCTGCCCTACTTCCGCCAACTGCGCACGAAGCACCTCTTTTTCGTGCACCGGGGCAACCGCTGGCAAACCCCGGAAGGCGAGCAGGAGGCACTCCGCGCCTGCGCCGACCTCCCCTACCCCGTCACCATGGCCCACGATGGCCTCGAAACCACTATCTAATTTCCCTACCGCATGGAGGAAATTGCGTTTTTTCAGGATTCCACTTGCAAGATGGCAAGGACTGTATACATTAACATCGTAGGCACCGCACAATGCCTGCTGGAATCTCAAGTCTTAAGGAGAACAAAATATGGGACTGACAGGTGAACAGGAACGACAGGAGTTCATCGGTACTCTAGATGTGACAGATGAACTCTGCGACGACGGCAGCAACGCGCTGTCCTTCACCACAACAGACGGGGAAGAGTACATCATCCGAAACCGCAAGATGGTCCGCCGTCTCGAAAAATACGCCTACGAGCAGAGCGAAGTCACCATCTGGGGATGTGTCAAACACGACCCCAGCGGAATTGATGTGCTCTGCGTCTCCGAATACGACGCGCCTCCCATCGAGGACGACTACCCGCAGGAAGAACGTCCCCGAAAACGACGACGCGACTACGAGAACGACGAGGATGAGGAAGAACTGGAGGAAGGCGTCCACCGCATCCTCACTCCCGATGAAATGGAGGAGACTCCCATCCATGACGACATGGAAGGTGCCTCCGAAGAGGAGATGGACGCGCAGGCCTATGCCGAAGCCGCCGAAGCAGAGGAGACGGATTCCGAAGACTCTCCCTGGGATTTCTCCTCCCCCAATCATTGACACAAAAGGAGTGGGGCAATGGCGGCTCTGCTGGAAGTCCGCAATCTATCCGTCGAGTTCCAAACGGAAGAAGGTTCTCTGCGTGCCGTGGACGGTGTGTCATTTGAGGTTGCGGAAGGGGAGACCTTGGGGCTGGTCGGGGAATCGGGTTGTGGGAAAAGCGTGACGTCGATGAGTATTCCGCGGCTGGTGCCCAGTCCGCCCAGCCGTGTCGTTTCAGGCGAAATCCTCTTTGCCGGACAGAATCTTCTCAAACTCGCACCCACCGAAATGCACCGCATCCGAGGCAAAGACATCGGGGTCATCTTCCAGGAACCAATGACCGCGCTCTCCCCGCTTCTGCGTATCGGCGAGCAACTTACCGAGGTGCTTCATTTACATACAGACACCACATCGGCACAGGCGCGGGAAACTGCGCTCTCCTGGCTTGCCAAAGTCGGCATCCCCGACCCCGCGCGCGCCATGCTCGCCTATCCGTTCGAACTTTCAGGAGGGATGCGGCAGCGTGTGATGATTGCGATGGCACTTATTCTGGAACCCCGGCTCGTCATCGCGGACGAACCCACCACTGCGCTCGATGTCACCATCCAGGCGCAAATCCTCCAACTGATGCGCACCGTGAAAGGACCCCGTTCTGGGCTTCTGCTGATTACGCACGACATGGGAGTCATCTGGGAGATGTGTGACCGTATGGCGGTGATGTACGCCTCCCGAATCGTGGAGACGGGCCCCGTCGCGGAGTTATTCGCCTCACCACATCACCCCTACACGCGCGGTCTCATGCGTTCCATTCCGAGCCTCAATCCTGGCGTCGAACGCCTCCCCCACATCCCTGGACAGGTCCCGTCCCTCCAGAACCTCCCGCCGGGTTGTGCATTCGCCGACCGCTGCCCACACGCCCAGGAACTCTGCCGCACGCAACGCCCGCCTCTCGCCCCCGTCCCCAACTCCACACGCGCCTGCGCATGCCACTTCCCGGTGCAAGACAAAACCTGAATCGGAGTGATTCAGCCACCCAGGGAGTGAAATGACGCGTCCAAAAGCAACCTCATCAGCCCCATAAGGGCGATAAGAAGACAGCCAAGGGCGATAAGAAGACCACCAAGGGCGATAAGAATACAGCCATGCGTTCCTGAAAACAACAGCGGTCCCCCGGCCGATCAGGAACCCTTGCAACACCCCCATGCTTCCTCTACGCCGTCGACCCTGCATAACGCGAGTACGTTCTCTGCATTCCATGCGTGCCCGAAAACAACAGCGGCCCC
>JAFRLI010000253.1 GCA_017431255.1 Victivallales bacterium
ACAGGAAGCATGCGCGTCTTCAGCGCGTTTTGAGAGACAGGAAAGATGACAGTTCTTTTTGCGTATTTTGTGTGTTTTGTGGATAAATACTAGAGACCTGAATCACGCGGTTACCCTTCTGAACAGTAACAAAAATACAAAGTGCAAGCCGCCGCGAAGCGGCGGATTGCCTTCTGTGTATTCTGTGTATTCTGTGGACTGAGAAATTGCAAACAAATGAGGCAAGCAACAATGACCACCAGCAAATCCTTCGAAGACATCCCGCTTCGCGCAGACGATCTCCCGGAATACCGCCTGACGCGATATCTCCCGCAAGATGACGCCGTGCGTCCCGCAATGCTCGTCGTACCCGGCGGCGGCTACAATAGCGTCTGCATGGCAACCGAAGGCTGGCCCATCGCCGACCGCTTCCAGGCACTCGGCTTCCAAGTCTTCATCCTCACCTACCACGTCAACCCGCACCATTTCCCACAGCCGCAGCACGACCTCCAACGCGCCATCCGACTCATTCGACACAACGCAAAAAGCTGGCAGGTGAATCCTGACAACGTCGCGCTCGTCGGTTTCTCCGCCGGAGGACACCTCTGCGCATGCGCAGCCACTGGCGTCATCCCGCCCTGCACAGTCCAGGACGAGGCGGATTCCTGCGATGACCGCCCCAATGCCGTCCTGCTTGCCTATGCCGTCATCTCATTCAATTCCCTCAGCTATGCACATATCGGCTCCGCAAAGAACCTTCTGGGCGATCGCTTCGAGGAATTCAAGAACATTCTCTCCCTGCAAAACAGCGTGAACGAATCCTCCTGCCCCGCCTTCCTCTGGCACACGTTGGAAGACACCGTCGTCCCCTGGCAAAACAGCCTCCTCTATGCGGAAGCCATGGCGAAACACCACATTCCCTGCGAACTCCATCTCTACCCCAGCGGCCCCCACGGCATGACACTCGGATACGGACGCCAGGACATCGCTCAATGGCCCGAACTGGCCAAGACATTCCTCCGCGTCACTTGCGGATTCCGTTTCCCCGAAGAACGTTCCCGCGGCACCATCGCACTCACTTTTGACGACGCCGTAGCCAACCACCTCACCTACGTCGCCCCCATCCTCGAAAAATACGGATTCGGCGCGACCTTCTTCATCACACGCTTCAACGACGAATGGCGCGCAGAACATTCCGACACCTTGCTCACCGCTGCCCAAATCCGCGAACTCCACGACTGCGGCTTCGAAATCGCCAACCACTCCTGGTCCCATCCCGACCTCCGAAAACTCTCCCAAGAAGAAATCCAACAGGAAATCACCCGGTTGCAAGAGTTCCTGACGGAGGCAGGCATCCCCGCTCCCACCACATTCGCTTATCCAGGAGGCCCCTTCGCCGAAAATGCCGTCCCGCTCCTCAAACAGGCTGGATTCACCCTCGCGCGCTCCGTGGAACATCGACCCTGGGCCCCCGCTACCGATGACCCGATGAACATCCCTGCCATCCCCCTCCAAAACGGCAAGGACGGCGATTTCTACCGCGCCCTCATGCAGGCCAGCGAAGGACGCATCCCCGTCCTCGTATTCCACGGCGTTCCCGACACCGTCCACCCCTGGGTCGATACCCCACCAGAAAATTTCGCCCAGTATATGAAATACCTCCACGACAACAACTACAAAGTCGTCGCCTTGCGAGACCTAGTTAGTGGTTAGTGGTTGGTGGTTAGTGGTTAGTGGTTAGTGGGTAGTGGTTATTGGTTAGTGGGTATTGGGTAGTGGTTAGTGGTTAGTG
>JAFRLI010000254.1 GCA_017431255.1 Victivallales bacterium
AGCATCCAACGAAGGCCAAAGCGTCCCCGGGCACGTGATCCGCGGCGGATCTGCCTCACCATCCGAGATCGATAGCTACACCCCCTCCCCCCGCACCTCCTTCCTCTATCCCTTCCCTTGTGTCCCCGCCGTCGCTTCGCTCCGGCGGGGACACGCTTGTATTTGCGCTAGCCCAATGTAGAATCTTTCCCTTTCGTTCGTCCTCGCAAAGAAACAATTCTCTCTTCTATCATTCTAACGACGAAGTCAGTCCCAACAATTCAGCAACTATTATAAAATATCGAATTCAGAAATATTAAACAAATTAAAAAATGGTATTTTTGCCTTTTTAAACTTGCAAATACAGAATATCGTGCTATGTTATCTTCTTGAGGGCACAACATTGACAAACAAGCAGTTGGCTGTATATTAAGAACGTGTCCTGAAAATGGGCGTGTGTTTCGGTTCAAGCCGTGCTCCGCCTCCCGCAGCCTTCTGCCTGGAAGTCGCAGGAATACAAAAACGGGAGGTGTCCTATGGGACAACTGGATCAACGGGCAAAGGAATTCTTTGGAAGACCAGAGATTTTCGCGGCTCTCTTCAATGGGTATTTGTTCGACGGGAAAAAGGTTCTTTTCCCCGAGGAATTGGTCACACAGATGCCAAAGGAGGTGTTCACCGGCGAGAAATGCGAGGAACTGTTTTTGGAACGCGAAAGGGATCTTTTTATGCAGATCGCCTTCAAGCAGGGGAAGGATTGTTCCTTCCTGTTGCTTGGACTGGAGGCTCAGGCCTTGCCTGACGCAAGCATGCCCGTTCGTTGCATGCTGTACGATGCTCTCACCTACTCCATGCAACTGAAGGCAATCCGCAAGGAGTATGAGAAATCCCATCCCGGCGGCGGGATAAGAGCATTTCTGGACGGTCTTCCCGGCGGTGCACGCCTTGCCCCCGTCATCACCCTTGTTCTCGCCCTCTCGGACACACCTTGGCCGTTGAGCAGGGAACTACATGACCTTCTTGCTTTTCCAAATAAAGACCTGGCAAAGTTCATCCCTAACTACAGCATTCATCTCATCACGCCGGGCACAATGTCGGAAGAGGACATTCAACCATATGGACAGGAACTGGCGGCGGTCTTGCTTGCCGCCGGACATTCCAGCGAGAGGGAGACCATCAGAAAGCTCGTTCTTGGCCATGATGCCTTTCGCAACCTGGATCAGGGCGCAGCCCGTTTCATCACTGAAATGGTCGGACTGGATTTCAAATTCAACAACAAAAAGGAGAAAATCAACATGACAGAAGCATGGATTAGTTGGGAAGAGACCCTTCGACAGGAGGGACGCCAGGAGGGCATCGAAACTGGTTTTGCCAAAGGTCGCGAGGAGGGCCGCGAGGAGGGCCGCGAGGAGGGACGCGAGGAGGGACGCGAGGAGGGACGCGAGGAGGGACGCGAGGAGGGACGCGAGGAGGGCCGCGAGGAGGGCCGCGAGGAAGGTCGCGAGGAGGGACAGAGGCGTGGTGCAATCTTTGCTTTGTGGAAACTTGGAAAAACACCGGAAGAGATTCGCCCGTGGCTCATGTTGAATTTTGCCATGACAGAGCAGCAGGCAATGCAGGAGATAGACGCTTTCCAGGCTGCCTTTCATGAGGGAGAACTTTGAGGCACCATTATGCATCCAGAGCCTCTAGAACGATATTTTTCACCAATGCAATTGTGGAGGAAACTCGCAATCGGATAGGCGGTTAATTTAGTCAGTTAGGTTTTGCCTACTTGGGAAAACTGGGTATATTATTCGTGTTTGCATGTGTTTTGTGTTCAATCATCAAGAAAAAGGAACTTGAGATGAAGAAAGGACTGTGGATTTGGTTGTGTCTTCCCGGAATGCTGGTGGCGGAAATCGTGCCGACGGAGATTGCGAGTCCGGTGGTGCTGCTGTATCCGGAGCAGAAGAAAATCATGCAGTACGACACGCATGACGAGCGCGTCAAAGTCTTGACGGAAGACCACAAGCTCGACAAGAAACAGAGTGTATTCTTCAACACTAACGCAAAATGGCGTGAGGCAATGCCCGTCAAGTTCTCCTGGACCTGCACGGATGGTGAGATGTCGCCGTTCTTCATCACCTTGGCGGACAACGAAGCCTTCGAGAACCCGCAGATCTTCGGAGTAGGCAAGGGCAAGACCTCCGTCACACCGCCAAATTGCCAGACGAACTTCAAAATCGGCCAGAAATACTACTGGAAGGTGACTGGTATTAGTAAGGACAAGAAAACAGAGGTGACCTCCGCCGTCTCGACGTTCACGACCAAGGACATGGCACCGCGCTGGATCAAGCTGGAGGGACGTGTCGGCAACACTCGCGACCTCGGCGGTTGGAAGACGGCGGACGGACGCCGCATCAAGCAGAACATGATTTTCCGTGGCCAGGGTCTCAATGACAATAGTTATGACAACGGCAAGCGTCCCGGTCGCAACCGCTTGACCACGGAGGACGTGAACTGGATGCTCAATACCCTCCACATCAAGACGGATTTGGATTTGCGCTCTGAGAGGGAGACCGCGAACATGACCGAATCGCCCTTGGGGCCCACTGTCCAGTTCATCCACAACTCTTCTGCCGCCTACAGGGGAATCTTCTCCGAAAATGGCAAGGCCGCCATGGCGAAGAATTTCCGCGTCTTCGCAAATCCTGACAACTATCCCATCTACTTCCACTGCATCGGCGGCGCCGACCGCTGCGGTTCCCTTTCCCTCGTCCTCGAGGGCATCCTCGGCGTCCCCGAACGCGAACTTGGCATCGACTGGGAAAACACCTTCTACCCCTCCCTCCCCGATTTGAAGAAGGACCAGGGCAACTTCTGGCAGCGCTACGATGACTTCCTGGAAAGGTTCCCTAAGTTCGGTAAAAAAGGAGATTCCTTCAACAAGTGCGTCGAAAAGTACCTGCTGTCCTGCGGCATCACGCTGGAGGAGATTGAGACCTTCCGCGAAATCATGCTGGAGTAGACAAGAAATTGCACATAGGAACGAAAGGAGAGAATGATGAAACTGATTCGCGGCGGATTGGTCAAGACCATCGGGAAAGGGGATTTGGAGGGAGGAGAAATCCTGGTGGATGGAGGAAAGATTGTCGCTGTGGGCAAAGGACTGACGGTGCCCGAAGGCACGGAGGTGTTCGACGCGTCCGGCTGCCTTGTGACACCTGGACTGATTGACGCGCACACGCATATCGGTATCCATGAAAGCGCCGTCGGCTGGGAGGGGGACGACCATTCCGAAGACGTGAAGCCGATTACGCCCGATTTGCGCGGCATTGACGGATTCAACCCAAGGGACCCTTTCTTGAAGACGGTCCTCGCGGCGGGCATCACGACGACGGCCATCGGTCCCGGTTCGGGCAATGTGGTCGGCGGTACCTTCTGTGCGTTGAAGTTGTACGGAGACTGCGTGGAGGACATGGTGATCCGGGACCCTGTCGCCATGAAATGCGCACTCGGGGAGAATCCGAAGCGAATCCATGGTCGGAGGGGGCGTTCGCCTGTGACGCGCATGTCTGTCGCCGCGCTGTTGCGGGACCTTCTGATGAAGGCGAAGCGCTACCTGGCTGAGGTCGAGGAGGCGGAGAAGGATTCCAGCAAGAAGCGTCCGTACGATTCCGAACTGGAGGCGATGCTGCCGGTGATGCGGCGTGAAATCCCCCTCAAGATTCATGCCCACCGCACGGACGACATTCTGACGGCGCTCCGCATTGTCCGTGAGTTCCAACTCAAGGCGACCATGGAGCATGTCACGGAAGGGCATCTCATCGTGGACAGGCTGCTGGCGGCGAATTTTCCCGTCCTGGTCGGTCCATCCTTCAGCGGCAAGTACAAGTTCGAGCTGGCGAACAAGAGCTTCATCACGCCGGGCATTCTGAGCAAGGCGGGTCTTGAAGTCAGCATCATCTCCGATTCGCCCGTGACCAGTGTGGAATACCTTCCTCTGTATGCGGGACTTGCCATGAAGCATGGAATGCCGGAGGAACATGCCTGGCGCGCCATCACCCTGAATCCCGCGCGTGCACTCGGCATTGACGACCGAGTCGGCTCCCTCGAACCTGGCAAGGACGCCGACATCGTCGTGTTTGATTCCAACCCGCTTCGATGCCTCCAGGCGCGTCCGAAATACGTCTTCGTCAACGGCGAATGCGTCGTCTCGCAATAGCCTTTTTCGAGTCCACAGAACACACAGAATACACAGAAAGCCATCCGCCGCGTCGCAGCGGATGGCTCTTTTTTTTGTGTTTCATGTAAAGTGTTTGTCCGCGCGTCAGCGCGGACAAACAGTTCTGTGTATTCTGTGTATTCTGTGGACTTCAAAGGCATCCCTATGGGAGCAGCACGAAGTCCATCCATTGTCCCGGGCGTTTGGGGTTCTGTCCCAGTCCTGGGGTGAGTTGGAGGAATCCGACGCGCTTCTGGCCGTTGTTGACATTGACGATGAGGCTCATTCGCATGGCGGAGTAGGCGCGGAGTTGGAACGGGCTGACGGCCCGCCGCGCGAATGCGAACTCGTAGACCATGCGGTCCGGGAGTTTCTTGAAGGCAAACGGGACCTCATCGGAAGAAATGATGCCGGAGGCTTTGGGGAGGCTGTCATAGGTGACTGCCGAGGCCCAGCGTCGCGAGACGACGGGACGTCCTGCGATGGGCTGGAGGCAGTATTCGAAGTCGTCGTCCTGGAGGCCAAGGGTGTTCGGTTGTGCGTTGCGGACGGTGTCAAAGTCGATCTGGACGCTGTCGTATTGCCAGCCATTGGTGAAGAGCTTCCGATCTTGGAGTTGATGGAGAGTCGGCTTGAAGACGACGACGGAGACGTAGAGATAGTAGTCATCCCAGGCATAGCGCAGTTCCGCGCGGATGTTTTCTTCGGCGGTTCCCCATTCGGGTTCCAGGCATTTGGGGTCGACGTCCCGTTTATCCAGAACGATTGGCTGAACGGTGGCCGGCCAGTCGGAGAGATTTCCGTCGATCTTCAGCGGAGACGAGACCTTGCGTGCCAGAATCCCCTTGAGAACCTCCTCCTTGACCACGGGTTCCTCTCCCTCGCAAGCGACGCTGACCTTGACCTTGCGACCTTTGCGGTCGATTTTCTGACCCAGCGGGAACTCGGAACGGACCACCATCTCGGGTTTCACCACGTCCAGCGTCCGCGAGGTCTCCTTGGTGTTTTCGCCGCGGTGGACCTGCAGTTTGACATTGTGGAGAGGCTGTCCCGTCAGGTTCTTGACGTCCACGGCGAATTTGCTTTCGCCGATGACCGCGAGATTAAAGTCGACCTTGGGGCCGGCGGACTGGAGGCGTCCGCGGCGGATGAGTGCCTCGAACTGACTGGCACCGAGGGTGCTGTCGAGGTAGACGGGCTGCTCTGCCATCGCGAGGGACGCGGCGGGGATTCGCGCACCGAACATGTCGTACGCGGTGAGTTTCGCGGCGTCCTCCGGGGAGAAATCCAAGGTCCCCTCGGGACCGTTCCATTTCCAGATGACCGCGGTGCGTTTCTTCCCGTGGTCGAAGATGCCGCAGCGGTAGTTGACGCCGAGACGGACGCGGGTGACGGGCTTCGCGTTTTCCAGGAGGTCCGCCATGGCGCGCATTCCGTACAGGGTGAGATTGGGGACGGGGTTGTCGTCGTTGTCGTGGTTTCCTCCCATCATGACCGCCCACTGCGTGCCGTCGGGCCAGAGTGAGAAGCAGAACTGGTAGTAGCGCTCCTCCCCGCTAATGCGTCCCTGCAGGATGTTGCGGATGTCGCGAGCGGTGGCGTTGAGGCTTTGGGGGTCGATATAGCCAGTAGGCCAGGCGGCGGGTTGGCAGCGACCCGCCTCTGTGCCGTAGTATGGTTTTCCAGGGGCCTTGAGGGCGATGATCTTGCGGACGCTCTCCACATCGTCGGCATAGTCGGGGAGTTCGGGGAGATTGCGGTAGGGATGGGCGGTGATGATGTCCAGCGCTTTCGCCTCTTTGCCGGCAAGGACATTGGAGATCCAGGTCAAATCCGTTCCGAGCGGGTCGGGACCGGCGAGTTTGAAGGAAAGATTGTACTTCTTGCGGATTTCCGCGAGTTCCCCGATCATCTTCAGGTTGGTCTCGACAGTCCAGCCACGGCAGATGTTCGGCTCGTTCTTGCTCTCGACGATTTCCAGG
>JAFRLI010000255.1 GCA_017431255.1 Victivallales bacterium
AACTATCAGGAAACACTCGACTTCATTCATTCTCTTGACAAATTCGGTTCACGCCCGGGCGATATCTTCGGCGGAGCAGCCGCGGGAGAGGTCGTTGACGGGTTTTGCGACGCCCTGGAGGATGGGTCCGTAGGCTTCGGCTTTTGCCAGTCGCTGTACCATTTTGTAGCAGATGTTTCCGCAGTTGAGGTCGGGGAAGATGAGGATATTGGCTTGTCCTGCGACGTTGCTGCCGGGTGCTTTGGAGGCGCCGACATGCGGGACGAGGGAGGCGTCAGCCTGGAGTTCGCCGTCGACGAGTGCATCGATTCCGAGTTCGGCAACGCGTTGTTGGGTGAGAGCGGTGGCCTGGGTCATTTTGTCGACGAGGTCGCCTTTTGCGGAGCCTTTGGTGGAGTAGCAGAGGAATGCGACTTTGGGCTGTGTTCCGATGAGCGCCTGGTGTGTTTTGATGGTAGCGAGAGCGATATCGGAGAGCATTTCGGCATCGGGGTTGGGGTTGACGCCGCAGTCGGCGAAGATGAGGGTGCTTTCGCCGTTGGGGGCCGGTTCGCGGAGGTCCATAAGGAAGCAGGAACTAGCGGTTTTGATTCCCTTGGCGGTGCCGATGCAGTGGAAAGCGGAGCGGAGCATGTCAGCGGTGGAGGCGATGGAGCCGGCGGTCATACCGTCGACGATTCCCGCGTTGACCATGAGATTGCCGAAGTAGAGGCGTTTCTTCGCGGTTTCGAGGGCCTGGCTTTCGGTCATTCCCTTGGCCTTGCGGCGTTCGAAGAGGATGTTTGCGAGTTGCGGGAGGAGGGGGGATGTGGTCCAGTCGATGATTTCGATGTCGAGTCCATCGAAGGAGATGCCTTCCATGGCGGTTTTCGCCTCATCGGGGGTGGCGAGTATTTTGACGGAAGCCAGTTTTTGTTCCGCGATGAGTTTCGCGGCTTTCATGACGCGGGGGTCCATGCCTTCGGGGAGGACGATGGACTTGTGGGCGGCGGCGGCTTTCGGGAGCAGTTTCTGCATCAAACCTGACATGTTTCGATTCCTTTTTTATCGTTATGTTTTTTGGGAAAGAACTATTTCACGAGGGAGACGGTTTCCATGGCAATCATAAGTTCCTCGTTGGTCGGGGTCACCAGGCAGACGGGTTTCGAGCCAGGCTTGGTGATGACGATCTGCTTGCCACGGGTGTTGTTGGCCTCTTCGTCCAATTCTGCGCCGAACAGTTTGAGTTGCTCGACGACGGCTTTGCGCGTGGTGATGCCGTTTTCGCCGATGCCGCCCGTGAACACGATGGCGTCTGCGCCGCCGAGCAACAGGTAGTATCCGCCGATATAGTGAATGAGGCGGTGCAGGAACATCTTGTAGGCGGTGATGGCATTCGGGTCACCGGCGTCGCGAGCGGCCTCGATTTCACGCATATCGGAGGAGATGCCGGAGACGCCGAGCAGACCGGACTTCTTGTTGAGGATGGTGTCCATTTCTGCGGCGGAGACGCCCGTTTGCTGCATGATGAAGGGGACGACAGCGGGGTCCATGTCACCGCAGCGAGTTCCCATGACGAGTCCCATGAGCGGGGTCAGTCCCATGGAAGTATCCAGGACTTTGCCGCCCTTGACGGCGCACAGGCTGCTTCCATTGCCGAGGTGGCAGGAGAGAATCTTGGCCTGCTTGGGGTCGAGTCCCAGGAATTCGCAGGATTTGTAGTAGACGTACTTGTGGCTGGTTCCGTGGAAGCCGTATTTGCGAATCTGGTATTTGTCGTAGTATTCGCGTGGGATGGCGTACATGTAGGCTTCGGGTTCCATGGACATGTGGAACGCGGTGTCGAACACGGCGACATTTGGGACGCCTGGGAACACCTCTTCGCAGGCTTCGATGCCACCCAGGTTTGCAGGATTGTGCAATGGTCCCAGCACAAAATACTTGCGGATGACGTCCTTCACGTCCTGGTTTACCACGATGGGATCCGAGTACGTGACGCCGCCATGCAGCACGCGGTGTCCGATCGCGTCCACTTCCTGCAGGGATTTCAGCACGCCGACCTTTTCATCCACCAGTTTTCCGCAAACCGCTCGCAGGGCCTCTGCGTGCTTCTGGATGTCAAGAATCTCTTCCTGCACCAGGCCATCGGTACGCTTGTAGGTCAGTTTGGGGTCTTTCAGACCAATGCGCTCCACCTGACCTTTGCACAGCACGGACTCATCATCCATGTCAAACAAAGTGAATTTCAGGGAGGAACTGCCAGAATTGATGACGAGAACTTTCACAATGAACTCCAGTTGGTAAACAGGTGCTAGTTTTTTCGATAAACAACTTCATAAGAAATATAATGTTAGATGTCATGAAAAACAAGTCGCTCCTATAAAACTTGCTAGATGAACTAGAGGTGCTAGAGGTGCTAGAGGGGCTAGAGGGGCTAGAGGGGCTAAAACCTTCATTCCCACGGACCGAGGAAATTGGAATATGCAGGATGTCGTGTTGAAATCTAGGGAAATTGGATTATCTTAAGAGGGAATGCGGGACAAACGTTCCTGCAGAAACACAACTCACAAGAAAGGATGATTCAAGATGAAAAAAGTTTTTCTGATGCTGTTGGTTGCCGCGTTGGCTCTCCCGTTCGCTGGCTGCAAGGAAAAGACCACTGCCGAAAAGGCGCAGGACGCAATTGAGCAGGCTGGCAAAGACATCCAGAAAGGTGCCGAAAAAGCTGCCGACGCCGTTGAGGACGCCGCCAAAGACGCCAGCAAGGCCGTCAAGGACGCCGTGAAATAACGCGCACTGACTGTTTGAAAGGACTGAAAGGATTGGGCAAGTCTTGCCTTCCTTTCAGTCCTTTTTTTGTCCTTTTTGTCTCTCCACTCTCCCCTCCCCACTCCCCACTCTCCACTCCCCACTTCCCACTCTCCACTCCCCACTTCCCACTAACCACTCCTCACTCCCCACTAACCACTCCCCACTAACCACTAACCACTAACCACTACCCACTAACCACTAACCACTACCCACTAACCACTAACCACTCCCCACTAACCACTCCCCACTAACCACTAACC
>JAFRLI010000256.1 GCA_017431255.1 Victivallales bacterium
CCCTGGTTGTTTGGGTTTGAGGCTAGGGGGGCCCTGTTTGCTGGGGGCGAGGACGGGCTTTTTGCCGGGGGCGAGAAGCGGTTTCTTGCCGGGGGCAAGGAGTGGCTTCTTGGGGGCATCGTCGGCGGGCTTGGATGCATCGGCAGTGGCAGGTGTCGCAGGTTTTGCGGCATCTGTTGCGGGCTTTGCGGCGACAATGGGCTTTGCGGCGGCTGGTTTGGAACCGAGAGCGGGTTTTAGCGCAGGGGCGGGTTTGGCTGGTGTAGCGGGTTTGGGAAGTTCGGCAGAAGCGTCATCGGTTTTTGGGGCGGTGAGGCCTTGCTTGAGCATCTGGAGGGTTTTGCGAAGACGGAAGAGGGTGTAGATGAAATCGAAGAGGAGGAGTGCGAATGCGGCCCAGGAGGCAGCCATGAGGGCTTTGGGGGAAAGGTGTTTGAGGGGACCCTGGAAATAGAGAGCCACCGCGAGCGCGTAGAATCCGATAAAGACGGGAATGTTGAGGTGGAGGAAGATGGCTTTCTTCTCCTTGGCGTCCTTGTCGATTTCGCGTTTGCGCTGCTCGAACGCCTCTTTGTCCATGGCGGCGAGGCGTGCCTTTGCGGCGGCTTCGGTCTGCTTCTTGAGTTTTTCAACCTCGTTTTCCGCGTCTTTTTTGATTTTCTCGGCGTCGGCCTTGGATTGTTCCAGAAGTTTTTTCTGGGTATCGTCGAGGAGTTTTCCCGGATCTTTGAGGAGGTCGTCTGTGAGGTCCTGGGATTTTTCCGCTGCGAGTTTCTTGGCGTTTTCGATTTCCTTCTGGGTATTCTCCAGTTCCTTTTTCGCGGATTCTTTGAGTTTAGCGACCTCGTCCTGCGCGTCTTGGCGGAGTTTTGCGGTTGCTTCGTCTGCTTCCTTGCGTTTTTTGGCGAGTTCCTCTTGGAGTTTGGCTTCGGCGTCTTCGCGCTTCTTGTCGATTTCCTTGTCGACCTGGGTTCGGAGTTCCTGGACCTGTTGTTCGAGGTCCTTCTGGACGGCCTCAAGGGTTTCCTGGCGGAGATTCTCACGTTCCGCCGCAATTTTCTGCTTTTCGGCTTCGAGTTCCGAGGTCATGGCTGCGGAGCGTGCCTGTGCCTGCTGCAGGATTGCCTGCGCGTCGGCATTTGCCTTTTCCAGGATGACCTGTTGCTGTTGCGCGGCCTGTAGGCGAGCGTTCTCCAAGAGCATTTGTGCCTGGCTTTGAATCATTTGCTCTAGACTGGTGGCTCCTGCGAGACCGATGGGAGCCATCGGCGTGGCGGGCATCCCCGGCACCGTTGCCTGCGGCATGGCGGGCATGCCCGGCATCGGCATGTTAGGGACGGCCCGCGGGGGAATGACACTGCCCTGCACCGTCGGCACTGCTGTGTTGACAGGAGATGCGACGCGGATTCCAGGCGTAGGAGCGGCTGGCGCGGCAGGCATGGTTCCCTCCACCATTGCGACTTTGCATTTCGGGCATTTGAGCGTCGGAATCTTGGCGTCCAAATCCATTTGCATGTGGCACTGCGGGCAAGTGTAGGTCACGGACATGATGGGCTCCTATTTGGGTTGAACATCCCTATGCTTTTTCAATGTGGAAACGCGCCTTGACCCCATTGAGTTCGACCTCCGACATGTCGGAGACCTCTCCCGGTTCCAGGCTGAGAGCCAGGGTTTCTGCGGCAATGTAGGCTTTCTGCGCGTCGAGGGCGGCCATGAACTCCTCGGGACCTGCGTAGAGGACGCGGATGCGGTCTGCAACTTCGAACTTGAGTTCCTTGCGTAGATTCTGAAGTTTGGAGACGATTTCGCGCGCCCAGCCTTCCTGGATGAGGGCGTCGGTGAGGCGGGTGTCCAGGGCGACGGTGATATCGCCTTCATTGGCGACGGTCATGCCAGGCTTTTCGGTGCGCTGGATGACGACTTCCTCCTGGGTGATGGGGAAGACCGTGCCGTCTGCGGCCTTAAGTTCGAGGGTTTCGCCTTTGCGCAGGGCGGTGATTTCGGCGGGGGTGAGTTTCTGGATGAGCGGAACGACCAGTTTCATGCGGGCCCCGAGTTTGGGTCCGAGGACCTTCATGTTGCCGCGCGCGCTTAACGAGACCAGCGCCAATTCGTCTTCCTGCAGTTCCACTTCCTTCACATTCAGTTCCTCGGCAATCACCTGCGACATCTGCGAAAGGGCTTCGCGAACTTCCGCAACCGGTGAGACCAGAACCGCTTTCGCCAGCGGCTGGCGCACTTTCAGGACGGATTGCGTACGCAGGAAATGCCCGAGCTTGACCGCTGCCATCGTGTTGGCCATGCGGCGGTTGAGTGCCTCGTCCAGCAGTTCGGAATCCACTTCGGGATAGTCGCAGAGATGGACGGAATCCGGCATGTCGTCCGTGCGGAGGTTGCCGTAGATTTTTTCGGTGATGAAGGGGATGAAGGGGGCCGCGATTTGGCAGAAGGTGACGAGGACATAGTGGAGGGTCTGATAGGCCTCGAACTTGTCCTGGTCGTTGTCGCTCTTCCAGAAGCGCCGGCGGGAACGTCGGATGTACCAGTTGGTGAGTTCATCGAGGAACCCCGTGAAGCGGTTTGCGCCCTTCTGGAGGTCGTAGTGGTCCATGGCGTCGCGAATGTCGCGGGTTGTTGCCATAAGGCGGGAGATGACCCAGCGGTCGAGTTCGTTTTGGGGATTGCGTGGGGCCGTGGTGGTGGCGGGACGCCAGCCATCGACGCGGGCGTAGGTGTTGAGGAAGCAGTGCGCGTTCCAAAGCGGGATGATGACGGTACGCATCACTTCGCGGACACCGTTCTCGCTGAACTTCAGGTCTTCGGCGCGCACGACAGGGCTGCCTAGCATGCAGAGGCGCACTGCGTCTGCACCGTATTGGTTCACGACATCCATCGGGTCCGGGTAGTTGTGCAGGTGCTTGGACATCTTGCGCCCGTCCTCCGCCAGTACGAGGCCGTTGACGACGACGTTGCGGTACGGCGGCTTGTCAAACAGCATGGTGGAAAGCATCATCAGGGAGTAGAACCAACCGCGGGTCTGGTCGAGGCCTTCGGCGATGAAGTCGGCTGGGAAGGTGGCTTCGACCTTTTCGCGGTTTTCGAAGGGGTAATGGTGCTGGGCGTAGGGCATCGAACCCGATTCAAACCAGCAGTCCAGAACCTCGGGCGTGCGGCGGTAGACTTTGCCGTCCTTGCGGATTTCGATTTTGTCGATGTAATGCTTGTGGAGGTCGGGAACCTCCTGCCCGGACAGTTGTTCCAGTTCGGCGATGGAGCCGACGCAAATCATGTCGTTCTTGTCTTCGACATTGACCCAGATGGGGATGCAGGAACCCCAGAAGCGGTTGCGGGAGATGTTCCAGTCGCGTGCGTCCTTGAGCCAGTTCGCAAAACGCTTCTCGCCCACGAACGCGGGCATCCAGGTCACCTGGGAGTTGTTTCGAACCATGCGCTCGTGGAGGTCGTCGACCTTGACGTACCATGCGTCAATGGCGCGGTAGATCAGCGGCGTGTCCGTACGTTCGCAGAAGGGATAGCTGTGGACGATGGTGGACTGCGCGACGAGTTTTCCCTGCTTTTTGAGCCACTGGATGATGGGCTTGTCCGCCTCTTTGACATTCATTCCCACGAAGTCGGGAACTTGGGCGGTGAAGGAGGCCGAGGCGTCCAGCGGATCCACCATGGGGATGTTTTCCCGTGCGCAGACGCGGTAGTCGTCTTCTCCGTAGGCGGGAGCCTGGTGGACGATGCCCGTACCGTCCGTGGTGGTGACGTATTCGTCCATCACGATGCGGAAGGCGTTGGGAGTGTCCTTGAAATAGGGGAAGATGGGTTCGTAGTGCGCGCCGACGAGTTCGCGCCCCTTGCACTCGTAGAGGACGGTGTACTCCTCGGGCTTTTTGTAGTAGGCGTGGAGGCGCTCCTTGGCGAGGATGTACGCGTCGGAGGTGTCGCCGTCCTTGACGATGACGTAGTCGATGTCAGGGCCGACGCAGGCCGCGAGGTTTTCGGGGAGCGTCCAGGGTGTGGTGGTCCAGATGCAGACGTAGACGGTGAGTCCTTCGGTTCCAGGGAAGGTGCGGTCCGTGATTTTCATGCGGACGGTGACGGTGGGGTCCTGGACATCCTTGTAGTTGGCGCTGGCCTCATTGTTGGAGAGAGGTGTGCAGAGTTTCCAGGAGTAGGGGACGATTCGGAACGCGCGGTAGACGCGTCCTTGGTCCCAGAGTTGCTTGAAGACCCACCAGATGGTCTCCATGAAGGTCTTGTCCATGGTTTTGTAGCCGTGTTCAAAGTCCACCCAGCGTCCCATGCGGTTCACGATGGTCTTCCATTCGGAGACGTATTTGGAAACCATGGAGCGGCATTTTTCGTTGAAGACGTCGACACCGGCCCTGAGGATGGCGGGCGCGCCGGCGAGACCGAGTTCCTTCTGTGCGAGTGCCTCGATGGGGAGGCCGTGGGTGTCCCAGCCGAAGACGCGCTCGACATATTTCCCGCGCATGGTCTGGTAGCGTGGGACGACGTCCTTGATCGTGCCGGCAAGCAGGTGTCCGTAGTGCGGAAGCCCCGTTGCAAAGGGAGGTCCATCATAGAAGACGTAGGGTTGTGCGCCGCGGCGGTTCTCCAGGGAGCGTGAGAAGGCGTTGGTTTCGTTCCAGAACTTCAGAACCTCCTCTTCCATTGCGGGGAAGGAGGCATTGCTTTCTTGTGGTGCAAACATGTGGTGAACTCCTATCAGTATGAATTATTCATTGTGAGCAGTGACGCCGCGGGCGGCGATGGCGGCCGTGTCCGCCTCCGTGCGTTCGGCCTCGTTCCAGAAATCGATTTTGGCGTAGGGTATTCGCATCTGGACGACGGCGCCCTTTTCGTCGAGGCAGGCGACATGGACGACCTGCGGCAGAGCCTCGATGATGTAGACGACGTGGACTTGGATGTTGTTGAAGACGACGTCCCAGGGTCCGGCGAGGGAGCCGTCGGGATTGCGTGCAAGTTTGCGGAAGCGTGCCTGGTCAACGCCTTCCGTGGGCTCTTCTTCCGCGGCGGCTGGTGCTGCGTCGCCAGAGGCGTTCTGGGAGTTGATGGCGATATCGCGTTTGCGCTGTTCTTCGGCTTCGGCTTTTTCCTGTGCGGCCTGCTGCATTTTCTTGCGGCGTTCTCTTTCGCCCTCGATGTCCATTGTGAAGAGAATGACGAGGGGATAGATCCAAGGGAGGAAGAATCCGAGCAGGAAATGGGGGAGAGGGTTGTGTCGCCGAGCGGAGGCGATGGAGGCGGCCCAGCATGCGGAGCCAAAGAGGAGGAGGAAAAGGAAGACAAGTTGGAGGGTGAAGGCGGCGTCCACATCGAACTGCGCCTTGTCCGTAGCCTTTGCCATTTTCGTGGTTTCGCCGCCGAGCCAGGTGAAGGCGTTGCGGACTTGTTCGAAAAACTTGTCAATGATGTCTTGATTGTTCATAGGGAAAATCCTATTGTTTCGGTTCTGAGATTACGGATGTTTTTGCGTCCCAGAAAACAATGCCAAGGTAGAGGAGGAAAGCGACGCAGTAAATATTGTCAAACCCCCAACTGGCGGGAGCGGCAGCATACCAGAGGAATGCGACGATGGAAGCGGGGATGCTGCAACCGAGCGAGACGAGGAGCACGTCTCGGAGGTTGCGGCGGACTTCGCGGTGAAAGAGGAGGGAACTGATGGCAAAGACGATGAGGCAGAAAAGGATGGTTTTGAGATAGAGCAGGAAATGGAGGCCGCAGACGACAGGGAGCAGTGCCTTGCAGAGCGTGCTTGCAAAGGAGGCGAGTTCTTCCGGTTGGAACATACCCGTGCCGCGTTCGCCGAAACTACGTTCCAGGGTACGCAATTGCGTTTGGTCCAGCAGAACACGCTCCATCGGTTCCCCTTGCTCGAGCGCAAGCCAGTAACGTACCTCCGTGGGCGTGAACAGAAGCCCCTGCAGGGCACCCGAGGAGATCGCCTTGCGGTGCGGAGACGGCGTGATGGCATTCTCCGAAATCTGGACTGCAAAGTTCTCATGCACATAGTTGTACGGTGTTTCAAGTTCAGGGGACCACACAAGGCGCCCGTTCTGGATGCCCAGTGGCGCGGCGTCCTGCGAAATGTGGGAAACGATTTCCTGCGTCGCCGTCGAATACGAACGATAGTCCGAGATTCCTGAGCACAGGGAAGCGATCGTCAGAATCAACAGAAGCAGCGGCAGGGCGGGACTCCATTTATGGTGCAACTGCGACACGATCTGCGCCTTCGCAGGCGAGACAAACAGCGCAACCAGGAAGACCCATGCCGGCAGTTCGGGGGTGGGAGGCACCTTCTTTGGATTGGATTCGGACTCGGCCATGGGAACTACTGACTATTTTCCTTTTCTTCCAGTTTGAGTTCCCGCTTCTTCAGGAGTTTCATCGTGTGTTCGGCTTCCTTTTGCTGGTCGCGGGGGGCGCGGTCGATGAAGAGCACGCCGTCAAGGTGGTCGATTTCATGTTGCAGGCATCTTGCGAGGAGATTGCCGCATTGGACGACGATATGGCTGCCGTCCATCAAGGTTGCTTTGAGCAGGACATTGACAGGACGTTTGACCTCGCCGTCGATTCCGGGCAGGCTCAGACACCCTTCGCAGAGGGTTTCGGTCTCCTCGGAAAACGAGAGGATTTCCGGATTGACGAGGACCATCGGCATTCTAGGATTGAGCATAATCTCGCCCTGGGAGAGGTTGGGCGGGATGTTGTTGTCAGACGGACGCGTGTCAATTGCAATCATGCGGAGATTCACACCGACCTGCGGGGCCGCCAGACCAACACCGGGCACCTCGCTCTCCTGCAAGGAGACCAACAGGCGATCGGCAAAGGCACGGACGTCCTCCGTCAATGCCTCAACGGGTTCGGATTTGCGACGCAAGGCCGGATGGCCGTGGAACACAATCCGCATTTTCGTCGGACGCGATTTTGAAAAAAGGCTCATGAGATTCATGTTTTCCCGAAAACTGTGCTTCGATTTGCGATTGGTATTTTTTTCCCAAACTATAAACTTAATGCCAATTTGCGATTTCGCAAATGCACACCTCGCAAATGATTCGTGATTTCATCAGGATATTGGAATGCCATGGAGGTTTGGGAAACGAGGCGAAAGGTCGTCCTCGGGAGGATGGTGGCGGCGTGGGAAATCTTTCACGATTTGCGGGGTGCTTGCTAACAAGTAGGGAAATACAGGTTATATTAAATAGTTAGAGTGAGGAGAACCATTGAGAAAAGGATAACGTGTATGTTGACATTGGACATGGTGAAAGATGCCGCGCAAGTATTACGTGAGGCGACTCGTCAGACGGGTCTGGTCTATGCGCCGAACTTGAGTGGGAAATGCAAGGTGTTCCTGAAGCCGGAGTGCATGCAGGTGACAGGTTCGTTCAAGGTTCGCGGAGCCTACTACAAGATTAGTTTGCTAAGCGGGGAAGAGAAGTCGCGTGGCGTCATTGCCTGTTCGGCGGGCAATCATGCGCAGGGGGTTGCATTGGCGGCGCAGCGCAATGGGATCAAGGCCCTCATCTGCCTCCCCGAAGGCGCACCGATCTCCAAAGTTCAGGCAACCCGCAGCTATGGTGCCGAAATCTGCATGGTTCCCGGTGTCTATGACGACGCCTACGCTCGAGCCATTCAACTCCGCGACGAAAAAGGCTACACCTTCATTCATCCGTTTGACGACGAGGCCGTCATGGCGGGGCAGGGCACTCTCGCACTGGAAATGCTCCAGGAAAATCCCGATCTTGACGCCATCGTAGTTCCCATTGGCGGCGGCGGGCTCATCTCTGGCATTGCGTTCGCGGCAAAGCAACTGAAGCCTTCCATCAAGGTCTTTGGGGTGCAGGCGACGGGGGCCCCTTCGATGTTCAATGCCATTCGCGAAGGTCATCCGCAACGGCTGGAACGGGTTTCGACCATTGCGGACGGAATCGCCGTCAAGGAAGCAGGTGCCAATACGTTCCCGATTGTTTCGCAGTACGTGGACCAGATTGTGACGGTCAATGACGATGAAATCGCGACCGCGATTCTCACTCTCATCGAAAAGCAGAAGATTATCGCCGAAGGCGCGGGCGCGGTCCCCATGGCTGCCATCATGTTTGACAAACTGCCGCTCGGTGGCAAGAATGTGTGCTGCCTCGTTTCGGGAGGCAATATCGATGTCAATATCCTCTCGCGCGTCATTCAACGTGGTCTGCTGATGACGGGCCGCAACATGCAGTTCACCGTGGAACTCCAGGACAAGCCGGGGCAGTTGGAACTGGTCTCGCACATTATCGCTTCGCATGGCGGGAATGTCATCATGTGCAGCCATGAGCGTTCGAACGCCGGAACGGACGTGGTGGGGTGCTACCTGCGAGTGGAGGTCGAAACCCGCGACGAGGAGCACATCTGGACCATTCGCAAGGCTTTGACGGACGCCGGCCTTAAACTCATCTGAGGCACGACTCCTAGGGGCACGACTCCTAGGGGACTCTTAGGGGCACAACTCCTAGGGGACTCTTAGGACACGACTCTCAACACTAACCACTAGCCACTAGCCACTAGCCACTCACCACTAGCCACTAACCACTAACCACTAACCACTAGCCACTCACCACTAGCCACTATGAAAGTCATTTCCACCCCCAACGCTCCGGCGGCCATCGGGCCTTACTCTCAGGCAATCATTTCCAATGGAATGGTTTACACATCCGGGCAGATTGCCATTGATCCTGCCAGCGGCAAGATTGTCGGTTCTACGATTGAAGAGCAGGCAGAGCAAGTCTGCAAAAACGTGAAGGCACTGCTGGAGGCGTCCGGGACCAGCATGGAAAAGGTTGTGAAAACCGTCTGTTTCTTGGCGGACATGGGGGACTTCGCAGTCTTCAACGGCATTTATGCGAAGTACTTCGTTTCCAATCCCGCACGGTCTTGCGTTGCGGTGAAGACCCTTCCCAAGAACGTCTTAGTGGAAATCGATACCATTACGGAGCTGTAGTGGTATGGTTTTTCGTGCCGTTTGAGGAGGCCGGGAGGAAGAGGCAGAGACCGCCGAGAAGCCCCCAGGCGATAAAGATGGCGGTATAGGCGAGGGGGATGAGGTAGGCAGTGTCGATGGGATTCGCCTGGAATGCCTGGAAGAGAGCGGCTGTGACGGCGTCTCGGATGCCGATGCCGCCCGGGGTGAGAGGAAGGATAGAGGAGGCATTTCCCATGGGGGTGGCGACAAGGTATTGGAGGAGGGACATGGTGGTTTCGTGGAAAGCGCGTCCGAGGAGGAATGCCTCCCCGCCGAGGCAGAGATGGATGATGGCGCAGAGAAGGAGGACTTTGGAGCAGGCGTGTGGTGCCTGGCGGCAGTTGTCCACGGTGTGAACCAAGCGCGTAAGGAGGATGGTTGCTTTTGCGGGCAGGACGGCGCGTGCTTTGCGCAGGAGAACTGCCGCTGGCGCGAGGCGTTGCAGCCGTTTGCGCCAGACGGCAAGGAACGCGAATGAGGCAAGTGTGGTCCCGATGGCCCAGACGAGAACGGTCGCTAGCAGAACGATTCGGTTTTGCAAAAGCGTAGGCTGGAGGGCCATCATTGCAAGGCTTGTGGCCATGGCGACCAGCAGCAGGCCAAACAGCCCGAAATAGCGGTCCAGCACCAGCGTGAAGGCTGCTTCTGGACGTTTCTGGGGCGCATGCTCCAAAATGAACCCCATCTTGATGAGGTCGCCAGTGACGGCTCCGACCAGGACCGTGTTGAAGAAACCGCCGATGAGGGTCAGGCGGAAAACATCCCAGCCGCTGACGGAAATGCCTTGCATTTGCAGCAGGACCCTCCAACGCCAGGCTCCGAGGACCTGCACGAATCCGTACACGGCGAACGCGATTGCGACCAAGTGCGCCTCCGTGCCGGCGAAGAGATTGCGCATTGCCTGGAAGGAGGAAAGACCGTCTCGTTCCGCCATTGGGGTGAGGAGGCGCCGTATCATCCAGACAGCCAGAAAGAGGCCAGCAATTCGCAGGAGCCACTTTGTCCAGATTTTCCAGGCTGGCGTGTCTTGAGGGATGTTGGCGTGAGCAGTCATGGTTCCTTGTGACGGAGGAGGAACAGGGTCACTTCCGGTGGAGCGAGTAGGCGGAACGGAGGTCCCCAGACACCCGTGCCTGGAGAATTGTAGAATTGGATGCCGCGTTCCAGCGTGAGGAGTTTCCCGATGGGGCGGGGATACTGCAACTTGACGAGATAGTTGAATGGGAAAATCTGTCCGTTGTGGGTGTGTCCTGAAAGGATGAGGGAGTAGGCGGGCATTTCGGGGAAGAGGTCAGGGCGGTGCTCCAGAAGGATGGAGAAATGGTTTGCCGGGATGGGCGGGAAG
This sequence comes from Victivallales bacterium, assembly GCA_017431255.1. Classification (GTDB taxonomy): domain Bacteria; phylum Verrucomicrobiota; class Lentisphaeria; order Oligosphaerales; family Oligosphaeraceae; genus RGIG2581. The sequence continues at coordinate 10,377 of JAFRLI010000256.1, forward strand.
GTGGGACGGTGGTGTTCGTCTCCAGGCATTTTGCGACCGCCGAATGCTGGGTCGCGGACGCCGTGGAGGTAGAGCCATCCGTCAATCACGGCTGTGTTTTCCTCCAGAAGTTGCAAGCCAGCGAGTTCGTGGATGGTACGGCTGTTTTCGACGCCGGCGTAGACATCGTGGTTTCCCAAAACGGCAAACTTTTTTCCGGAAGTACAGTGCAGTTCCGCCAGTTTTTGCGCCATTTTCTGCTCACGAGATCCATGACCGCCGACTTCGACCAGGTCTCCTCCGTCCAAAATCAAGTCTGGTTTCGCGTCATCAAACAACTGCATGACGCGTCGCAATCGGCTCCAGTTTGCTGAGGGGCCCAGGTGCATGTCCGTCATCAAGGCGACACGATATTCTCCGACGGTCGGAGGCACCAGAGGAGACTCGACTACCACTTCTTTCAAGCGCACGGACTGCGCTTCGAGGATTCCCCACGTGGCGGCGAATCCCAGGTATGCGATGGCGGCGCAGCCCTGTCCAAAGGGGGAAATGAGGAAACGCAGGCATTGGGGCAGCCAGTGTTCGCCGAGCGGGAGGAAGGCGACCGCGTAGACACCGATGTTCCAGAGGTCCATGACCAGGAATGCGAAGCCCAGCATAAATGCGAATGCCAGCCAAATCCAACTCAACTGGGCGAACCATTCCTGGAGACCAGGCGGTAAGCTTTTCGCCAGGCGCACGAACGCGGGCGTCAACACAAGCATCAAAATGACGAGCAGGAGACCCACGGCCAGAGGTTGGTTGTGTTTGAGGAAGGCGCAACGTAGACGCCACCAGTCGTATAGATTCAGGGCCAGGACTAATGCGACGAACAGATGGAACATCGGAGTGATCGGTTATTTCTTGCCTTTTTTCTGTGGCGGTTTTTTCGGCGGATGCGGCTTCTTTGGGGGATGCGGTTTCTTGGGCGGATGATGTTTCTGGGACTTTTCGAACCCTTCGAGGAGGTTCAATCCGGCGTCTGCTTCGGCTTCCTGAGCCGTCGGCGGCTTGTTTCCAGGGGCTGGCTTTCCAGGTTGGGGCTTCCCGGATTGTGGGCCTGGTTTTCCCTTGGGAGGTTGCATGGGGGTGAGTTTTGCGAGTTCGGGCGGTTCGATTGTGAGGAAAGATTTCCCCTGCGGGTTCATGCGGTATACGATTTTCAGGGGTTGCTCCTTCTTGGAATCCTGAGGTTTGAAATTGCCGGTGAAGGTCCATTCCCAGGTCCATTTGCTCTTGCGTCCTGGAATGGGGTACAGGGTGGCTTGGTATTTCCAGAATCCTTTGTAGGTGTCCTTGAGGACGCGTACGGAAGCATTCATTTCATGCGCGGACACGATGTGATAGGTTTCGTCGCTTGAGTTGAAGGAGTAGTTGAGACTCAGACGAGGTTTGAATGGATTGAGGCGGAAGATGTTCTTGGTTTCGGGGAAATCCTCCGTGGAGAATGGAACGCAGGGTTCTTGTAAGGCAGGCTGGGAGATGGCGAAACTCTGGAAGGGTTGGTCTTCGTTGTAGGTGAAAATCAGATCCTTGAAGTGTGCAGGGACGCTGTAGTTGTTCTCATTGTCCCGGGGAAGAATCAGGGCAGGCAGCGAGGAGGTCTGGGATTGCTGCCCCCCATCCCTATTTCCTTTCTTCCGTTCATAGTAATCGATCGATTTGCTGACTCCTGCATAGGAAAGATTGTACTGGTCCTCCGTGAGAACCAGGTCATTGGTCGTCCCAACATAATGCGCCTTGATTTGCCGGTCAAAGAAGTGCATGAGTTCGTGGACACCTTCGGGCGCCTTTCCCGTGTAGATTTGCTTGGTAATGGCCTGTAGAAGATGCGGGTCGACAGGGACCTGGGAGAGGGCGTATAGGTCGTAGATGGCGAATGTGGTTTTCTGGTTGGTGTTGTAGATAAGGTCTTTTCCGGGGATGACGAGAGGGGTGATTTTGAACTTGTTGTTTCCCTTGGCATCTTTGAGGTGTAGAGTCATATGGTGGCGGCTGCTGGTGTAGATGTCCGAAAGGAGGCAGCCTCTGTGGGGAGGGAGTTCAAACTCGATATCCTGATAGGTGAGTTTAAGATTTTCGTTGCTGGCGGGATCGGGATGGGTCACTAGAACGTATCCGGGACGGCACAGCAGATAGTTCACGATTTTGCCCAGACCAAAGAACCAGCCGGCCAAAAGCGCCACAACCAGAATCACCAACTGCACTCCCAGGAATGCCTTGGCCTTGAGTTCGACACGGCGGAGCAAATTGGGGTCGGGTCGGGGAGGTGGCTCCTCCATTTCGTTGGGAAGACCCTCCTCGCCGGGTTTGGGAGGTGCGGGTTCCACGCCGGGCAGGTCATTTGAGGAAGTCGCCAGTTCCGGAAGGTTCTGGGAGGGAGGAGGCGGGGGAGCTTCGGGGAGGGTGAAGACTTCGCCGAGGGGCTTCCAGGCATCTTCGTCAAAAATCAGGTCATTTTCGCGCAATTGGAACGCTTGAACTTTGGCGAAGAAGTCCTCCTTGTCCATGACGGACCCCCCTTCCGGGCTGCCGTTGAAATAGACCAGGACACAGTTCGGGGAGGACTCTGCAGGGACGGTCGTGACCTGCCCGCAGGCGGGGCATGTCAATTGGGTTCCTGCATTGTCGGCCATCAGTGGTTGCCCGCAATTGCATTTGTATAGAATCGGCATGGCTTTTCCTTATCACATATTTTTTCGTTTGCAAAAGTTTTCCAAACAGAAAAAGCCCTTGTGACATCCTATTGGAAGTTCACAATGACTTCTCCTTCCGCAAACAATAGCACAGAAGTTGCATTTTTCCAATATGATTGTATAAAATTTCCCGGTTATTGCGGAAAAAAGAGAATGGGGAATGTTCCAGAAGATGAAAAAAGGCGATGGGACTGGCAGAGAAGGGCAGGTAAGGCTATAGTATAAGAAGCATCATAAAACCACTGAATCTGGAGTCCTTCTTATGCTCAAAGGCATTTCCCCGCTTCTTTCCCCCGAACTGCTCAAAACGTTGTGCGAAATGGGTCACGGCGACTACATTGTGCTCGCCGATGCGCATTTCCCGGCGCACAGCCTCGGTCCTCAGGTCATTCGTGCCGATGGTTTGAAAATCGATGACTTGTTGCGTGGCATCATTCCGCTGTTTGAACTGGACTCCTACGTGGAATCACCAGTCACGATGATGGCACCCGTGCCGGGAGACCACCTGGACGACGAATACGTCGCCATCTGCGAGCACATCACGGGAAAAAAGGCGGGATATCTGGAACGGTTTGCGTTCTATGAGCATGCCCGCAAGGCATTTGCCATTGTCCAGACGGGAGAAACCCGCCAGTATGGGAATATCATCCTGCAAAAGGGAGTGATTTTGTAGCAGAGGTCGCACACCATGGGACGCTTCGCAAAGACGGAACAGTATACTCCCGAAGAAAACGCATTCTGGGAACAATTTTGTGCCTGCGCAGGACGTGATTTCCGGACGATGCGCGGTCTTCCTTTCACCTTCGAGGTTCGCGGAAACGAGGTGTTTTTTGACCGCAAGGCAAAGTCCATTACGCGCGCTACCATCATTCGCGGTTACCAAACCGCAAGGGCTTTGGTCGCCTCAAATACTCCTTTTTCCACCCCAAAACAACTTGGCGTCTTCGGCGCCAGTTATCTCTGCCCCGTCTTGCAGTTCCTCGGCATTATTCCTTAATGATACCAAGGGGCGTTCGGTTTTGTGTCTTTGGGGGGCGGGAGGGGGAAGGAACCCCTCCCGCTATGCAGTCCTCCACCTTCCTTATATGTTTTTCAGACGGTACTGGCTGATAGAACCATGGGGAGTTTTGGGGAGAAAACAACAGGAGTTGAAACAGTGTCCACTGCTACAACTCCTGCTGGGTTGGGATTGAGGTCACTTGGGACTAGAACCACTCTTTTTTGCCGAGGAGGTAGGTTTGCTCGAACTTAGAACTTATCCGTAAATAAAAGGTGGAAATCTAAAAATAACGGTGTATATTATTCATGGTATTCAACCCAAACCCATGGAGAATATATGCCACAGTCAAGTGAAAACAAATCAAGA
>JAFRLI010000257.1 GCA_017431255.1 Victivallales bacterium
CACGAGCACGAGCATTCCCACGAGCACGAGCATTCCCACGAGCACGAGCATTCCCACGAGCACGAGCATTCCCACGAGCACGAGCATTCCCACGAGCATGTCCATCGCGGCCTGTCGGAGATTTTGGAGTTGATCGGTCGTTGTGAAACGACGGAGCGTGCAAAAGAACGCGCGGAGTGTGTCTTTCGCAAGTTAGCGGAGGCGGAAGCTGCGATACACGGGAAGAGCGTGGAGGAGATTCATTTCCACGAAGTCGGTGCGGTGGATTCGATTGCAGACATTCTCGGGACATGCCTGGCGCTGGAGCAATTGGGAGTGGATAAGATTTACCGCACGGTTTGCAAGATAGGTTCCGGAACCGTCCGTTGCGCACATGGTCTGATGCCCGTTCCCGCACCGGCGACCGCCAAACTTCTGGAAGGTCAGGAAGTGCGGAGGTTGCCCATCGAGTCCGAACTTACCACACCGACGGGTGCCGCCATCCTCGTCGCTCTCGCAGAAGGACCGTTGCCCAGCCTCCCGCTCACGCTCGTCGGAACGGGGTACGGTCACGGGAAAAAGGAGTTTGACCTGATGCCCAACGTGCTCCGTTCCTTGCTCTTTCGAGAAGAAACGACATCCCTGCACGGTGACTTCGTCTCCGAACTGGAATGCGAAATTGACGACATGTCCCCCGAAGCGTTCGGCTACCTTTCGGAAAAACTGTTTGCAGCAGGCGCTCTGGATGTCTCTTCCACTCCCGTCCAGATGAAGAAAAACCGTCCCGCCACGGGGCTCCAGGTCATTTGCCGACCGCAGGACGAGCAAACGCTGGCCGCGCTAATCCTCACCGAAGCCAGCACCATCGGTCTTCGCGCCAGTACGCGACGAAGGTACATCCTGGCGCGCGAGCAAACCACCGTCAGCACGCCTTGGGGTCCCCTCCAGGCCAAGGCCATTCACCGCCCGAACGGAACCATCGAACTGGTTCCCGAATACGAAGCGGCACGCAAACTCGCACAGGAACAAAACCTCCCCATTCGCCAAATTCTCGATGCCGCTCGTGCTTGGCGATAGTGGGAGAAGCCTCCTAGACGAAAAAAAGAGGATAAGGCACTTGACAAATGGGGAAAGTGTGCTATTGTTTGTTATGTGCAAGTTTTGTCTAGAAATGTCATGATTTGTCATGGCAGATGCGAGTTTTTGTAACCGTATTTCACACAAGAAGGGAGAACGAGCATGATTCTCACGCTGAAAGAATTGTCGGAACACCTGAAAGTCAACGACCGTACGATATTGCGGATGCTGAAGACGGGTCAAATTCAGGGAGTGAAAATCGGAGGTCAGTGGCGTTTTAACGGAAGCCAGATTGACAACATCTTCTTTCCGGGGCACATCAATTCGGATGATGTGCCGCTGGAGGAGTTTACGCAGTCGCAGTTTGCCATTCCAGTGAGCCGCCTCATCAACGAAGAGCGGATTTTCCTGAACATGAAGGCGACCAATGTCGAAGAGGCCATCAATGAGCTGACCGTGCCCTCGCTCTTCAACACGCTGGTTCTGGATGTTCCTGCCTTGCGCGCAAACTGCCTGGCACGCGAGAACCTGCTGAGCACTGGCGTCGGCAACGGGCTTGCCATCCCACACCCCCGCGACCCCGTTCCCTCCCTCAAGGCAGCGGGATGTGTCGTCATCGGACGTTCCAGCAAGGGGATTCCGTTCAACGCGCCCGACGGGAAACCCGTCAAACTCTTCTTCCTGATCGTGAGCCAGACGATTCAACTGCACCTGCACCTGATGGGTCGTATGTCCAACCTGATGCGAAACACGAAGTTTATCCAGGTGTGCCTGAAGGCGAAGGATCCCGCGCTCATCATCCGTGCCATTATGGAACACGAGCGAGACGAATTCCTCAAGAAGTCCGACGAACAGGACGAATAACGGAACTGGGTTGCCGCCCGCAGAACGCGGGCGGCTTCCAAACCTGGCGAGTGGAGGGAAGAAAACATGAAAGTTTTGCATATAGGGGACATTCACCTAGGGTGCACGCTGGACAACCAGCGCAGAAACGGGGAACTTCAGAAGGTATTCGAGTTCCTTGCAAAGAAGGTAAAGGAAGAGGGAATCCAAGCGGCGTTGCTGGCGGGGGACGTCTATGACAATGGCGACCCCTCGCCAGAATCCCAGGACCTCTACTATGGTTTCCTGGGACAGTTGCAGGCGGCCGGCTGCCGCCAAATCATTGTCATCGCCGGCAATCACGACAATCCGAACTTTCTAGAGGCGCCCAGTGGTCTGCTGCGCCAAATGGATATCCACATCGTGGGGAACGTGGAACCCGGCAACCTGGAAAAGGAAGTCATCGCACTCGGTCCGAAAGAAGCCCCCGAAGCCTATGTATGTGCAGTCCCCTACCTGCGCAACCGTGACGTACGCCCCTTTGTCCCGGAAGGCGAAAGCGGGGACACGCGAAACGAAGCCCTCGTGCACGGCATTGTCAAACACTACCGGCAAGTCTACGCTCTGGCGGAGTGCCTTCGTGCAGGGCGCGACATCCCCATCCTCGGCATGGGACACCTCTACATCGAAGGAACCACTCCTGCCACCAAAGACGGTTCCAAGCCCATCGGCAATCTTCTCCCCGTACCGGCGGAAGAACTGCCAGATGGTTTTGCCTATCTGGCATTGGGCCACATTCACCGTCCGCAATGCATTGCCGGACGCGACCACTGGCGTTATGCAGGTTCTCTGCTGTCGATGAACCTTCAGGAAAACATGTTCGCGCCCCAGGTCCTCATCGTGGACACCAAGGCCCCCCAAAATCCTCAGGGCCTGGAGATTCCCGATTCCTGCTACCAGCCCATGCGCGTCATTCGCGGAAATCTGGCAGAACTGCAACAGCAACTGGAGGAGTTCCGCAAGGAACAGAAGAACATCTGGGTCAAGCCTATCTACACGGAAGCGAAATCGAACCCGATCTGGGTCTATCAACTGCGTGAAAGCCTCCGCGACACCAATGTCAAGGTCGTCCTCCCCGAAGAACGACCTCCCGAAGCAGAAACCCCGCAAGAGGCTGTTCCCGAGGTGCCTTCCGTCCTTCTCCATCAGGCGACTCCCGAGCAGATTTTCACGGACTACCTCAAAAACCGCCAGCACATCTCTGAGGAGGAGTTCCAGAAGTACCTACCGCTGTTTCAGCAGGCCTGCCAGAAAGCGGAAGACCCCTCGCAGAAGAAAGAGGACGAAAAATCCGGCAAACCTGGCGGTACCATGCGCTTTCAGCGTCTCTTCCTCAAGAATATCAATTCCCTCTACGGAACCCATGTCATCAACTTCGAAGACCATGCGTTCGACAACGGCATCTTCCTCATCTGCGGAAACACAGGTGCTGGCAAGACCAGCATTCTGGATGCCATCTGCCTCGCACTCTTTGGATGCACGCCGCGCATCAACGGCAAGAATGTCGGCATCAGTCCGGAACGCGACGGCATTATGAGCGAGGGCACGGACGAACTGCTTGCGGAACTCACCTTCTCCATCGGAGAGAACTCCTACCGGGCCTCCTTCCTGCACCAGCGCCGCAAACAAGGCTCCAAACAACCGTTCCGTCCAGCAGAACACACCCTCTACCAAAACGGCCAGCAAATCAGTTCCAAAGACACCAAAGAGCAGATTACTCAACTCATTGGAATGGATATGGACCAGTTCACGCGCTGCGTCCTTCTGGCGCAAGGCGGCTTCGACGCATTCCTCAAATCCAACAACGATAAACGAGCAGAAATCCTCACCAGCATCACGGGAATCGACATCTTTACCGACATCGGTACCAAAATCAACGCACTCTACAACGATTGCAAACAAAAACACGATGTCGCAAAGGCTGCCTTGGACGGGATTACCATCTTGAATCCGCAAGACCGCCAGGCGTTGGAAGGCAAATGCATCACCGCCACAACCCAATGCAAAGACCTCGAAAAGCAGGTAACAACCGCCACCGACCTGGAGGCGGCATTCCAGGCATCCGAAAAGGCGGCGCAGGCGGTCCAAGAGGCGAAGCAAGAGCAGGAGGCGGCGCAACAACGCTGGAACGACGCGGAGCCTGTTCGCACCGAGCATAAGGACGCCCTACGCGCCCAAAACTGCCAAAGTGCCTATGACGCACTCCTCGCCAAAGAGCGCGACCGTCAGAGCCACCAGCGTCTGCTAGAGGAACTTTGCCAAAAGCAGCCAGAGTTGAAGCAGGAGGAACAGAACAAGAGGAAAACCAAAGAAGCCCAGGAAAAGGCGTTTGCGGAGACGGAGGCGTTTCGCGTCAAAGAAACCGCATTGTTCGAGGAAGTCGGGAAACTGGACCACACGATCCAGGAACGCACCTCGCAAAGAGAAACCGCCGAGCAAGAACTTGCCACCGCGAAGGAAGTCAAAAGCCAGGCGGAAAACACCTTCCAGGAAGCGCAACAGACCTGGGAAGAATCCCAGAAGCAAACGGAGGACGCAAAACGCTATCTCAAACAGCACCCTGATGACAAACGCCTCGCCGCCAAAAAGGAAGCCTGGGAATTGCGACGCGTTGAACTCTGCCGTACGGAAAAGGCGCTTGACACGAAGAAATCCCAATTGGAGAAGCAGGAACAGGAACGTGACAAAGTCGCCAAGGAACTGAGGAGCCTCCAAAAAGAACTAGAAGCATACCAGAAGGAGCGCGAACGCGTAGAAGCCAACGAGCAGAAGGCACAGCAAACTCTTGACAAACTGTATGATGGCCAGACGCTTGAGGAGATTCAGAAGGCCTTGCTGAACGCCAATCATCTCAAGAACTTCTGCATCAGCGCGGCGAGCTACGAGGAGAAACGCCAAGTGGAACTGCATCCTGGGAAACCCTGCCCTCTCTGCGGTTCCCTCGAACATCCGTACTGCGAGGGGGTGTCTATCCCCAGCAAAACGCAATACGACGCACTGGTGCAACAACTCGAGCAAAGATTGAAGGACATTGACGATACCAAACAACGGCTTCTAAGCATCAAGACCGAAATGGGCAAAGTCAAGGAAAACCTCACCAAAGCGCAAACGAAACTTGACGGGAAGCGGGAAGCGTTCGATAAACTGCAAGAAGGCTGCGCCAACGCTCAAAAGGACGTGGAGAACACGCAAAAACAGATTTTGAAAGACGAGTCATCGTTACACGAGGAATTGCGCGTGGCACTTCAACTGGAATGGACCAACCACGAGGCACTCCCGCCAGAACTGGACAAACGCATTGAACAATTCCAGAACGCCCTGCAACTTCAGGAGAGCTATGAATGTGCGCATGCGGACTTCCAAGCCGCAGAGGCGGCATTCCTCGCCGTCAAGCAGCGAAACGAAGAAGGAGTTTCCCAAAAACAGGTCTTGCTAGATTCCCTGGAAAAGGAACTGAACGAGTTGAAATCCAAGCGCAAGGCAATCTTCGGCGAAGACCTGATTTCCGTTCGCAAGGACGCTCTTGAAAACCGCGTCACTGCGGCACAATCCGCCAAAGAAGCCGCTGCCACCGCGCTCACGCAGGCAACGGCTGCCCTGGAACACAACGGCGAGGAACAGGAGCGAGAACGCAATGCGCTGGACGCGCTGAAACCGCTCCTCGAACAGACTCGCAATGCATTCCTAGAGAAACTCCGCGAGTTCGGGTTCCCAGAAGAGCAGGATTTCCTCCGAAAGCGCAGGGAACCTTCCCACATCCAGGAACTTATGGAATGTCTTGGCAAGTTGGATTCGGCACTGGAAACCAAAAAGGCACTTCTCCAAGAACGCTACCTAAGATTGCAGGAACTGCAGAAACAAGTTCCGCAAGACGCAAACCGCGAGAAAAATCAAAAAAGACTGGAGGAACTCCAGTCGCAATGGGAAACTGCCAAATCCCTCCGTCTCGATCTCGAAGCCAAACGAAAGGCCGATGACCAAGCTCGAAAAAGCCATGCGGACGCCCAGGAAAAATGGAACAAACTCATGGCACCCTACAGTGCCTGGGCCGCCATGAACAACTGGTTCGGAAGCACTGGCAATACCGACCGATTTGGACAAATAGCGCAGGGGTACACCTTCCGAGACCTGCTCCATTTCGCAAACTCCAACCGTCTGGTCTCCCTGCAAAACCACTTCACACTCGTCAGTGACGACAACAATCCCCTGGAACTCAACGTCCTCGACCATTACCGAAACAATGTTGTGCGCACCTCCCGCAATCTCTCGGGAGGCGAGGCTTTCGAGGTCAGTCTTGCCCTCGCACTGGGACTCGCCGAAATGAGCGCGCAAAGCCAGCACGCACGCCTGGGGAACGTACTCCTCGACGAAGGCTTCGGGACGCTCGATGAGACCTCCCTCGACAGTGCCCTCGATCTCCTTATGCAACTCAAACGCACTGATGGCAAACTCGTCGGCATCATCAGCCACGTCTCCAAACTGCGGGATAAAATTGAAACCCAAATCGAGGTCACGAACAGTTACGGAATCGGCGAACTCCACGGGGCAGGTGTCGAAGCACACAAGGAAACCCCACCGCCACTCTTGGACACCCCACCCAAGACCGCTCCCAAAACCAAGAGAAAACGCACCAAAGAGTAGAACCCGCCTCCGGCCGCGCTCCGCCCGTGCCCTACCCCCACTTCTGGTCGCGCTCCGCGTGCCCTACCCACGCCTCTGGCCGCGCGGAGCGCAGCCTGCAGAACCTACAACAAGGCCGCGCTCCGCCACAAGTAATCCTATAGGAACTCAGTAAAACTTTTCCCAGGATTTGCGGTATTTGATCATTTCCTCGGTTGGTTTTGGGAAAGACTCGGCGGTGCCCCAGATTTTTCGTCCGCCGAGTTCACACTGGTCAAGTCGAAGGTCGTAAACCTCTTCGGCGACGATGGGGGACTGGAAAGAACTCCAAGGGTCAACCCAGTCGATGCGGACATCCTTGAAGTGAAGTTTATGGACTTTTTTCACGATAATGGGAGCAGGAGGATTGGGGAGTTCTCGGTAGGGGCAGAGAGAGCGGTCAATCTGGCGTAGTTTCAGGTCCAAATGCTCGACTCGGATATCCCGGACGGGGACATCTGGCTCGATGGCACACACATTCACACAGGACCCCTTGAAGTTGGTGAAGAGGAGGTCGTGAATCAGCACATCCTCCTCGGGGCGCTTCAACCGTACCCAATCCGTCCCCTTGACTTGAATCACCTTCTCGCAATTGACCGTGAAGTTCGAGAACGTCACATTGGAAATCTCCTTCACCAATCCGAAGTTGACGCCGACAAAGGCGGCGATTCTTCCCGTGCAGACAATGTTATCCACACGAATATTGCGCATAATGCCATTGCCGACACCGACGCGGACGCCGTAGCAGGTCGTCTTGAGCACGCAGTTGCTGATGGAGACGTTTTCGCAGGCTTGCTTGCGGAAGGTGCGGCGATGGTCGGATTTCAGGACAATGCAGTCGTCGGCGGCACTGATGATGCAATTGGTCATGACGACGTTCTGGCAGCCGTCAATCGTGAAGCCGTCGCCATTGCGGGTCCATAGGTTCATATCGACGGTCAGATTGCGGACTTTGACCTCGTTGCACATGGAGAGTACGCAAGTCCAGAAAGGCGCGTCGATGAGGCGTATGCCATCCATGGTGATGCGATCGCTTTCACAGATCCAGATCATCTCGCCAGGGCGCCAGGGCATTGGGGTTGTGACTCTCTTTTCTGGCTCCTCGACGGCGATTGGTCCGAAGGCATCCCGATTTCCCGAAATGGTGCCTGGACCGCGAATGATAATGTCATGCACATTGAGGCCGACGATGAGATGCGCGCCAGAAGACCAGTCCATCGGGCGCGTCATCTTTTTGAGGTGTCGGCTCCAGTTTTGTTCAGCGGAATCTGGGCGGTTCTGCGGGCAAAAGTCGCTGGCGTTGTAGTCTTTCTTGTCGGGACTTCCCAGAATGACGGCACCCGGAGCCAGGTCCAGCCCGCCGTTGGACTTCAGGTAAATCGTGCCAGTAAGGTAAGTGCCGGCGGGGAAATGGATGATTCCGCCAGCGTCGATGGCCTTTTGGATGGCGGCGGTATCCAGCGTTTTTCCGTCTCCCTTCGCGCCATAGTCGAGAACGTTGCGCAGGATTTCTCCCATAGCCGAAATGGACACGGCACACAACAAGGCAATCCCTAGAAATGCTTTTTTGGTCATAGTTGTTTCCATAGGCAGTTGTTGAGTGAAAACTTGTGAGGTTAGACTTCGGGGGGAAGAATCGCCCCGTTGCGAAGCAGTTCCTCACGGAGCAGAGGCTGGGGAAGTTCCTGCGGTGTGGCGCCTGTTTTGACGCACAGCGCCGCCAAAGCACCGGCGGCCTGACCGGTCGCCATGCAAGTTGCCTGAATGCGCAGTCCGGAGTTTGCCATACGGTCGCTGGCGAGGATGCGCCCCGCCGCCAGCAGGCTACGGCTGCCACGGGGAATCAAGGCACCGCGCGGCACCGTCGGCACGACGCCTTCTGCAGGATACCTCTTGATGAGCCCCTGCTCCATATCGTGCAAATCAACGGGATAGAACCCGTAGCATACCGCGTCAGGATAGACCTTGCCCGACAGGAAGTCCTTTTCCGTAACCTCGGTTTCTCCCACAATGACGCGGCTCTCGCGCACCCCGCACTCCATTCCCACGAAACGGATGTCCAAGTCCTCGAAGCCAGGCTGCCGTTTCAGGAAACGATAGACACGCAACAGCGACGCACGGGCGTCAACCTCGATACGAGTATAACTATCGCGTCCTTTCGAGGGGCGGTTTACAAAGGGGATGTGGTTGGCATTTTCGCCATAGCGGTTCACAAACAACTTGGCGAAGCCCTTCGCCCAACCAACGTCTCCTGGTTGGATTTCGCCACGCTGCTCTGCCGCCTCGAATGCTGTCCGCAAGGCGTCCCAATCCACCGTTTCAAGGGAATATCCCGTACAATGGACGGAATAGGTTCCCGGCTGGCACACCTCCGGTTCCACGATGGGGTAGCTAGCCATTTTGACGGCGTTGGCGTCGCCCGTGCAATCGATGAGGAAGTCCACCGTTTCGGAATAGAGGCCGTCTTTTCCGCACAACGTGAGTTCCCAGCCCGGCTGGCGCGGTTCTACTTTTCCCAGCATGGTGTGATAGCGGACATCCACGCCCATTGCCTGGAACTTCTGGTCGCAAAGGGCGCTGAAAAGGACTGGATTGACGGGGACTTGGGTGAGCCAGTGATGATTCATCTCGAACTTGGTAAAGTCTGGCAGTTTCCCTCCTGCGAGCGCAACGGCCTCCTGCACCAATTCCCAACCGATGCCGGCGATGACCTGGCGCCCTCCCCAAGCATGAAACAATCCCGGCAGGGCGACACCGCCCATGCTCAGCGTGCCGCCCGGCAACCCGTTCTTCTCCACCAGCAGGCAAGACGCACCACTACGGACAACCTGCAACGCAGCACAACATCCTGCCACGCCAGCCCCTATCACGCCAATCTTCATTTCGTCTGCTCCCTATGGTTCTTCCAGAAAACAGAGAGGGCCCCCTGAAAAGCAAGAGGGAATTGCAAAACATCTCGCGGAAGGTATTTCTGCTCCGAAATGGTAGTTTTGCAATTCCTCGGAAACTTAGTTGACATCTTCGTGGCTGCGCCAGGGACTCACACCAGCATCATAACGCTCCCGAAGCTGCTGGCGGTTGACGGATTCCACATGACCGCCTGCAAAGAGGCAGTTGGCTTTGTCGTCATGGACAATCCACCAGGAGTTGGCTCCAGAGGCACCCCCGTAAATCACATTGTAGCCACCGTAGAGACCGCGAGCCGGAACGCGAGCGGTTTCTACGATACGGGCCGCCTTGCGAGAACAGAAGATAAACATGAAATCTGAGGGTGCGCGGTCCAAACGAAGGATTTTGGTATTGTTACTCCAGTTGGGGTTGACTTTTCCGCCGCGGAACATCCAGCCATTTTCACTGCCTGTGGCCTTTTCGGAGTAAAGGCTGGTTTTCTTGTAACGGCCATCGCCGTTGGCGCCATAGGTGAACTCGAAGGCAGTCCAATTCGCGTCCGTACGTACTTTCTGTTCCGTGCAACGGAAGGGCGGATAGTCGGCGACACGGGCACAATCGACATAGCCGGCGCGGTGAAGAACGGTTCCCCAAGCAGCATTGGTCTGCATTTTGGTGGCGGTGTTGTTGTAGAAATAAGGATAGCCATTATAATCGAGCATCAGGAAGAAGCCATCGTTGTCGTTGCAATACATATGAGCCGTGAGGCCGACGGTCTTCAGGTTGTTGGTGCAAGAGATGGCACGTGCCTTCTTGCGCGCCTTGGCGAGGGCGGGCAACAGCATGGCCGCCAAAATGGCGATGATCGCGATGACCACGAGCAATTCAATGAGTGTGAAGGATTTGCGTTTCATGGTGGAAGACTCCTTTGATGTGGGGTGGAATTATCGGTATTGTTTGAACTTTTCCATGTATTCGAGTTCTTTTTCGGTGGGAAGGGGGTATCCCTGGGGGCCGCCCCATTCGGGACGCCCGCCAAAGTCGCAATCGTCGATTTTGAGATGACTGATTTCGGAGAGATTGATGGGGGAAGTGAAGCAGTCGTTCGGTCTGTCCCAAATGACACGCATTTTAGAGATGGAAAGACCGTCGATTCGATGAAGTTCTACGGGAGCCCTGTTCTTGGGCAATTCTCGGTAGGGGCAACGAGAATAATCGGGGCCGCGAAGGGTGATTTCAAAGTCTTCGATTACGACATCCTGGACGGGGAAGTTGGCATCGACGATGAAAGCTCGCATGGCGGTTCCTCGGATGTTTCGGAAACGGAGATGACGCAGGGAAATGTCCTGTGGCGGACGCTTGAGTTGGTTGTCGCTGCGGTAGATGGCAACTGCGGTTTCGCAGTCTAGAATAATGTTGCTGAAAGTAACGTTTTCGACCAAATAGACCATTCCCCAGTTGATGCCAAGATAACAGCCGATACGAGAATAGATGTGGAGATTTTCGCAGAGGATGTTCCTCATCGCGCCGTTGCCGACCCCGATGCGCACGCCGCCGCAAATCGAATCCAGCACGCAATTGGAGACGATGACGTTCTCGCAGGGCTGCCCCTTCGTCAATCGGCGGTGATCGTCCTTGATGACAATGCAATCGTCGCCCGAGCGCACAAAGCAGTTGGTGACGACCGCGTTCTTGCAGCCGTCGATGGTGATGCCATCGCCGTTGCGGGTCCATTGGTGCATATCGACCGTGACGCGGTCGATGCGGACATTGTTGCATCCTTGGATGAGGCAGGTCCAGAAGGGAGCATCATAGAGACGGACATCCTGAACGGTGATATCGCTTCCTTCGCAAATCCAGACGGTTTCGGCGGGACGCCACTTGATGTACTGGCTGCGCCAGATGAGACGCGGATCTTTCGGGATGTCATAGAACGCCTCGCGGTTGCCCGAAATCGCGCCACCACCTCGAATGACCACGTTTTGCACGCCAACGCCGATGACAAGATGCACGCCTGTGATGACGTCGCTGTTGGCGATTTGAACCTTGCTGTACTGAGATGGTCGATTCTGCGGGCAGAAATCGACGGCGTTGTAGTCCGCTTCATCGGGACTGGCAAGCAAGAGCGCACCAGGTGCAAGATCAAGCCCGCCGTTGGAACGCAGGTAGACGCTGCCCGACAGATAGATTCCTGGCGGGAAATGGACAATGCCGCCTGCGTCCAGCGCGGCCTGGATGGCCTTCGTGTCTTTCGTCTTGCCGTCACCAACCGCACCATACTCCAAAACATTTCTCATGCCAGAAACGGGCTGAATGCCAGAACGGTCTGCAGGCTTCAGGGTTTTCAAAAGCAGGGACGTCGGCGTCGGGCGGTTGGCAATCTCCGCCTCCTTCTGCGTCAACTCACGCGGTGGCAATTCCAGCGTTGCCTGTTGTGCAAGCAACGACACCGCAAGCAATAAGATGAAACAAACTGGCTTCATGTAGAACGATTGTTTTGTGGTGGAAACTAGGGAAAATCACATAGACCGGGAAAAGACCAAACCATCAGATATTAATTTACACAAAAAAATCAGTTTGAAAATAGATAAAAAACGTATAGACGTATATATTATTGTTAATTTCTAGATTTTTTAGGCTGTCTAGGCTGTCTAGCCCGTCAAGGAGGAGTCTCAAAGATGGAACATCCGCAGGTATTGTGTTCGTTCATGGCACCTTCGCAGAAATTGCTGGAAGGGATCGTGGCTCGCGGAAAGCAATACGGCTGGCAAATGGAGTTTGGAAGCAATGGAGAGTTGCCTTCTGGGTGGTACGGGGATGGCATCATCTGCGACTACCAGACGAAGCGGGAGTTGTCCCGCCTCAAAAATGCGGATAAGTTAAAGATTGTGACGCGCAATCAAGTTCCTGGCGGCAACATTGGAACCGTCATGCCCAATCAATGGGAGGCAGCCCGCCTGGTGAAGGAGTATTTTGCAAGATTGGGATTTGAGCGTCTGTCGATTGTTTGTCTTCGATACTATGACTACGATGTGTGCGGATGCCCCATTTCCCCCGCCCGTGCACTGCAGGAAGTTTATTCCCGTGAAGGGATCCCCATCGAATGTTTGGTATTACACAACAAAACGCGGGAATCTTCCTATGGACAAATGATGACACGCCTACGGCGTTTCCTGGCAGCCAGTTCTCATCCAAAGGCAATCTATTGCTCCACTCCCACCACGTCGGCCATGATCTATCGAGCTGCCATGGCAGAGGGTCTCCGCGTGCCCGAAGACATCGCCATCCTCAGCAACACCGAACAAACCGAAGAACTCGCCTACGGAAACTTCACCTTCTCCTACGTCAGCGGAGAACACATCGTTCTGGGACAACGCATGGCCGAAACCCTCCAGAGCATGCTCCAGGGGAACCCGCCTCCCGCACGCCCCGTGCTCGTCGCCCCCTCCAGCATCGTATCCGCTGCCAGCACCGACATTCTCGCCGTCCCCGATTCCCGCCTCCTCGAAGCGGTCCGTTTTCTACGAAAGCACTATATGGAGGCAGGCGTCGCCCAGGCCGCACGACACGCGGGACTCTCCGTTTCCATGCTGCAACAACTGACCAAAAAGCACCTTCGGACCTCCATCGGGCAAATCCTTGTCGAACTCAAACTCAATCGCGTGCGGCAACTTCTCGAACGCACTGACGACTCCCTCAACCGCATTGCCAAACAGACCGGCTACTCCTCCGCCGTCTCCCTCTCCCTCGCCTTTAAACACGCCCACAACGGTCTCACGCCAGGTGCCTACCGCGAACGCCACGGACACTCCTCCCCACAATAGAGGAATCGCAAAAATCCTCATCCCAACCGCCTTCCCGGCGCGACGCACTGACTTCTTCAC
>JAFRLI010000258.1 GCA_017431255.1 Victivallales bacterium
ACACTTGATATAAAACAAAATACAAAGTGCAAGCCGCCGCGAAGCGGCGGATTGCCTTCTGTGTATTCTGTGTGTTCTGTGGACTCAAAAATGAGTTTTGCAACTACCTCAAGGGATTTCCAAAACAGCCATCGGCGGGTGGTGATTGGGATGAGAGTTTGCGAGGATTTCCATATTCAGGAGCGAATGCGATGTGGTCAGCTGAGACGAAATATGATGTCCTGGTAGCGGGTGCTGGTCCATCGGGGATCGGGGCCGCGATCGCAGCGTCGCGTTGTGGGGCGAAGGTGTTGTTGCTGGAGCAGAGTTCGCGTCCCGGTGGCGTGGCGGTACGTTGCGGGTGTCCGGGAATCATGGGATGTGCGGCATCGGGGCAGCAAATCTTGAGCGGGATAGGGGAGGAGTTGATTCGCCGCCTGGCGCGACGCGGGGTCGCAATGTTCAAAAAGTCCTTCCGTAAAGACATCGCAGAAGGTCCCATCACGGAGGAAATCATCAGTTCGGAGGAGGAGATTGCGTGGGAGGCGACGCAAATGCTGCGTGAGGCCAAGGTCGATTTGCTTGCCTATTGCACGGTCTACGGCTGCGAACGCGAAGAACGCAACTTGCGCAGTCTAAAGGCATTCTGCGCCGGCGAAAATCTCACGCTTCCTGCACAAGCCTTCGTGGATTGCACGGGCGACGCGCTTCTGGCACATCTGGCAGGTTTACCAGTACGCCTTCCCTCACCAGAAGAACGCATGACCAAGACCGTCATGCTTCGCGTCCGCAATCTGGAACCGTTTGACGTTGCCGAAATCAAGCAGCGTTTCCGCACCATCAGCGCTTCCTTCCCATTCCCCGCTCAAAACGCCTTCATGCTCCATCCTTCTGGCATGAACGGGGACTTCCTCTTGAATATTACCCTCATCGATGGTGATTCCTTCGACCCCGCTGATCTCACGCGAATGGACATCGAACTGCGCGAACAGGTCCCCGTTATCTTGGATTGGCTCCGCAACAACCTTCCCGAATTCCGCAACTGCATCCTGGAATGTTCTGCGCCCGCCATCGGCGTCCGCAATGGACGCCAACTCGTGGGGCGGGAAACCATCACTTGCGCGGATTTGGACGAAGGGACGCCCGTGGCGGAACCCGTCGCCGTCGGCATGCGTAGTTACGGGGGACATGGAACCTCTGCTTTCACGCAGTCCTGGGCACATTCCCAGACGGGGTTGCGGGGGATTCCCTACGGGGCACTGCTTTCGCCAGAATGCGACAATTTGGCCGTCGGCGGGCGAGCCATCAGCGTCGAGCCGCGTGCCGTCTCTGCCATTCGTCTGATGGGACAGTGCTTTGCGACGGGGCAGGCCGCAGGGACTATCGCCGCCCTCGCCGCCGCTGCCCATCGCCTCCCAGAATATGCCCCGGTCCGCGAAAGACTCCGGCAGCAAAATCTTCGTCTTGACGCATAACTCCGTTTCGTGCTTACTGAGATTTCCATCAAGAACTTCCGCAACATCGACCAGGAAACCGTCTCTTTTGCGCCTGGTCTGAACTGCATTGTGGGACCCAACGGGCAGGGCAAGACCAACCTGCTGGAAGCGGTGAGTTATCTCTCGTTGCTGCGCTCGTTCCGCACCACCGAAATCAATGATTTGCGGCAGTGGAAGCGTTCCTTCTTCCTGCTCAAAGGACACGTGGACGATGATTCCACTCTCGGCATCGATTTGGCGGTCAACTACGGCGACCAGCGGAAACTGCAGGTGAACTCCACTCCCGTGTACCGCGCCAGCGACTTCATCAACCAGTTCCTGTGCGTGAGTTTCATTCCCGAGGATTTGCGGCTGGTGCAGGGTTCGCCTTCGATGCGACGTCGTTTGCTGGACATCACGGCGAGCCAGGTGTCCCCCTTGTACTTGAAGCATTTGCAGGCATACCAGGAAGCTTTGCACAGTCGGAATGTAATGCTCAAGGACCAGTCCAAGTATCCGCGCGCAATGATTACGGCGTATGACCACGCCCTCGCCAGCGAGGGTGCCCAAATCGAGGTGGAACGGCATCGCTTTGTGCAAAAACTCAACGACATCCTGGCAGAACTCTCGCCAGACCTTCTGCACGACGACCGCATTCTCTCCGTCAAGTACCTATCCCGTCTCTCGGGATTCCTCATGCAGGAACACGACCGCTCCCTTCCGGAAATCCAGCAGGAATTCTACGACGGACTTCAGGAATGCTACGAGCGCGACTGCAAACGCGGCACTACCACCATCGGTCCACATCACTCCGACTTCTCCTGCCTCCTCGGAAACCTCTCCATGCAACGGTTCTCCTCCCAGGGCGAATGCCGACTCGCCTCTCTGGCACTCCGCCTCGCCACCCTGCGCCTCATCTGCCGTACCAAAGGCGATGCAATGGTCACGATGCTCATTGACGACGTCATCGGCGAACTCGACGCCTCCCGGCGCGCCGCCTTCTTCCAACTCACCACGGGCATCGGTCAATGCCTCCTCGCCTGCACCGAACTCCCGCCTGCACTGCCTGCCTTCGACCAACTGCTCCACGCGCAGGGCGGCCATTTCTCCCGCTGATGCCATTGCGGGCAGGGTAGGGGAGCAGGGGTGCGGGGGAGCGGGGGCTTTGGAATGGAGCGGGGCAGGGGGCTTTGGAACGGGGCAGTTGCTGTTGAGCCTGTAAACTTATCGGGAGTGGAATTAAGAAGATTTTTCATAATTCCCTGATTGCTTGTATTAAAAGTATTGTTAAGGGTATCACAGGTAAGCTGTAAAGAGCCAACTATACCATCCGCAAGAGTGTCTTTAAACCAACTTTTCAAGGAATCCAGTGCGTCTGACACTATACTCATTATTTCATCACCTCTTTTTCTGATCCCCCTTAATGTATAAAGGGGGATTTTAAAGCGATCGTATGTTCACTAACTTTTGCCCCGATGGGGCAGAAGTTGATAATTAAATTACATTGCCGACTTGA
>JAFRLI010000259.1 GCA_017431255.1 Victivallales bacterium
CGCAGTGTTCGTGGTCGTGTTCTTCTGGTATCATAGTGGTGTTTTGGCAAGAGGCTGGTGGGCTGGCGGCTAGGGGCCGCGCGGAGCGCGGCCCTGCAAAACCTTGAAATGGTAGCGGGCTGGCTGGCCGGGCGGGCTAGAGAACCTGGAGGGCGGGCTAGGGGCCGCGCGGAGCGCGGCCTGCAAAACCTCTAGCCCCTCTAGCCCCTCTAGCCCCTCTAGCTCCTCTAGCCCCTCTAGCTCCTCTAGCCCCTCTAGCCCCTCTAGCCTAGTTATTCTCCTCGGTGGTGGCTTCGGCGAGGATGGGGTCTTCGTCGATTTCATCGGCCTGGGGAGGTGGATTCTGGCTGGAAGGAAGTTTTTCGCGGACCTTTGCGGCGATTTGCTCCATGAGGGCGGGATCCTGGTCGAGCGCCTTCTTGGTTTGTTCGCGTCCCTGTCCGATC
This sequence comes from Victivallales bacterium, assembly GCA_017431255.1. Lineage (GTDB taxonomy): Bacteria > Verrucomicrobiota > Lentisphaeria > Oligosphaerales > Oligosphaeraceae > RGIG2581. Next base: position 447 of record JAFRLI010000259.1, read on the forward strand.
TGGATATCGCCAAAGGAGAACCAGGAACCGCGCTTTTCGATGACCTTGAGGTTGAGCGCAACATCCAGCAACGAGCCAGAACGCGAAATGCCCTCGTTGTACATGATGTCAAACTCGCATTCCATAAAGGGTGGCGCAAGTTTGTTCTTGACGATTTTGACCTTGACATGCGAGCCCTGGGGCGTGCCGTCAGGTGCCTTGATGGAGGCGACGCGGCGAATGTCCATTCGAAGCGACGCATAGAATTTGAGTGCGCGTCCGCCAGTCGTGGTTTCCGGCGAGCCGAACATCACACCGATTTTCTCGCGTATTTGGTTGGTGAAGATGACGCAGGTGTTGCTCTTGGCGATGATGGCCGTGAGTTTTCGGAGTGCCTGGGACATCAAACGCGCCTGGAGTCCGACGTGGTTGTCCCCCATTTCGCCTTCGATTTCCGCGCGTGGTACCAGTGCGGCAACGGAGTCGACGATCAGCACGTCGATGGCGTTGGAGCGCACCAGGGTATCGGCGATGTTGAGGGCGTCTTCCCCGCAATCGGGCTGCGAGATGAGAAGGTTGTCGGTATCGACGCCGATGACCTTTGCATATCGTGGGTCGAGTGCATGCTCGGTATCGATGAACGCACAGGTCCCGCCGGCCTTTTGCGCATTGGCAACGACATGCAGGCAGACGGTGGTTTTTCCGGAGGATTCGGGACCGTAGATTTCGATGATGCGTCCGCGGGGGACGCCGCCGATGCCAGTCGCGATGTCCAAGGACATGGAACTGGTGGAGATGACGGGGACGGCCTGGGTGTTGCGTTCGCCAAGGCGCATGATGGAGCCTTTGCCGAAATCCTTTTCAATCTGGCTCAGCGCTGCTTTGAGGTTGCGTTCACGGGCAGCAGCCTCGGGACTGACGGGTTCTGCCGCCTTCGGTACGGATTTGGTTTCCTTTGCCATGTTCTCTACTCCTTCAAGAGGTGAAGTGTGAAGTGTGAAATGAATGAATCTTAACCTAATTCCAACTCTCCATTCTGCAAGTCGCCTGGACAAGTTGTTTCGATTTTTGAGAGTTTTCGAGATTATTTATGCCTCGCATAGTTTCCAAAGCATTTCCAGAGCGGTGAGGATAGTCTGGGCGCGGACCTGCTCGCGATCCCCGTCAAAATGACACTCTTGGATGACCTGCCGCGTCGTGTCAGCAACTCCGACAAACACGGTACCGACTGGCTTGGACGGGGTACCGCCGCCAGGTCCCGCGATTCCCGACACCGCGATGCCGCAATCCACCTTCGTGGCCTTCAAAAGCCCCGTGAGCATCTCGGAGACCGTCTGCCGAGAAACCGCCCCGTAAGAATCCAAGGTCTCCTTCGCCACCCCGAGAAACTGCTGTTTCCACTGGTTGGTGTAGGTGACCAGCGCCCCGTGAAACCACTCCGAAGAGCCGGGAACCGCCGTAATCGTCGCCGCAATCCCCCCACCTGTGCACGATTCCGCCGTCGCCAGGCTCTTCCCCTGCTCCCGTAACAACTGCCCTAGACGCTCTGCGGCTTCATAGCGCTTTTCATATGTGATGATCATAACTACCTCCAGAACAAAAGACAGGATACAGGTTTTGCAGGGTCCCGCGCCGCGCGGCCCGAAGCACGGGAACGGAAGGGTCATTTTTGCGAGTGATTATGAAATCACTCACGTTATTAATATACACACTTTTTTTAGATGTCAAACAAAATTGTGAAAAAAAGTTAAAAAACAGAATTTTACCTCAAATATTCCTGATATTCTGCCAAAAGTCCCCTGCTTTCCAAGGCTTCCAGACGGGAGTTTATTCTTATAACGGTCATATTTTGTCTATATCTTGCGAAACCATATGGAGGAGTTCCTTTTCGGGCATGCATTTCCCTAGGGAATTATTTTTCGCGGGCGGCTTGACATCATTGTTATTCGTATTAATTTATTGAAAGTGGAGTCTGCGATGCTTTTCAGCAAAGTGCAAGGTTTGTTGCCATGAAAGGATTGCTGTGGTTGAGTTTGCTGACGCTGTGCCTTTCGTCGTTGGGCAGGTGGAGTTGCCGAGGATATCGTTGTTTGAGACGCACAAGAGCGTGTACCTAGATAAAGGGCGTCGCACGCTCAACGGATGGATTCGGGAGGATTCCCTGTACGGTTCGTGGTACGGGTTTCACGCGGGAGTATGGTCCTACAGCGACCTGGAAGGGAAGACGTACCGTACGGACGGAGGGCGTCGCCACGGCGAACCGGTGGAATGGGACTACTACGCCGGATACGATTTCAAGATCGGAGAAAACCTGCCACTCGTCAACTACTTCCGCTTTACCGTTCGTTACATGTATTATGAATGACCAACCTGGCAACAACCATGCCGACAGCGAAAGCATACGTTTCTACCTCCGCACCCACTCCTATATTCAAACCGAACTGGAATGGCGGAATTCCCTCCCTTGACCTGGGGCAAACAGTGCCAACGCACCCAAGGAACAGGACAACGAGGGTTCCCACTCCTTGCAGTCCTTTTGACGCAACGCACTCTTGCGCTTCCGGGACTACTCCTTGGATTTTCCCTGCTCTACGTCCTTGATTTCCTTGCTGGAGGCTTGTTTCAACGAGTAGGTGTCGAACACCGGTTCATCCGGAAGTTTCAGTTCTATGGAATTAATCTTAGAAATCAGCCCCTTTCCCTGCTGCAACACGATTTCAAATACGTGGCCGCCATGTGTTCTGTCTTCTGAGACAAAATGGAAATGCCAACCGGACGCATTGATTCCGTCCATATAGTCCGGGAAAAAGACACCCACCAGCGTGCCTCTGACATTCGGGAATTGAAACGCCTTCTGCGTCTTTTGCAAGATCGACTTCAAGGAAACATGCATGGAACTATATCCCGATTCGGACCTCGCATCGACGAGTTCAAACAAACCTTCAATCCTCACCATGTGCATGCTGTTCAGCCCGAAATGAGAATCGATGATATTGTTGAGGTTCGTTTTCAGGGTTTCGACATTCTTGCATTCGCCAAACTCGATTGGTTTCGTCACATCCATATGGCAAACCGTCGAAAAAGGAACGCCGCGGTCATTTTCCGCGACTACAATGGTCCCGTCCTCTCTGGCACGGTAGCAGGTCCCATCGAGAACAATCATTTCCCCATCGACATTTTGAAACGTTCCCAGTCCGATCGAACCATGCTTCAGCAATTCCGCCACCGTAATGACGGGATTCGTGTACCCAAGCATCAAGGCTTGCAAGGTCGAGACCTGGAACATTTTCATAAGACATTCTCCCTTCAAATACGAACACCTGACTTAGCCCGCCTCACTTTCCGACGACGACAGCCAGAAATGCGGGAACGTGTTTAATGTAACGGGCACAACCCTATTTGCAAACTCCAGCCCGCCTTTTTCCTGCAATTCCAGGGGCCGACGTTCCTTTCCATCCAATCCGCCATTTGCAATTTTGGGAAAGACAGGTTATTTTGTAGAGATGTGCCAATATTCTCATGGAAAACACAACGAAGGACGATAGCGATGGGACAGTTGCAGATTCAACGCCGCTGGCAAGTGCCAGGGAAATGGTGCATTTTGAGTTATTACACGACGACACCGGAAGCACCCGACGGCTCAGGTCGCATCCTGCTCGCAGGCTGTGACTTGACAACCCGCATCGGCGCCGTGTATGTCCTGGGTCCCGACGGCAAAGTCCAGCAGGAGTTTGGGCACCATCCCGTGGAATCCAGTTTCTTCCACACGGGCTTCTGGCAGACCTGGAGTCCCGACTGCCGCTATGTGTACTACCAAGGCGGTTCCCTCACGCAACCGCAGGTCATCCGCCACGAACTTGCCACGGGTACCGAAGTCGCAATCGACGGCGATTTCGAGGGCGCACCGCCCGACGGCGAACCCGTCCTGGGCTGCCTTCTCGGCATGCTCTACGCCGCCGGCTACGGGTATATGAAATACAACCCCGCCCTGGCTCCCGTCCCCTTCGAAGCGCGGGACAAGCACGGCGTCTTTGAATATGACTTTGCGACGCGCACACGCAAGCTTCGTCTCAGCGTGCAGGACTTCCTGGACATGCACCCCGAAAAAGACCGCCTGCTCGAACTCGACCGCGAACTCGCCCGCAAAAACGGCACGCCCCAGGGCCTCACCTTGATGACCTACTGCATTCGATGGAGTCCCGACGGCTCCCGCATGATGATTCACTTCGGCAATCACTGCGTTGTCAAAGAACGTGGCGAACCCAAAGTGACGATGATTTACACCTGCAAGCATGACTTTACCGATTTGCACCTCGCACTGGATTTGCACGGGGGCGGGGTCCACTGGAGTTTCCAGCCCGACAACAAGAAACTCATCGGCTACCGCGTCTTCGAGCAGGGACAACAGCCACCGCTCGCCGAAGTGAACTACGACGGCACGGGCCTCAAGCGCCTCCATCTGACCACCCGCTGGGGCGGCCATCCCTCCGTTTCCCCACTGGACCCGGCCCTCGATGTCACAGACGACTATGGCTCCGGCTCCATCGAGTTCTGGCGCAAGACGGACGGGAAGCTGCTCGCCATCGACTACTTCGGGAACTCCGTCCCGAACAAGCCGCAGGGATGCTTCCGCAACGAATACCGCGTCTGCCACCATCCCGTGTTCTCACGAGACGGTCGCCGCCTGCATTTCAACGTGCTGGAGGACGGCCTAGCCTACGTCGCCGAAATGGCAGTCCCGGAGTTCCGCGAATGAGCATCTTCGACAACTGGCTGACGGATGGGGCGAACATCGCCGGCGGCAAGACCCGCGGGCAGCGCCTGAGTGCGTGGCTGGGACGCTGGCTGGCGCGGCGGCATGGGGACGTGACTGTCGCCGACAGCGCAATGATCAGCCCGGACGCGCGCGTCAGCGCCCGCAAGTCCCGTCTGGTCATCGGGGAGCGCACGGTGATTTCCCCAGGTGCCTCGGTGCAGGGAAACGTCCACATTGGACACGACAGTTCCGTGCAGAGCGACACCTTCATCGTCGGCTACGGCGGCAAGGATGACGAGAAGGGCCGCATCACCATCGGGAACTACGTGCGGATTGCGGGCCACTGCATGATTGTCGGCGCAAACCACCGCTTCGACCGCCTGGACATCCCCATCCACCAGCAGGGAATGTCGGAACCGAAGGGTGTCGTGATAGAAGATGACGTATGGATTGCCTCGAACTGTGTCCTGCTGCCAGGCGTGCGCATCGGCACGGGCAGCGTGGTCGGAGCCGGTTCGATTGTCACGAAAAGCATCCCGCCTCGCAGCATCGCGGTCGGAAACCCCGCGCACGTCATTCGCACGCGAGGGGAAGCAAAGTCTACAGGCACGTGACTACGCGAAAAGAGAGGATGCTTGCAGGTAGTCGGTGAAGAAAGCGACATCTCCGGTGCGGGGCTGGAGGATGGTCGAGTTCTCGTTGCCAGTGAAAACAAAGGACGAAGAGGCCTCCCCCCTTAAAAAGTTCAAATTACAACTATTTTAATCGGGTTTACTTGACATACAGGAAATAGTGCACTATATTATTTTTGTTTTCTTTTTAATCACTACTGTTTTGGTAGTCTTGGTTGAAAGTTAGGGGAGAATAAAATACATGTTGACAAGTCATACACTATTTGATGCGGTTGGGAACACTCCCCTGTTGCGCCTTGGGGTCATAGGCAGAGAACTGGAGGGGGTGGAGTTGTACGCGAAGGCGGAGTATTTCAACCCGACCGGTTCTGTGAAAGACCGTGCGGCCAAGGCAATGATCCTGGACGGAATCGCCCGCGGGGCGTTGACGCATGACAAGACCATCATTGACGCGACGAGCGGAAACACAGGAATCGCTTATGCGGCGCTAGGTGCCGCATTGGGATATCGGGTGGCATTATGCCTTCCGGCAAACGCAACGGAGGAACGCAAAAAACTGATGAAACTCTATGGCGCGGAAATCATTGAAACGGATCCGCTGGAAAGTTCGGACGGTGCCTACCATGAATGCCGCAAGCTGGTAGCCGAGAATCCAGAAAAATACTTCTATCCAGACCAATACAACAACGACGCGAACTGGAAAGCCCATTTTGACGGCACGGCGGTCGAAATCTGGGAGCAGACGGAGCATCGTGTGACGCATTTCGTGGCAGGCACCGGCACATCAGGAACCTTTATGGGGACAAGCCGCGGCCTGAAGCATTTGAATCCACAGGTGAAATCCGTGCTGATGCAACCGGACTCGCCCTTTCATGGATTGGAGGGAATGAAACACATGGCCTCGACCATCCATCCTGGCTTCTTCGATGAATCGATTGCAGATATCAAGCTGGAAGTTTCGACGGAGGAAGCCTATGCGATGACCCGGAGACTGGCCCACGAGGAGGCGCTTCTGGTCGGCGTCAGTTCCGGGGCGAATGTCGCGGTCGCGCTGAAACTAGCGAAGACGCTGCCTCCAGGCGCGGTGGTAGTCACCATTCTTTGCGACAACGGGAATCGCTATCTTTCCGCAGAATTCTGGGAGGAATGACCATGTTGAAAATGAACACACAAATCGAAGCTGGAATCAGAAAGGCAGGAGCGGAGGCATATCCGAATGAATGCTGCGGGATTCTGTTTGGCAGTGAAATAGACGGCAGCCATATCGGGAAGGTGCTGAAACCGATTAGCAACGCACGTGAAAGTGGCGAACAATACCATCGTTTTCTGATTACGGCGGAGGAGATGATGCAGGCGGAACTGGAGGCGCGTCGGCTCGGGCTTGAGATTGTCGGGTTCTATCACTCGCATCCAGACCATCCCGCCAGACCATCGGACTATGACCGTGACCATGCATTGCCGTTTTATTCATATGCCATTCTGCGAGTGGCAGAAGGCAAGCCCGAAGAGCTGACCAGCTGGCTCCTGCAGCCCAGCCGAGAAGCCTTTGACCAGGAACCTCTTGAAATCGAACCATAACCAAGGAGGCTTGAGATGAGCGCGACAATTTTAATCCCGACTGCATTGAGATCTTTTGTGGACCGCAAGTCCGAAATCGAGGTGGAAGGCTCCACCGTGGGAGAGGCATTTACCAGCCTCGCAAGCCAGTACCCCGACCTGAAGCATCAGATTTACGAGGACGATGGAAAACTACGCGGTTTCGTGAATGTTTTCGTCGACGGAACGAACATCAAGAAACTGGACGGGCTTGAAACGAAACTCCCGCAAGGGGCGACGGTGATGCTCGTTCCAGCCATTGCGGGAGGATGCTGAAACATGAGCGAAAGTAGTATGACAAGTGTCGTTCCGGAAGAACGCTGGGGCGACCTGAACCATGACGACCTCACGCGTTACAGCCGCCAGCTTCTTCTGTCTGAAATCGGCATCGACGGGCAGAGGAAGTTGAAAGGCGCGAAGGTGCTGGTCGTCGGCACAGGTGGCCTGGGAGCGCCATTGGCGCTCTATCTGGCAGCGGCGGGCGTGGGAACCCTGGGACTCGTGGATTTCGACAACGTCGACATCTCGAATCTTCATCGGCAGATCATCCACGGCACGCGGGATGTGAACCGTCCGAAAGTCGCTTCCGCGCGCGACCGCATCCGTGCGCTGAACCCGCTGGTCAACGTGGTCACCTACAACGAGCCGTTGAAAAGCGCCAACGCGCTGGACATCATCCGCGAGTATGATGTGGTGGCGGATGGGACGGACAACTACCCGACGCGCTATCTGGTAAATGACGCCTGCGTGCTGCTCGGGAAACCGAACGTCTACGGTTCGGTGTTCCAGTTCGAGGGGCAGGCAAGCGTCTTCTATGCCAAGCAAGGTCCATGCTACCGTTGCCTGTACCGCGAGCCGCCGCCGCCCGGCCTGGTTCCCTCCTGTGCGGAAGGCGGTGTCCTGGGCGTTCTGCCGGGCGTCATCGGAATGTTGCAGGCCAACGAAGTCATCAAACTGCTGGTCGGCGGTGGCGACACGCTGACGGGGCGTCTCCTGCTCTACGACGCGTGGAAAATGAAGTTTCGCGAATTGAAGTTGGAGAAGGATCCAGAATGCCCGATCTGCGGAAAGCATCCGACCATTACAAAACTCATCGACTACGAGCAGTTCTGCGGCATGAAGCAGAATCAAGACGACACTCCAGTGGAGTCCATTTCCGCGACGGAACTGAAACGGCGTTTCGATGCGAACGAACCCGTGCAGGTGGTCGACCTTCGCGAACAGCATGAGCGTGCCTATTTCAAGTTCCCGAACGCAAAGACGATACCGCTAGGACAGGTGATTCGCAGACAGGAGGAACTGGATCCGTCCATCGATACCGTCTTTGTCTGCAAAATCGGCCAGCGCAGCATTCTTGCCGTGCGCAACCTGCGCGCGTCTGGCTATCAAGGCAAACTGATGAACCTCCTGGACGGCGTCCAGGGGTGGAAGAACGAAGTCGATCCCAATGTGAAACTAATCTGATTTGCCTTCCCTTGGCGAATC
>JAFRLI010000260.1 GCA_017431255.1 Victivallales bacterium
AAATATAAAAGTGCAAGCCGCCGCGAAGCGGCGGATTGCATTCTGTGTATTCTGTGTGTTCTGTGGACTTCAAAAGAGTTTTGCAATTATCTCAAATGCAGCAAACGCAAAAAGGTGGCGTGTTATTTTGTGATTTCGAGCGTGCGGAAAGCCTGGTAGTATCGGTCGCCGAAGAGTATGAGGCTTTCGCGGTCGAAGTGTGTCTTGTCAGGATTGCTGGTCAATTCTTCGGAGGAAGCGTAACCCGTGCGCGGGCAGATTTTGAGAGCGTCCATCTGGGCTTTCAGGAAGAGCGCGACGCCGGCGCGTTTGCCAGAACGCGGGAAGAAGCGTCCCACCTCGCCAATGACGGCCGGGCAGTCGGGCACGCCGCAGGCTTCGCGCAGGGAGGTCAAAACCTGCTTCTGCATTTCAGGATAGTTTTCGACTCCCTTGAGGCTGCAATTGGCCTCGCCCTGGTGCCAGAGAATGGCTTTGAACACACCATCCTGGCGGGCGATTTTAACGCGGGCAACGGCGTCGTCAAACGGATGCACGGGACCATTCTTCAGACCGGCGCCGGCATATTCCACACCGGGAAACCAATACTTGATGCCAGAACCGCCAACCGCGCAGGGAACCAGTCCCACCGTCACGCCAGGATGTTCCGAAAGGTAGTCCTTCGCAAACTCGCCCGCCAGACCAAAACCCGCTTCCTTCTTGTCAAAATGAATCGGATGACACGCCGGAACCCACTGGTTCTCTTCGTTCAACATCATCACACCCGGAATGGGCTCCCTGTCCTCCGGCAATACCTGCCCACGTCCCGCCATGTTCGACTGCCCCACCAGCAGAATTAAGTGAAAGTTTTTCTTCGCCACGCCACACGTATTCACGCGAACGCAACCGCAGAAAACAACACATAACAATAAACCAAACAACAAACGCTTCATGTTTTGGACTCCGTTTTCTCTTTTTGGGCTAGAGGGGCTAGAGGGGCTAGCAAAGCGTGTTAAATGTCGGTTTTGCAAGGCTGGTGCCGGGAGGGTGCTCATGGGCCGTGGCGGAGCGCGGCCCTGCAAAACCTTGAAGAAGCAAAAGAGTACTAGAGCCTCTAGAACCTCTAGCCCCTAGCCACGAAAAAAGCCGCCCCCAGTGGGGCTGGGAGCGGCTTGGATGTACGGGTGCTAGCGCACGAACGTCAAGTTATTTTTCGTAGCCGACGTTCTTTTCGAGGATGTCGAGTTGTGCGCGCAGTTCGGCGGGCAGATGGCTACCGAATTTCTCGAAGTGCTTCTCGAATTCGGGCATGGCCTTCTTCCAGCCTTCCTTGTCGACGGAGAGGAGAGCCTTCTGGTCTTCGGCGGAGACGTTGATGCCATTGAGGTCGAGAGCACCGTCAGCGGGCATGAAGCCGATTTCGGTTTCCTTCTTGGCGGCCTTGCCATCGCAGTATTCGAAGATCCACTTGAGGACGCGGCTGTTGTCGCCGTATCCGGGCCAGAGGAAGTGGCCGTCTTCGCCGCGGCGGAACCAGTTCACGTAGAAAATCTGCGGGAGGTTGGCACCGGGGTGCTTGCCGATGTTGAGCCAGTGCTGGAAGTAGTCACCCATGTTGTAGCCGCAGAATGGGAGCATGGCAAACGGGTCAAAGCGGAGTTGGCCCTGGCCTTCGAGGGTGGCCTTGGTCATTTCGGAGGACATGGTGGCGCCCAGGAACACGCCGTGTTCCCAGTTACGGGCGGCGGTCACCAGCGGAACGACGGTCTTGCGGCGGCCGCCGAAGAGGATGGCGTCCACAGGAACGCCCTCGGGATCTTCCCATTCCGGAGCAATGACGGGGCACTGCTTGGCAGGGGTGGTGAAGCGGGAGTTGGGATGGGCCGCCTTGCGCTCGACGCCGGCGGAGTCCTTGCAACCAGGAGTCCAGGGGCGGCGCTGCCAGTCGATGAGGAACTCGGGTTTGGTGTCGGAGTCTTCCCACCAGACACCGCCGTCCTCGGTGAGAGCGACGTTCGTGAAGATGGTGTTACCGGCATTGATGGTTTCCATCGCGTTGGGATTGGACTTCATGGAGGTGCCAGGAGCAACGCCGAAGAAGCCGTTTTCGGGGTTGATGGCGTGGAGTTTGCCATCCTTCTCGTTGAACTTCATCCAGGCGATGTCGTCGCCGATGGTCTGGACTTTCCAGCCGGGGATGGTCGGACGGACCATGGCGAGGTTGGTCTTGCCGCAGGCGCTCGGGAAGGCAGCGCAGACGTACTTGACTTTGCCTTCGGGGCTGGTGAGTTTGAGGATGAGCATATGCTCGGCGAGCCAGCCTTCCTTGCGGGCGAGGTTGGTTGCAATACGGAGCGCGAAGCACTTCTTACCGAGGAGGGCGTTGCCGCCGTAGCCAGAACCGAAGGAGATGATTTCGCTGGTCGAGGGGAAGTGGGTGATGTACTTCTTGTCAACAGGAGCGCTGGGCCAGGGGATGTCCGCCATGTCGCCAATCAGAGGATAACCGACGGAGTGGACGGCCGGCACGAACTCGTGGTCTTCAGAGTCAATGCGCTCGATGATGGTCTTGCTGACGCGGGTCATGATGATCATGTTCACCACGACGTACGGGGAGTCGGTGATCTCAATGCCCCACTTCGCGATGGGGGAGTCCACGGGACCCATGGAGAACGGGATGACGTACAGCGTGCGGCCAGCCATGACGCCCTTGAAGAGTTCTTTGAACTCGGCCTTCATTTCGGCGGGGTCCTTCCAGTGGTTGGTCGGGCCGGCATCTTCTTCTTTCTCGGAGCAGATGAAGGTACGGGATTCGACGCGGGCGACGTCTGTTTTGTCAGAGCGAGCGTAGTAGGAGTTTTGGGGTTTGTCAAGTTTGATGAAAGCACCCGTCTTGACCATCATATTGCAGATGCAATCATACTCTTCGGGGGTGCCATCGCAGATGTGAACATTGTCGGGGGTGCAGAGGTCGATCCAGTACTGCAGCCAGCTCTTCAGTTTCTCGTTCTTGAGGTCCTTGACTTCCATGGTAGTTCCTGTTTGGGGGTTATCGGCATTCGGTCTGGCGTGGAAAACGCGACCAGAATTGGCGCGTTGTGCGACAAACCTCATTGCCATTTTCAAAAAAACAGTTATAATATAGCCAGCGAATCCTGAATTGCCAAGGAATTGGCAAAAAACCGATGAAAAAAGAGATGAAAACACGAGAAGATTTTGAAGAAGAACTGCCGGACGATGGCGTGGACTACCGAATGGGCGAGGGGCATGCGTCGTCACCATTGCTGATTGTGCAGGTGGCGAACATGCCCGACGAGGGAGTTTCCCTGCACGGGGAGGTCCCTTTTTCCGATTTGGAATTGGAATCAGACGAACGGTTCGACTTGACGGGGCCCGTGGAGTTTGACTTGCACATCCAGCCCGTACAGCAGGAGTTCGTGGTGCGGGGGAAATTGCACGCGGTGGTACAGGCAATGTGCGACCGTTGCACGGCCTTCGCGCCCTGTCATCTCACCGTCAAAAATGTTTTTCATTGCTATAAAAACAATTTAGGAGAGCCTATTGATTTGACGGAAGATGTTAGAGAGGATATATTATTAAGTTTTCCACAGAGTTTTCGTTGCCGCGAAGATTGCAAAGGACTCTGCCCAACTTGCGGACGCAACCTCAATGAAGGAACCTGCGACTGCAAACCTCAGGACCAGGACGACGATGGGGACAACAATCCCTGGAATGTCCTCTCAAACCTGAAGTTGGACGAAACCTGAATCTTCCCGGCTTACGACGGTTTTTCTGTTCCATCCACCCCTATTTTTGGAGTACAAACCATGCCAGTTCAACAGAGTCACAAGAGTAAGAGCGCTACCCGCAAACGCAAGGCCGCCAACCGTCTGAAGGCCATCGAGGTCACCACCTGCACCAACTGCGGCGCAGCCGTCCTCCCCCACCGCGTCTGCAAAAAATGCGGCAACTACAACGGCAAGCAGGTCATCACCGTCAAATCCGACGAACAGTAAACCCAGGATCCTAGATGGCCTCCAGCATCAGCATAGCAGTTGACATGATGGGCGGGGACAAGGCTCCCGATGCCATCCTTGATGGCGTCAACGAAGCCTTGGATTTGTTCGGTGAACGCTATCGTCTGCTTCTGGTGGGACCATCTGAAATGCTCGCGCAGAAAATCGAGGCGCTCGGCAAAAAGGACGATCCCCGTCTGGAGATTGTGAACGCGACGCAGGTGGTCACGATGAACGACCACCCCGTGAGCGCCATCCGCAGCAAACGCGACTCCTCGATTTCCGTCTGCATGGATTTGTACCGCAATGGCCGTGCCGAAGCGGTCTTCAGCGCAGGAAACACGGGCGCGGCTGTGGCTGCGGCTTTCTTCAAGTGGCGCATGCTCAAGGGCATCGAACGTCCCTGCATCGCCACCCTGATGCCTACGGAAAAGGCACCGTTCCTGCTGGTCGATTCTGGCGCGACGGTGGACTGCGCCCCCATCAATCTGCTGCATTTTGCGCTGATGGGCAGCATCTACATGTCTACGGTCCTGAAGCGCAAGAACCCGCGTGTCGGTCTGCTCTCCAACGGAACGGAAGACACGAAGGGAAACAAGCAGGTGCAAGACACCTTCAAACTCCTCACGCGCGCCAAGGAAATCGGCGAAATCAACTTCATCGGAAACATCGAAGGACACGATGTCTTCCAGGGAGATGTCGATGTCATCGTCTGCGATGGTTTTGTCGGGAACATTTTGCTGAAGAGTTCGGAATGCCTGGCGAAGGCGGTCGGTCACATCGTAAAGCGTTCGCTGATGCAGCGTTTAACCTGGAAACTGGGCGCGTTGCTGTGCAAAGGCGCCTTCCAGGAATTGAAGAAGGTGACGGATCCCTCGGAAGTCGGTGGTGCACCGCTTCTGGGTGTCGCCGGCGTCTGCCTCATCGGACACGGCAACTCGGACGGCAAGACCGTCCGCAATGGCATTCGCGCCGCCGGGGACTTCGCGCGCCTTCGCGTCAATGACACCATTGCCGAAAAGGTCAAAAACCTGAGCATCATTTAGCACAAGCACGGCTCTTAGGGGCACAACTCTTGGGGGATCTTAGGGGCACAACTCCTAAAGACCATTCAGAGTTGTGCCCCTTAGAGTTACTAGCCACTAGCCACTAACCACTAACCACTTTCAAGAATAATGGAACAAATCGGATATTTGTTTGCAGGGCAGGGAGCACAGTTTTCCGGAATGGGAAAGAAACTTTCCGAGGCAAGCCCTGCAGCACGCCAGGTGTTCGCGACGGCGGACAAGGTGCTGGGATACTCCATTTCGCGCCTGTGCTTCGAGGGTACCACCGAGGAACTGACGCCGTGCGCAGTCTGCCAGCCAGCAATCTTCACGGTTTCGATGGCCTGCCGCGCTGCCTGGCTGGAAGCCGGAAACCCGCCGCCCGCCGCCTGCGGTGGCCTGAGCCTGGGCGAATTTGCGGCAGCCTGCGCAGCAGGCGTATTCTCTTTCGAGACTGCACTTGCACTCGTTGCCGAACGCGGACGCCTAATGGACGCCTGCTGCCAAAGCAATCCGGGCGGGATGGCTGCCGTCATTGCGGGCAAACCCGAGGAAATCGAACAGATTTGCGCAGATTGCGGCATTGACGTCGCAAACTACAACTGCCCTGGACAAATCGTCATCAGCGGCGAACATGAACGCCTGGACCGCGCCGTGGAACTGCTGGCCCCGAAATGCCTCCGCGCCGTCAAACTGACCGTCGCAGGCGCCTACCACTCCCGCCTGATGACTCCCGCAGCCGAAGAGTTCGGAAAAGTGCTCGCTAAGGTGAATATCCAACCACCGCAGACCATATTCGTGCAAAACGTGGTCGGCGAGGCTGTCAGCAACCCCGACCAGATTCGCGAAAACTTGCAAAAGCAAGTTGCCTCCAGCGTCCGCTGGGAATCGTGCGCACGCAACATCATGAACCACTGCCAACGCACCGCCGAATTTGGACCGGGCACCGTCCTCACCGGCTTTATGAAACGAATCGACCGCACCTTCCTCGCTACCCCCGCTTTCACGGAACTGTAGCGACAATTACAACCCCGAGTCCACAGAATACACAGAATACACAGACATGTTTGGCCGCGCTGTCGCGCGGCCAAACCCTTGATATGAAATAAAATACAAAGGCTATCTCCGCCGCTTTGTGGTGGAAGGCCTTTCTGTTTATTCTGTGTATTCTGTGGACTAAAAAGTGTTTTGCGATAGCTTCTATTGCTTGCGTGCGTTTTGAATTGCAAAGAGGAGGAGCTGGCGGTAGGAGTACAGTTCCTCTGGGTGCTTTGTGTAGTGGGTGGCGTCCTTGACGAGCGAATCGTCCAGCCGCAGGATGGTCTCGCATTCCTGCGCGAGAGTCTGGTTGCCGAGTTCGCGAAGACGCGCGGCCTCCTTTTGGAGCATCACGAGGTATTCGTAGTCCTGGAGGCCGTCGCGGAGGTTCTTGAGACGGATAGAGGGCCATACCTGGAAATCTGGCGCGGGATAAAGAAGGTTGCCGCCGCCAGGCTCATTTGCGATGTGCCGTGGGTTGAACACGCTGCGGAAATAGGGAATCCAGGGAATATCCGGCCAATGAACTTCCCCTCTGAGGAGTTTCTGCTGGACCTCGGACGTGAGCCAGGTCAACCCGCGTTCCTGGAACTCCTCCTGCAAGCCGAGTTTCGCCTCGGTGGGGGAATTGGTGAGCCATTCGCGATTGAGCCCCCAGTAGAGGATGCCGGTGATGCCGAGTTTCCAGGACATCCATGGAAGGATGCGCGGGTCGATGCCAGGCTGGTCCAGGTTGAAATTGGCAAATGGCTTGGGCGGATGCTCCGTCGGATACCACCAGACCCCCTCCCCCAGAGCCTTGCGCTTCGCGGCATCCGACGCATCAAAATTATTGAACTTGGGACACCAGATATCGACATATCCGAAGAGGCGCTCGTCCACCCTGGCGGTATTCAGACGCGGGATTTCGGGGAAGAGTTCGTGGGCAATTTGGTAGTCGCGCTGCATGTCGGAGAGTTTACGTCCTCCCGTCTGCACCAGGACCTCGTCATATCCGAAGAAAATGGGCTTCATGCGGCCCTGGTACTTTGCGATGAGTTCGCGGTAGTGATCTGCCTTTTGGCGGATGTTCTTGTCGATCTGCAGGAAAAGGAGGGACTTTCCGTGGGCGGCGGCATCGTCCAGGTACTCCTCGCCGATGTCGAGTTGGCTCCATAGATCCATCGGTTCGAGGCGGTGCTGCAGGAGGAATCGGTAGATGTCGCGCCGTTTGTCGGCGGGGATGTTGGTTCCGTAGAACTGTCGTGCCCAGGAGGGGGAGAAACAGAATGCGGTATGGAGGGAAGGGAAAAGGGGGAGGTCCCAGCCCGTGGCGGTGACCTGAAGTTCCAGCGTGACGGGATTCCGTCCCTGTGGGGTGATGGTGATGGTTGAGGTATATTCGCCAGCGGGGGTGCCTGGCGGGAGCGTGGCGTCAAACCAGAGGGTTGCGAGTTCGCGGCCTACCTCGAAGGAGCTGCCTGGTTTCAGGATGTCGGGCCACCGTTCAGGCTTGCGGCGGGGCAGGGCGGTCGTGACGTATTCAACAAGAAAGGGCTGCACGCGGGCGTCCGCCAGTGGCTTGCCGTCTTTCGCAAGCGGGGTGGACTGGACCGAGACTTTAGAGAAGGGTTCGCCAGGCCGCGCAAGACACACGAACTGGAAGGAGCCCGATTCGCGACCGGAAAGCGCAAGGGTGATTCTGCGGGTTCGCTTGCCGAAGTCCGCGTAATTTGGCATGACCTTTGTCATCGGATTTTCAATGGTCCAGACATACCCGTCACGGTCGCCATCGCTGCCTTTTCCAAAGAACGACTGGATGCTCTGTATGACGTGGCTGACGCTTTGCGCGTACTCGCGAGCGGCCTCATATTGTTTCATGGCGGACCCGATGGTGGCAAAATTGGCCTTGTCTAAGGCCTTTATCGCTTGCTCCCCGAGTTCGACGGCCTTGCCGACATTTCCCTGCTGCGTGGGAGGGACTGTCCCGAGATGGAGTGCTTCCAAATCCTCCGCAAGCAATTTCTTGCAGTCGGGAAT
>JAFRLI010000261.1 GCA_017431255.1 Victivallales bacterium
CTCATGACGGAGATGCCCGCCGCGACCGCCAGGAGTTTCTGGTCAGGCGCGGCACCGACGCAGGAAGCGCACAAAGAGGAGGCCATGCAGCCGGTCCCCGTGACGCGCGACAGCATCGCATCCCCGTTGTGCAATGCGATGACTTGCGTCCCGTCGCTGACGTGGTCGACCGCGCCCGTGATGGCTGCCACGCAACCGTATTTCTGCGCAACGGCCTTGGCGACGGTGGCAGGTTCGGCGGCGGTGGCACCGCTGTCCACACCACGAACCTGCGCCGCCTCGCCCGCCATGGTCGCGAGTTCGGCGAGGTTGCCTCGAATGACATCAAAGTGCGCGTGGGAAACGAGGTGCTCGATGAGTTCCGTGCGGAATGGAGTCGCGCCGACACCGACGGGATCCAGCAGCACGGGAATCCCCTTTGCATTGGCGGAGGCCGCCGCACGCGTCATGGCCTCGGCGGAGGTTTCGTCAGGTGTGCCGATATTGATGACGACGGCGGAGGCGATGGCGGCCATGTCGGCCGATTCGAGGGCGCAGGGGGCCATGACGGGGGCCGCTCCGATGGCGAGGGTCACGTTCGCGCAGTCGTTCACGGTCACCGCGTTTGTGAGATGGTGTACGAGGGGATGCTTTTCGCGGACGAGGTCCACGATGGCGGCGATTTGGTCGAGGAGGTTGTTCATGGTCATAGGCGTAGGAAGTCGTGCGGGGGAATGGTTTTGCCTTCGAAGGAGGCGGGTTTGTCGTCAAAGTTGCAGACGATGCGGGTGCCGTTGGCGTATTTTGCGACGCGGAGGGAAGGGGCGGCGTCGAAGATGTCGTCGAGGTATTCGTATTGCAGGTCAGCGGTCAAGGCGAACTTCTGGTAGGCATTGGCGATGCGTTTGACAGCGTCGTCGAGTGCTTCATCTGTGGTGCAGGTGAGGTCTTCTTCTCCCATCCAGTTGAAGGAGTTGGTGCGGTATTTTGCGTAGAAGTAGGCGGCGGGTCGTCCGCCGTAGAGGGTATTGAGGAGGAAGGCATTGGGGTCTTTTGCCATGGAGTTCATCGTTTCGCAGCTGGAGTTGTAGGTAACGATGCCGTGATAGGCGATGAACCAGAACGGGACGATTTCGTCCACCAGGTTTCCTTCCAGATTGGGGAAAAGGGTCCAGTAGGTGTAGAGGACGTAGTCGAGGGCGCCGATGCAGAAGTCGAGGCCGCCTTCGGAGGCGGACGCTCCGATCATTTCGCGTCCGTACTGGAGGGTGCGAGCGCGCCATTCGCCGGCCTCGCGTTCGTTGAGGGGATGGAGGCGGTGGTGGCAGGCCAGAGGCGGATTGATGCTGAGAACGTCAAAATAGTGGGTGCCTCGGAAGCCGAGAGCGGCGAGTTGTTCGACATCTTCGGTTGCATAGTGCAGGTGAGCTTGTTTGGGGCAGAGGAGGATGCACTGGCCGCCGCTGAACTTGCTGTAGTAGTGGGGGCGGCCATCTGCGTCAATCAGATAGTCATCCTTGTCGAGGCGCTTGGAGATGGAGTAGGAATCGTGCGGGCAGGTGTGGACGGCGATGAGGTACCCGTAGGATTTTGCTTTGGCAATGAGTTCCTTGAGGTCTTCCCAGGTGCCGACGCGCGGGTCGGGCGGGAAGATGTCTGGGAAGCGTCCGTCATGACCGCCGATGTTCCATCCGACGAGGCAGATGTCTGCGTGTGCGACGCCCGCTTCGTGCAACCGGTCCAGGAGTTCGCAGGCTCGCTGGAAGGTGACTGCAACGGTGAGAGGGGGTTCGTTGACGCCTGGAATCTGGTCGAGTACGGGCGTTGGGACAGGTTTCCAGGCATGGCGGATGCGGATGGGGATGGCGTCCGTGGTTTTGCCGACGACGGGGTACTTTCGGGCACGGTCGCGAAGAGATGTGCATGCACCGCGTCCCAGTTGATAATCACGGTAGGCGCGGGCCATTCCGCTCCAGGTGGCGTCGTTGCCATTGAGGGGG
The DNA here is from genome assembly GCA_017431255.1 of Victivallales bacterium. Lineage (GTDB taxonomy): Bacteria > Verrucomicrobiota > Lentisphaeria > Oligosphaerales > Oligosphaeraceae > RGIG2581. Next base: position 1,980 of record JAFRLI010000261.1, read on the forward strand.
AGGAGGGTGACTTCGGGGTCTTCGTAGGTTTCGCCATCCTCGCAATGGAAACGCGGGAATACGTAGAAAAGTCCGTCTTTTACGCCAAAGACAATCGAGTAAGTGAGGGACATTCCGGAAACGACTGCCAGAAATGCGCGGGAACCGTTCTTGACGCCGAACACGGGGAGGTCGTTGTGACGATAGACGATTTCCTGGTCTGCATGCGGACGGAAGTGGCAGAGACCCGTAGGACGGTTCCTTGCCGGCACGGAAGGAATCAGGAAGTAGCCGTCGGTATTGGCAGGTGCAGTGAAGTCTTCGAAGTGGAACTCGATATCCTGGGTTCGTGTGGGGATTTGGCCTTTGGGAAGGCGGAATACGTTTCCTTGAGAAACCAGGGGGACTTCTTGCGTAGAATTGTCTTGGTCAATGAAGCGGATGAAACTCATGGCAGGCTCCTGGGGTAAGTGCGACACCGTTATTTTTAGAATAATATAACGTGAATGTGCGAGCCTTGCAAGCCACTAGGAAGCGGTCCGGGCGGTAGAGTTTTCCGCCCGCCGTGTCGGTTTTGCAGGCCGCGCTTCGCGCGGTCATCCAGATTCCCTATCCGTTGTTTTTCTTTTCGCGGCGTGCCTTGATGATTTCCTCGGCCAGGGACTGCGGGACGGGTTCGTAGAAATCGAATTCCATATTGAAGGCGGCGCGTCCCTGGGTCATGTTACGGAGTTCGGAGGTGTAGCCGAAGAGATTTGCGAGGGGACAGGAGGCATGGATGAGTTGCGCCTTTTCGGAGATGGTGTCGATGCCGAGGACTTTGCCACGGCGTGCGCAGAGGTTTCCCGTGATGGTTCCAGCGTGCTCGGTGGGGGTGGTGATGTTGAGTTTCATAATAGGTTCGAGCAGGATGGGTTTCGCCTTGAGCAGCGCGGTTCGGAAGCCCGTTGCGGCGCAGGTGCGGAACGCCATGTCGGAGGAGTCGACCTCGTGGTAGGCTCCGTCCAGCAACGTCACTTTCACGTCCACGACCGGATAGCCGGCGACGGGACCCTCGTCCAGAGAATCCCGCATTCCCTTCTCGATGGCAGGGAAGTATTCTTTGGGAATGTTCCCGCCTTTGACGATATTCTCGAACACAAAGCCCGTTCCCTTTTCGGAGGGTTCGAGCGCGATGTTGATTTTGGCGAACTGTCCATGGCCGCCTGTCTGCTTCTTGAGCACCTCGTCGTGCTCATAACGCTGCGTGCAGGTTTCGCGGTAGGAGACTTCGGGCTTGCCGCATTCGACGGGGATGTTGAACTCGCGCCGCAGGCGGTCCACGATGATGTCCAGGTGCAGTTCACCCATGCCCGAGATGATGGTCTGCTCGGTCTCCTGGTTGAACTTTTCCGTGAAGGTCGGGTCTTCTTCGGCGAGTTTCATCAGGGCGGTGGAGAGTTTGTCGCGGTCGCCACGGTTGACGGGACGGACCGTGATGGAAATCACCGGTTCGGGGAACGTGATGGATTCCATCACCAGCGGCGCCGATTCGTCGCAGAGCGTGTCGCCCGTGACGGTCTCGCTCAGGCCGACAACCGCGCCGATTTCGCCCGAATAGAGCGCGTCAATGTCCTCGCGGTGGTTGGCGTGCATTCGGAAAAGACGGCTGATTCGCTGCGCCTTGCGCTTGTTTGCATTGTAGATGTAACTGCCTGATTCCAACTTGCCTGCATAGACGCGGACATAGATGAGTTTGCCGACGTTGCGGTCGGTCACCACCTTGAACGCGAGCGCGGCGGCTGGCGCATGGTCATCTTCAGGACGCTCTACTTCGTTGCCGTCAAAGTCCTTGCCAACAGCTGGCGGGACGTCCAGAGGGCTGGGAAGGAAATCGACGACGGCGTCCAGCAATCGCTGTACTCCCTTGTTACGGAAGGCAGAACCGCAGAGGACGGGGCAGAGTTTCTGTGCAATGGTGGAGGCGCGAATGGCGGCGATGATTTCCTCGTTGGAAATCGGTTCTTCGTTGAAGAACTTGGCCAGCAGCGTGTCGTCCATTTCGGCAACGGACTCGATGAGTTTTTGCCGCCAGGGTTCTGCATACTGCTTCAACGCGTCGTCCAAAGGGGATTCGACGGGGTACGTGCCCTTCGCATCCTCATTGTAGGTGACCTTCACCATGTGCACCAAGTCGATGATGCCCGTGAAGCCGGGACCCTCGTCAATGGGAATGGTCACAGGGACGGGATTTGCGCCCAGAATGTCGTGAATCTGCTTCACTACATGGAAGAAGTTAGCGCCGACGCGGTCCATCTTGTTCACGAAGCAGATGCGCGGCACGTGATACTTCTCTGCCTGCCGCCACACGGTCTCGGATTGGGGTTCGACGCCGCCAACCGCGCAGAACAGTCCGATGGCACCGTCCAGGATGCGCAGGGAACGCTCGACCTCCGCCGTGAAGTCCACGTGTCCCGGAGTGTCGATGAGGTTGATTTGATGGTCTCTCCAGACGCAGGTGGTTGCGGCGGAAGCGATGGTGATGCCGCGCTCCTTCTCCTGGACCATGAAGTCCATCGTGGAGGCACCGTCGTGCGTTTCCCCGAGTTTGTGCGTGCGACCCGTGTAGTATAAGATGCGCTCCGAACAAGTGGTCTTCCCGGCGTCAATATGCGCCATGATGCCAATGTTGCGAATGCTTGCCAGTGGATGAAATCTTCCCATTGCGGTATGGTCCTTCTTGAAAAAATGACGGCAGGCGCTCCACACACCTGCCACAAAATATCTCTCATATATTAATGTAATGCCAGAAGCGTCAAAAGCAAGTCAGAAACGAACAATTCATGACAAAATGGCTAGAGAGGGGCTAGAGGGGCTAGAGGGGCGAGAGGGGCTAGA
>JAFRLI010000262.1 GCA_017431255.1 Victivallales bacterium
CTAACCACTAACCACTCGCCACTAAAAACTAACCACTAACCACTAAAAACTAACCACTAACCACTAACCACTAACCACTAACCACTAACCACTAACCACTAACCACTAACCACTAACCACTAACCACTAACCACTAACCACTAACCACTAAAAACTAGCCACTAACCACAAAAGGAGTGTGAGCGTCAATGAAGGGAAAGTTCATTTGGGTTGTGCTATGCAGTGCGATCGCACTACTTGCGCAGAGGGTTCTGTTCCATGGGGAGCTTTCGTGCAAGATGGAGGGCGGCGTGTTGCAGAAAGGCCGTCCGCAGTGGTTGCGGGTGGACGGTCGTTCCCTGGAATTGACCCCTTCGGAGGGCGCGACCTTCCAGACGGGTGAGATTCTCGGCTTTGGGTTTATGGTCAAGGCACCCGGCAAGTCGGAAATCCAGTTGAAGGCACATTTTCACGGGAATCAGGGTGCTCCTCAGACGATGAACGCTCGCTCGGTGGTTCGCGGGAAATGGCGCCAGTTCAGTTGGAACTTCCGCAACTGGCCGAAGGAACTTCGCCAAAATGGCGTCGCCAAAATCACCCTTGAGTTCGCCGAGGATGGTCCCTATTTCTTTGATGATTTGCGTTTCACTCCCGAGGACATCATGCACGGGGAAACGCCGCTCCCGCCTCCCACCTCGCAACCCTTCTTCCCGCAGTACACCGAACCCGAGCAAATCCAGGCCTGCCTCAACGATTCGCAACTCCCGCAGAAACTCGCCGAAATTCAGCGTCTCCGCCGAAACCACCCCTTCCGCAAACTCGAACCCTACGAATACTCCCAGAAGCACGCCGACTTCTATGCCGAAATCCAGCCGGATGGCTCCATCTCCTCCCTGACCCCCGAAAAGGTCCGCAAAATCGAGGCCGATATGCGCAGCCATCGCCTCGAACACGAGGGGTTCAGCCGTCAGACCGCCCCGCGTCTCGGTACCCTTCTCCGCGCCTGGCGGATGGGACAGATTGAACGCACCCCAGCCAACAAGGCAAAACTCCTCCGCGCCATCAATTACCATGGAATGATTGAATGCAACCGCCGCATGGAGGCGGGACGCTGGGTCACGACCGCATTCTGGTTCCCAGGAGTCGCCACCTCGGCGTATCTGATCTTCCTAGACGACATGGAAGCCGTCGAGGCCGGCACCGATACCGAACCAGAGCACGTTCTTTTGAATCGTCTGTGCAAGGTGTTGGCGGCGAATGCCTACACGCAGCCACTTACCAATCTGCCCGCGCCGCCGCTGACCGTGGAGGCGTTCCGTCATGACGGAGCGTGGGTGAGCGGGAACTTCGGATACCGCCATCTCATCGATGCCGCGCTCGTCTGCAACAATCCGTTGATGCTGGACGTCTGCCGCGAGGTAGTCGAGAAAGGGGTTTCGGTCATCAGTTGGAACACGCGGCAGGCGGCTTTTTGGCAGGAAGGCCCGACGGCGGACGGCTCCGGCTGGGGACACGGTACCCAGCACCTGCTGTTCCGCTATCCGTCGGACGGCGTCACGATCATTGTCGAAACCCTTGCCAATCTCAAGGATTCTCTCTGGAAGCCACGCCTGACTCCCGCTCAGTACGACATCCTGTTGAACTTCCTCCGCAGCACTCTTTGGGTCTCCTGGAAGCCCGAACAGTACGGTCCTACGCTTGCCATTTCCGACCGCGAGTGCATGCGTTTCCGCAAGGACGGCGGTTTCTTCACCATGAAAAAAATGCAACGAATCGGCACGCTTTTCCAGGAATCCCTGCTCCCCGAGCAAAAGGAGCTCCACGACCAAATCCAGCAGATTCTCCTGACCATGGAGGGGAAGGCTCCCGAACCAAGCGGCAACCATTACTTCTGGAACAACGATGACATGATTCACCGCCGCAAGGACTACTTCGCAGGCATCAAAATGGTCTCTTCCCGCACGCGAAACTGCGAATCCACTCCATTGGCCTCTTCTTTGACGGACTTCTTCAAGGACGGTGCCACCATCCTCATGGCACATCCGCACACCTACACGGTCGCCAAGGGGTTCTGGGACCCCTGCGCAGTTCCAGGAACCACGGTTCGGCAATTTCCCTTCCAGCACAAAGGCACGGCCTGGCGAACCTACGAAGGGTGCTTCGATTTGGCGGGCGGCGTCTCCGATGGCACGTTTGGCACCTGCGGTTTCCGCTACGGCAAAAAGCCCATTCGGGAAAACAAGGACCCGCGCTTCTACAAAGTCGAAGCGTTCAAATCCTATTTTTGCTTTGAGAACGAAATGGTCTGCCTCGGCTCCGGCATCCGCGACCTCCAACCCACCGAGGGAGTCCCCCTGCGCACTACCATCGATCAGACCGAATGGAACGCCCCCGTCGCCTTCCGCCTCGGAAATCCTCGCGAAACGAAAGTACCCGGCCAGGATTTTCAGGCGCAGGGAACTTCCCTCCTGCTTGCACACGATGGCTTTGGATACATGACACTCTCCGATGGGGATGTCCGCGTGCAGGGAAATCTCCGACAGGAACGCTGGCTTGACTTCAATGTCGCCCAGAACTCCAAGGAATCCGAACGTCCCAAAACCCAGAACATCCTGCAAATCCAACTGGAACATGCCAAACAGGACGCTTCCTACGCCTATCTTGTCCATTTCCGCACGCCCGACCTGCCCGCGCTGGAAGCCTATGCTGAGGAACTTCCTGTCCAAATCCTCTCCAATACCAAACAACTCCAGGCCGTCCGACACAATGCCCTGCAACTCCTTCAGGCACTCTTCTTCGACCCCGAAGCCGTTCTCAACGACCCCGTTTTCGGCAAAATCACCGTGGACGCGCCTTCAGCCGTGATGCTCTGCAAACGTTCCGATGGCTCCCTTCAAATCTTCCTTTCCGATCTCAAGCAGGACGCAGAACGCACCACTGCCACCTTCACTTGCAACGGAAAGTCCTTCTCCTTCCCACTTCCCCAAAATCCCTTCTGCGGGAAAACCACAACTTTCACCATCCCAAAAGAATGAACCATGAAAATCTACGTTTTCTGTGATTTGGAAGGTTGCAGCGGTGTCGCCAATAATTTGTTCGTGAACGACCGCTTCCAGGACATCGGCGGCAAGTTCATGGCCGCGGACATCAATGCCTGCATTGCCGGCTGTCTGGACGCCGGCGCCGAAGAGGTGATCGTGCGCGATGGACATTCCTCTGGCACCAACTTCACGCTTGCCGACCTGGAAGGCGAGCATTTCCAACTCGTGCAGGGCGCTACGCCTGGCATTCGTTTTGCAGGTGCCGAGGGTTGCGCTGGCATCATTCTTTTGGGATACCACGCTATGGCGGGAACGGCAGGAGCCTGTCTGGAACACACTTACAACTCACAAGCCATCCAAAACGAATGGCTCAATGGAAAGAAGGTCGGGGAAATCGGCATGGACGCCGCCATCGCCGCTGAATACGGAATGCCCGTCCTGCTTGTCACAGGCGACGACAAGGCCTGCGCCGAGGCTCGTGAATGGATTCCCGGCGTTCACACCTGTCAAGTCAAGACCTCCTATTCCACGCAGGGAACCCGCATGCTCCCGCTGCCGGTTGCCCACAAGAAGATCCGCGAGGCCGCCGCGCGCGCCGTGAGGGAACGCGTTGGCGCAGAGCCTCTGCAAATCGAACGTCCCGCTACCGTCCGCATCGAATGGATGGAACGCGTCCCCACGCGACCCGATATCCGATACAAGACCATCGACGGTCGTACCCAGGAACGCACCAGCAACTCCGTCGAGGAAATCTACCTTCGCTAGGGGGTGTTTTGTATTCCGGAGTGGCTCTGGGCCGCGCAAACGCGCGACCCTGTAAAATCTAGCGTGGAGTATCCTTCTGCAAACCCCAGCCTAGCACCTCTAGCACCTCTAGATGAACTATTGTTTTGCTTCCTTTTCATTGAGCAGCCAGTACAGTTCGACAGCCAGTTCACCCTTTTTGGGGAAAGGCTTCCCGTTCACGAAAATGGAGGTGCGGTCGTAGCAGGAGGTCTCGTCAATGGGAAGGACGAAGTTCTTGGGGAAACGGAACGCGAAGACGCCGTCCTCGGGAAGCGCATCGAGTTTGATTTCGAGGGTCAAACTCTGGTCCAGTTCTTGCACAAGATATCGCGCGTCCAGGACGTATGCCTTGCCCGCAGTCATTAGCACAGGGGTGTCCTTCGGCAATTCCCTGGTGAATCGGATGGGCAGGCGCAGGAAGCAAGGCTTTCCTTTCATAGCGGGCGGCAGCTCGAGGCGCTTCAGGAAAATCGTCGGTTCGTCGCCGACGCAGACGAAGAGGGAAAAACGTGCGGGCTCCAGCAGAGGGCCCGTGTCCTGGAGTTTCGCCACGCCTTCTTTCTCCAACACCAGGAACTGCCCGTTGGGGCGCTCTTTCCGCAGGATGGACGTCAGCACAGTATGGCACCAGAGAGAGTAGGCGGGGCCACTCAGGAAGATGGCTAGGAGTGCGCAGGCACACGTCATTCCCAGATAACCCCAGCGCATCGCGCCTTGCATCGCCTGAAGCCGTCTCGGCAGACGAATCAGCTCCATCACGGCAAATCCAGCGTAGAGGCAAATCATCGGCAACGTCGCGAGGCGGAAACGCGACAGGATGTAGAAGATCGCCGTGCCCAGCCAGCACACCATCACCATACCCAGGAGCAGTGCGTGTTCGGGTCTTCTCCAGCGACGCTCGCGGAACAGTCCGAACAAAGCCAGCGGGATCAGAATGGAATAACCGAACAGGAGTGGCTTGGAAATCAGGACGCTCTTCGCGCCATCATAATCCACCGAGACGTTGTGCGAGATGTCCATCACGTTCCAGAAAAGGAGGCATTTGCGGAACTGGAGATCAAGGAAGATGAGGGGCTCCTGGAGAGCCCACTGGAAGATGCGCTTGGTCGCGGAGACGCGTCCCTGCTCGGGGCGCAATTCGGCGTCGTTGACCCAACTGAAGTAGGTCTTTGGATACGCCAGTTGTCCAGCGGGGGCCTCAGGGGAGTTGCCGAGGATGAGCACGCGATCCCCCGCCGTGGAGGGTCCCACCCAACGCCCCATATAGTGATAGTTGCGGATGGCAAACGGAAGTTGCGGCAGTTCGAAGAGCAGGACGAAGACCACCGCCATTTCAAGGGTGCGCCAACGCTTTCCCTCTCGCCATGCGAGCAGTCCCAGGAACACGGGCAGAAGCAACAGCGCATTGCCGCGCGTCAAAGTTGCGGCGGAGAGCACCAAAGCTGTCAGGCACCACAGCCACCACTTGTCGCGTTTCCAGCACAGCAACCCCAGCCAGAGCAGAAGTATCATCCAGAAGGTTTGCAGGACCTCGAACAGGGCGAACGGCGTGAAGAACACGTGCCCCTTGCAAAGTGCCAGGAAAAGTGCGCCAAGCAGACCGGCGGTGCGCCCGAAGAGGCGCGCACCACACAGACCCGCCAGCCAGACCGTGCCAGTGCCTATCAAGGACTGAAGAAGCATAATCGGCCAGGGATTGTCTCCGCCCAGCAGACGGCACAGCGGCAGGAACACGGTGTAATAGAATGGCTGGTACTCAAAATGGTCAGGCCAGTTTCCGTTCCATATCTGGCGCATCAGCGTCAGGTAGTTTTCCATATCGGACTTCACTTCGGGCTTGGTGATTGCCGGGATGTCGGCCAACTCGATGCAAACACACAGACGCACCACCAGCGCCAGCAGGACAATCCCCAGCAAAAACCACTTGAAGTTGCGTTCCAGTTTGTCGCAGTGCAATTGTTCCATTGGTACCGTGGAATTCCTTTCTGTAGATGGGTTGGATTATCATTGAAAATAGACAATACACCATTTAACATTATACCCGCAAATTGGACTATTCGCAAATGGACATACCATTTATTTTCGTTAACAATCTAGAAATTCTCCTGCAGATGGTACTTTTCGCCGAAGGAAAGCAGGTTCTCGTAAGTTTTCTGATTGAACGGGATGCTGTGGAGTTGGCTGTACTCCTCCGCCTCGAACTCCTTTGCTGTGCTACGCTTGCGGGCGTTGCAGTGCAAAGGACGAGGGCTACCGCCCTCCGAGCCCCCACCTGATCCCAAGCACGTCAATATCAGTTGCTGAGGCATTACACCTCTAACTGTTCTAGCAATAACAAAGAATCAATCTACAAAATTTCGGTCTCCGCGTTTTTTTGTGGGGCGAGCGACTTGC
>JAFRLI010000263.1 GCA_017431255.1 Victivallales bacterium
CAGCAGTTCCTCTGCGACCCCGATCGACGGTATCGAGAAACGCCTCACGGCGTACTCCTTCCCGCGCGCGTGCGCGCGAACTCGACCAGGTATGACAGGGAAAACGACAAGATTGTTGTTCCTTCCCGCGCGCGTGCGCGCGAAATCGACCAAATATCCAAAAACACGCGATTTTGGCGCGGAGTCCTTCCCGCGCGCGTGCGCGCGAAATCGACCGCCAGTCACGATGATGTAGCAGCACTCCCTCCTTCCCGCGCGCGTGCGCACGCAATGTATACCCAGCGTCCTGTTTGTCCCAAGGTTGTCTCCTTCTCGCGCGCGTGCGCGCACAATCAATTTCAAGTTTGTTCAAGTTTGCCACCATGCTCTGCGTCGGCACCTTCTCTCTCTCGCGCGCAAAAATCCCCATCACGGAGACGCAGATACGCGGGACGCCTCCTTCTCGCGAGCGTGTGCGCAATTTACCAAGTCGCTGTCATTGAAGCCCCCCGACGCCGACTACGCCTACCGTATGGAGATTCCGGCGCGTGCCGTGTTTATGGTTACGCCGCTCCCCTAGCCGCCGCAGCTACGCGGCTTTCCTTCTGACATAAGAAGCAATAATGCTAAAGGTATCTTCCTGTTATGCTGGCGGGATTTCCTCGGATTTCGTCCGGTGTGCCGACGGCGATGACGCGTCCGCCGTCGTAACCGCCGCCCGGTCCCATGTCCACAATCCAATCGGCGGAACGGATGACATCCAAATCGTGTTCGATGACAATGACAGTCGCGCCGTTGTCGATAAGTCGTTGAAAGACCGCGAGAAGTGTCTGCACATCAAGGGGATGCAGTCCAATGGTCGGTTCATCGAAAACGAAAACCGAGCCATCCTGTCCTCGTCCCATTTCGCTTGCCAGTTTGAGGCGTTGCGCTTCGCCGCCAGAGAGTCCAGGAGTTTCCTCGCCTAGCGTCAAGTATCCTAAACCGAGTTCGTGTAGAACTTGCAGGCGACTTTTCACCAGCGCCAAGTCCTGGCAAGCCACCAATGCCTCATCGACGCTCATCGCCATCAATTGTGGCAAGGAGAATCCCTTGCGCTTCACGGTGGAGGCTGTCTTTGCGTAACGCGAGCCATGGCATTCGGGGCAAGGGATATCCACATCTGGGAGGAACTGCACATCGAGGCTGATTTCCCCTGTTCCGTCGCAGATGGGACAACGCAGGGAACCCGTATTGTAGGAGAAGTCTCCGGCCTTGAGATTGCGTTCCTTCGCGTCCGAGGTGCGCGCGAAGATTTTCCGCAGTTCGTCGTGAACATTCGCATAGGTCGCCACCGTGGAGCGAATGTTGATGCCGTTCGGCGTTGCATCAATGAGTTTGACCTGCGTTATGGACGGTGCCTGAATGTCACGCACATGACCTGGAAGAGCGCGTTTTTCCATTTTTGCCTGGAGAGCAGGAACTAGACTTTCCAAAATCAGGGTGGTTTTTCCAGAACCAGAAACTCCCGTCACCACCGTAAGTTTTCCTTTGGGAAATGTCACTTCCAAGGGTTGAACGGTATGGATGGCGTTTGTGGAAAGCCGAATCTCCTGCGCGGGCGAGCCAGACGGTTTCCGGGAGGACGAAGGACGCGACACCGCGAGACCATTCGGTTCCTTCAGGAACGGTCCGATTTGCGAGGCCGGATTCTGGATAATGTCTGCAATGGTACCTTCCGCGATAAGGTGCCCGCCTTTCGCACCTGCTTCGGGGCCGAGTTCCACCAGCCAGTCGGCATGGGCAAGCACCTGCGTGTCATGGTCCACCAGCAGAACGGAATTGCCGTCCGCAACCAAATCATCCATCACGCCTGTCAGCCCCTCCAGATTGGACGGATGCAACCCGATGGATGGTTCATCCAGCACATAGAGCACTCCTGTCGTGCGATTGCGAACGGCGCGCGCCAACTGTGTCCGCTGGCGTTCTCCCGTGGAAAGGGTTGAGGCCGCGCGGTCTAGTGTGAGATAGGACAGCCCGAGTTCCATCAATCTGCGCGAGGTGTCGTGGAAGGATTCACAAATGCGCTCCGCCATAGGACGCATCGGCTCTGGCAAGGACGCCGGCACGCCGCGCACCCATTCCTCCGCCTCCGCCAGCGTCATTTCACAGGCCTTGTTCAACGGAATCCCCCGCAGCAGAGGCGCACGAGCCCGTTCCGAAAGCCGGGAGCCGCCACAGTCAGGACAAGGACTTTCCCGCAAGAACTTCGCAACGCGCTTCATCCCTTTCTCGTCCTTGACGTTCTTGAGCGCGTTTTCCGCCGTGTAGATGGCGTTGAAGAAAGTGAAGTCCATCTCGCCAGATTCCCCTGTCTTCATTTGATAGACCATATGATGCTTTTCGGGCGGCGCGTGCAGGACGATATCTCGTTCGCGGTCGGTCAAATCTCGCCAAGGGACATCCGTCCGCACGCCCATTTCCCTGGCGATGTCCTTCATCAGCGACCACATGAGCGACTGCCAGGGCGCGACCGCCCCCTCGTCAATACTCAGGGAATCATCGGGAACCAGCGTGGTCAGATCGACCTCGCGGATGACACCCGTTCCCTCGCAGCGCTTGCAACCGCCCTGCGAGTTGAACGCCAGTTCTTCCGCACCTGGCGCAAAGAAATGCGCCCCGCATTGCGGACAGACCAATTCCCGCTCGGCCGCCACGTCCAGCGTCGGCTCCAAGTAGTGCCCGTTCGGGCAACGATGCGACGCAAGGCGCGAATACATGAGACGAAGCGAGTTCAGCAGTTCCGTGGAAGTCCCGAACGTGGAACGAATGCCCGGCACGCCTGGACGCTGATGAAGCGCAAGTGCCGCAGGAACGTAGCGGACGTCATCCACCTCCGCACGCGACGCCTGCGTCATGCGGCGACGCGTATACGTCGAAAGCGATTCCAAGTAGCGACGCGACCCCTCGGCGTAGACGACCCCCAGTGCCAGGGACGACTTGCCGCTTCCCGATACCCCTGCCACCCCCACAATCTTCCCGAGCGGAAGGTCAACATCAAGATTTTTGAGGTTGTTTTTCCGCGCTCCGCGGACTTCAATGGCAGTTGGTTTGCTATGCATTTCTTGGATTCAGCCAAAATCTTCGAGGTGTTTTCGGAAGGCAAGGTCGTCAGCGACCTGGCGTCCACGGGTCGTCAAGTATCCGCCTGTCATCAGGGAATTGAGACCCGACAGCATGAGCAGCCCCTGGAAATCCTTCATAATCGTCTCGCGTCCAGCGCAGAACTTGAGTGTCATGGACGGATTGACGAGGCGGAAAATCGCGAAGATTTTCGCCGCGTCCGCAGGCGTGACGAGTGGTTGGTTCTCCAGCGGCGTGCCTGGAATGGGAAGAAGGATGTTGAGGGGAGCGGCCTCGACCTGGAGGGCGCGGATGGCAAACGCCATATCCACGCGGTCCTCCCAACTTTCCCCGAGGCCGAAAATGCCTCCCGTGCAGTTCGTGATTCCGTATTTCTGCATATAGCGGATGGTTTCGATTTTCTCCTCAATGGTATGAGTGGTGGCGACCAGTTCCGCATACTTGGCTGGCGAGGTCTGGAGATTCATATTGTAGCGCCAGACATGATGCCGGGAAAGTTCCCGCGCACATTCCTCGGACAGAATGCCCAGGCATACGCAGAGCTTCATATCGGGGAAACGTTCGTGAAGACGGTCTAACGTGGAGAGGATGCACTGGAACTCTGGATCTGGCTTCTGCCAGCCACGTCCGCTTGTCACATATCCAAAGATGCGCACGCCCGTATCATAAACCTTCTGGGCCGTTGCCAGAACCTCCTCTTCCGAAAGAAGCGGAAAGGTATCTATGTGCGTGGAATAATGACCGCTTTGGGCGCAATATCGGCAATTTTCCCCGCATTTCCCGCACTTGGCATTGACAATGGAGCAACTGCCAGCGTCAACTGGCGCAAAGGCAAGCCGCACCTTGTTTGCCAGGGAAATCAAATCCAGAAGCGCGGGACCCGAGATTTCGTGCGCCAGCGCGACAGCCTCCGCACGTTCCAACTGATCTCCTTCCAGAACCTTGTAGGCGTTTTCAATCAAAGGATGCAATTTCACAATTCCCGTTCCTTTCTGAACTGTCCTCACGTAGTGAACGTGACGGAGTGCGGAAGAAGTTCATTGGCGCGCTCGGCAACATTCCCCAGGTGCGCGGAAATGCGCTCCAGGTTCGACAGCAGCTCCACAAATACGACACCGCGCTCCACCGTGCATTCCTGGTTTTGCAGACGTGTTTCATGGTCGTGCTCGTACTTCGCAATGAGCCGTTTGATTTCCGTCTCCATTCGCACCACCTTCGGGATGTCTCCAGGAACGTTCTTCTGCAGGATATGCGTCAGATTCTCGCGCATTTTCTGGAGTTGCGCGTCCACATCTCGAATGTCCAGACGCGCCTGGATGGAGAACTGGTCGTCCTTGGTCTTGAAGGTAGGCACCAGGTCGAAGATATTGACGGCGCGGTCGCCGATACGCTCAATGTCGTTGACGCAGTGCATGAAGACGGGCACGGCGGAAGACTGGCTCTGGTTGAGGTGGCGCCGCGTGAGTTTTGCAAGGTATTCGATGATGTCGTGCTGTGCGCGGTCAATGCGGTTTTCGAGTTGGTCGACCTTGTCGCGCGAGAGTGACTGGTCTGGTTCGAGCATAGCTTCGAGCGCGAAATGGGTCAAGTCCATGGAGGCCTGCGTCATTGCCGTGAGCGCATAGAACACCTGCGAAAGCGCGGCAGAAGGCGTATTGAGCAGACGTTGTTCCAGATGGCAAATGACATTTTCGTCCTTCGCATCATCATCACGGTCTGGAATCACGAGTTTTGCCACACGCGCCAGGAAACGCACCATCGGGAGGAACAGCAGAACGGAACACACGTTGAACAGCGTGTGCGCCGAAGCCAGGTGGCGTCCAATGTTCTCTGGCATCTCCGCGAACACCTCGCCTGTCGTGATGACATCCACCAATTCCAGGAAACAAGGATGGCCGCGCCAGGGAACATAGAACAATGGCAGCATCAAAAGAACCGCCAGCACTTTGAAGCATGTGTTCGCAAATGCCGTCTGGCGTGACGGGCGGCTCGTGTTCACCGAGGCAAGCAGCCCCGTGATGGTCGAACCGATGTTGTCCCCCAGAATCAACGGCACCGCCGTGTAGAAGTTCAACAGACCGCTCTCCGCCAACGCAATCGCCACACCAACCGTCGCCGAACTGCTCTGCACCACAACCGTCATCACCGTACCCACCAGAATCGCTCCCAGAATACTCCCGAAGGACGGCATCCACTCGCCCGCAGCGGGCCTGCAGTCAAATGTCCGGAAGAAGGAAATGAAGGTCGGAAATTGCGCCACGGACTTCAACTGGCTCGACATCAAGGTCATACCATAGAACAACAACCCAAATCCCAGAATCGCATTCGCAATCCCCTTGTTCTGATTGTTCTTCGCAAGCAACAGCCAGATGACCCCCAAGGCAATCGCAGGCAACGCCAGAAAGTCCAATTGCAACGAGACCATCTGCGCCGTGACCGTCGTTCCGATCGCAGACCCCAGCACAATTCCCAACCCCTGCACGAGATTCAGCAGGCCCGCATTCACAAAACCTACCACCATCACCGTACACGCTCCCGACGACTGAATCAACGCCGTCACCACCAAACCGGCCAGCATCGCCTTCCAGCGACTCCCCGTAAACGCCTGCAGCAAACTCTTGAGTTTGTTCCCCGCCAACTGCGTCAATCCATCACTCATCATCGACATGCCCAACAGGAAAATCCCCAGACCGCCAAGCACCCCGATAATGATATTCTGACGGCTCACGCCCAGTTCCGGAATCACAATGGCGCGCGTCTGCTTCTCATCCTCCCCGATTTCCGCCAGAATCTCATACTTGCCCGTGTAGGATTCCGCAGTGCGGAAGCCGACCGAAGCCACGCCGTTCCCGTCCGTCAAGACATGGGTACTGGTGAGTTTTGCCTCCGTAGGACCAGATTTGAGGGAGAAAAACACAGACACACCAGTCATCGGGGCCCCATCCTCATCCTTCAGCGAAATCCGAATGGGATGCAACAGTACATCCCCGGCGACGGTCTCCTGCATCGCACCCTCCACGTGAACCCCTGCCACCGCATGCACAAACACGGGGTTCACATTGTCAAATCCAGGACATGAAATCTTGAAATACTGGTCGCCGAAACGACGTGCCAACTTCAAACGGCAGACAAACTTTCCACCGCCATCCGTCTCTCCTTCCGACGGCTCCGCAGAGGCTCCCTGTGTCACAGCCTCCACACGCACCCGCACGCCTTCCGCCGGCGGACGATGGCCTTGACCGCCCAACGCCCCCTTACGCAATGCGCCAAGCACCTCCACCACCAGAGGCTCCTCGCATTCTGCACCGGGTTGCGCCATCGGGGCCACGCCCTCTCGAATCACCAGATGGTCTGGCGTGTGCTCCCGTGAAGGTCGACACCCCACCAGCACAAAACTCAAAGCAAAACCCAAGCAAAGAATCTGGGAAATACGTTTGGGAAACATGAGAAATCCTTAGGAAAGCAATGGCAACAACACCAGAACGAGGGCAAACAACGCGAACACTATCCCCATTCCACGAGCGACCGGAGGCTTCTGCGCACAGCAATCGATCACATCACGCATCCGCCACGGGGTCCCCACCAGAAACATCCCCACCACTCCCAAAACCAGACAAACCAATGCATACAATGGACGGCATGGCGTGTTCCAAATGAACGCCTGCCGAATCAGTTCATTCGCGGCCAGAATGAAAAAGCCGCCTGCCGCACGAGCAAACAGATAGTCCACGTACAGCGTCAACACCACAATCGATATCGGTACCATCCCCCATACATACGGATGAAAACGTGACAGCGGCCCCTCCAGCATCACGCAACCATGCCATGCCGACCATACCAGGCACGGAATCCCCAGCACCACACCCGCCCAAAAGGCACGCGGCACTTTCCGCGACTCCGACGCACGAAATGCGCAAATCCAACCGAAATAGAGGCAGAATCCTGCCAGCAGAATGGAAAGAAGTCGGTATATGCTCATGGTTCGGAAGGCCTTTTCGCGCCCGCAGATGGTTTTTCAGAAGTTCCCGCTCGCTCGCGCAAGGAACGGGTGCCCGTCACCCAGTTCGATTCAAACCAGGTGAAGTTGAAATCGCTTCGCAACTGCGTCCCGTGCAATTTTAAGTAGATGTTCTCCAGTTGCCGGAACGCCCAGACAAAATTCAGATAAGACAAATCATATGCATCAAACTCCTGGTGTCCTGTGCTGCGGCGTCGCTCCATCTGCGTCACTTCCAAAACGCGGCCCACCTCCTGCAACAGCAACAGCATTGGAAACAAACGACTCGGCAACTTGGACAATTCCGCCTCGTACATCACCAGACGTTTCTCCGAAAACGGCAGTTCTTCCACCCATTCCCGTTCGCGGAACGCTACACATTGCTCATAAAACGATACCACCCCCACCGCATTCAGTTCAAAAACATCCCGCTCCGCGTCATATCGGCATCCCCATTCCGGATAACTCCCCTCTTTCGACAAACAGACCGTTACTCTCGAAGAAGACAATTCCGCGTGCGGCTGCACCAAAAATGCTCCCAACCGGTCCATTTGAGACGCGCTTTTCTTCAGGCTTCGATCCAAGGCGGACGCCGTCCCCGCGCCCGGTTTCTTTTTCCAGGCGGACACTTGCTTTTCTATCTGTGCCCACGAAATCATTCCTACGGCTCCTGGAACTGGATGGACATTCCTGTCTCTTTTGCACTTCCTGCTCAATTCAAAAAAAAGAAAAAATCACGCACAATACTTAATATACTCCGTTTCCCTCTTTTTGAAAGTCAAATCCCCCCTTTTCTTCCATTCCCCTCCAAAAATTCCAGAAAACCGTTTGCACATTCCAAATCCAACGCTATATTAATCTACGTAATCTTAAAAATCGGACCATAGCGCAGCCTGGTTTAGCGCGTTTGTCTGGGGGACAAAAGGTCGTGAGTTCGAATCTCACTGGTCCGACCATTACATTTTCCACAAGGCACTTGGGTCTTTGCCCAAGTGCCTTTC
>JAFRLI010000264.1 GCA_017431255.1 Victivallales bacterium
CCCCGTCGCCTTCGACAGCGCGGGCGGCACCCCTCCTGGATCCTTCACCGTCATCCGATACGGAAAGACCACATATACCAAGGGTGACAGGGACGGGCGCATCGACTTCAACGAAGCCGACGCGGACCGCGTCCTCGCCTCCTTCGCCGCCCGCACCCGGGAGGTCGTCATCGACTTCGACCACGCCACCGTCTCGGGAGGCAACGCGCCCGCCGCCGGATGGGTCGACGCCTTCGAGAAGACCCAGGACGGACTCGCCGCCCGCGTCCGCTGGACCCCCATGGGAGTCGAGGCGCTCGAGGGGCTGCTCTACCGATACCACTCCCCCGTCATCCGCTTCGACGCCGACGGGCGCGTCTGCGCCATCCTCTCCGTCGCGCTCACCAACCACCCCGCTTTCCACGGCTACGCCCCACTGGCAGCCGACGACACCAAACCCAAGGAGCAAAACATGAACGAAACCCTCACCAAGCTCCTCCTTGCGACAGTATATGGGGGCCCTTGGCCGCCAGTGCCATCTCCAGTTATTTCCCCGGCGATTTGCATGGTCTCCCCCGTGTCGGCCGTTGCGGAGTATGACCCGTTACGCGGAATTTCATAGCTCAGCCCGAAGCAGCGGACCGCATGGGACCTCCTGGAGGACCCCAGGTACCGCCGGTACCTCTTCGACGGCGGGGCGCGCTCCGGCAAGACGGACCTCTCCCTCGTCTGGCTCGCCTCCCAGGCGCAGCGTTTCCCCGGCGCGCGCATCCTCGTCGCCAGGCGCGCCCTGGACCACGCCCGCACCACCCTCTGGAACCTCTCCCTCAAGAAGCTCCTCCCGCCCGGATGCGGCGTCAGATACCAGGAGCAGACGCTGGAGGCGAGGTTCCCGAACGGCTCCGTCATCCGCGTCGGCGGGCTGGACGACGCCGAGCGCGTGGACAAGATCCTCGGCGACGAGTACCTCCACATCTTCATCAACGAGGCCACGCAGATCTCCTGGGACACGCTGACCAAGGTGCTGACGCGCCTCTCCCAGCGGATCCCCGGCGCGCAGCGAAAGCTCATCCTGGACTGCAACCCCAAGGGGCCGCGACACTGGCTCCACCAGGCGGGCGTGCAGCACGTCGTCCCGTCCCAGACCGGCGAGGCCGTCCCGCTTCCGGACGCGGACGCCTGGGCGCGCCTCTCCTGGACCCCATACGACAACCCGCACCTCCCCGAGGACACCATCCGCACCCTCGAGGCCCTCCCCGGCGTCATGCGCCGCCGCATGCTCCTCGGCGAGTGGTGCTCCTCCGAAGGCGCGGTCTACGACTCCTACGACCCCGACCTCCACGAGTTCGCCACACTCCCCGCCGGATCCGAGGCCTGGCCGCGCATCCGCGCCATCGACTTCGGCTTCACCAACCCATTCGTATGCCTCTGGGGGGCGGTCGACGGAGACGGTCGCCTCTGGATCTACCGCGAGCTGCGGAAGCCTGTGGCACTTCCAGACGTAGTTGTTGTCCGATGGCGCGAGGCCATCGATCAGCTGATGCCGGCGTTCTTCCGGGCGGGCTTCCTCTATGCCGAGAAGATCCGGCGCACCGGCGAGGCAGACTTCACGAGATTCGACGAGGACTAGCCCAGGTCCGGGAACTTCGACAGCGCCTGGGCCTTCTGGCGGTCCGTCTCCACGCGGGTGTATATTCGCGTGACCATCGGCGACGAGTGCCCGAGCCACGACTGGATCACCGCCATCGGAACGCCCTCCTCCGCGCATATCGTCGCGCACGTCGTTCGGAAGGAGTGGGCGGAGTACTCGCACCGTTCCCCTTTGATGTCCAATTTATCCAGCAGCCGCGCGATTCGCTTGGAAAGCGCCTTGTGGCCGGAGAGGTAGGTCGCCGCCAGCAGCGGGAAGATGTAGTCGCCTTCCCGCGGCAGCTTCCCGACGAGCGCGGGGTGCAGCGGGAAGCGCACCGTCTTCCCGACCTTCCCCTGCTCGCGCGAGAGCATGGGCGGGTCCGTCGTGAAATCGATCTGGGCGACCCGGGCCGTCGCGGCGTCCCCCAGGCGAAGTCCCGTGTAGAGCAGGAAGCGGATGAACAGCGCGAACTCCCCCGCGTCCTTCTTCGCGCCTGTCATCGAGGCCAGACGGTCGACCTCCGCCAGCAGCGCGGAGATCTGCGGCCGGGACAGCGGCTCGTGGTGCGTGTCGGACTTCTGGAGGGGCGGCTTCTTCGCGAACGGGTTCGGAGCGATTCCCGCATGCGCCATGACGGCCCGGCAGTATAGCCAGGCGGTCTCCGCAGCGCGTCCCGTCCCCCGCTCCCGAAGAAACTCCTCCGCGAGTTCCGGCGTCGCCTCCTCGGCGTATTCCACCTTTCTTGCGGCTGCGAAACTGACGAACATCTCCCAGGCGGAACGCGCGGCCTTCACGCTGCTCTCCCTTATCGGGCGCCGACCGTTCCCCCTGTACCCGCCGATTTTCGCCCATACGGACGCCAGCGGCGTGCGCGACAGCTCCCGCCTTATCTCGTCGCCCTGCGCGCGGATTCCGGACGCCATCGCCGCCGCGACCTGGATGCGCTCCGCGTCGCTGTCCAGCTCTCTCACGAGCCGCATCTTCTCTGCTACCTTCAGGGCCTCCTCGTAGTCCGTCTTGCCCGTTGATTGGCGGAGGCGGTTCTTCCGGCTGCCGATTGTCACCCACCAGACATTTCCTCGCTTGACCAGATTCATTTTTCGCTGTGTCCCAACTGTGTCCCATTTGTGTCCCATTCGAGACGTTTTGTGCAGGGGGAATTATCATTTTTCATCGTTTTGCTCATTAATATAATCCATAAATCCGGAAAAACAAGAAGCCCCGCAAACTGTTGGTTTGCAGGGCTTTTAGAACTGGAGCCAGCAGTCGGACTTGAACCGACGACCGCCTGATTACAAATCAAGAGCTCTACCAACTGAGCTATACTGGCACTGGGAACAAATTGTCAAGTGGATAAAAGACCACAATAAATTAATATACACCAGTTTTGGCCGGACCGCAAGAAGCAAGGCATAAAAAAACGCCAGGGAACCGAAGAAAACTGCACCACGATTCGCGACAGTCGCGACCAACGACCAACGACTTAAGATCGCCGACCAACGACCTGCGACAGTCGCGACCTGCGACCAACGACACTGGCCATGGGAAATTGTCGCAGGGCGGAAGGGACGAAGGGACGCTGGACGTGGTCGGGGAGTTATTTGGCGATTTGGAGTGGGAGGGAGTTGGAGTTTGCGTGGAGTTCGGGGGCGTACATTCCGTGGATGGTGGTGGGGAGGGCGGTAAAGCGTCCGAGGTGCTCGGCGCGAATGCGGTAGGAGAGGGTGTGGGTTCCCTGGGGGAGGGTGCGGAGCATCATTGCGACGCGGTCGTCGCGGAACTCCGTGTAGGCGCCGAGTCTCTCACCCAGGTATCCGGAACGGAACTCGACGGGTTCGGTGCCGGCGGCCTTGCGGTCCTCGATGCAGAGGTACTCGTAGGTATTCTTGCTGGTCAGGGTCAGTTTCACCTCAAGTTCGTCGCCGCCGTTAAGGCCGTCGCCTTCCTGGAGTGCCCGTCGGCGGAGGGGCTTTCCTGGCTCCCTCTTCAGAAGATAGATTTGGCGCGAGATTTGGATTTCCGTTCCAGTCGCGGCGAGGCGTTCCTCCTTCGAGAAGTAGGTCAGGTAGGTGTTCAGGTAGAGCGGGGACTTTCCGGCGTGTCGGACGACGAGCGTATGCGTACCGGGAGGCAGTTCGGTTAGGAGGGAGAGTTCTGCGTCGAACAGGTTGTCGCGTGTGAGGCGGGAGGTGGCGACGTGCTTGCCGTCAAGCAAGAGTTCGACGGTGGTGTCGGGAGTGTCCTCGCCCGTGGCGGCGAGATATTCCGCGAAGGCCTCCAGGCAGGCGGCGGTGTCCCGTGTGGAACGCCAGCAGGAGGCGTTCTTGCGGTTGTTGAGGAGGTACTTGACGAGGCGCGGGGCAACGGGGTCCTTTGGGGCTTCGGCGAGCAGGAGTTTCAGGAATGCGGCCTGGGTTTCGAAGGGGTCGGTGTACCACCACCAGGGGGCGTCGTGCAGGTCGAGCCAGGCGGTCTGGTTTTCCTTGTCCTGCTGGAGGAACTCCCGCAGGTCGCGGGTGAAGTCGCCGGCGCGCTTGTCCTTCATGAGATGGAGTCCGAGGGCGGCCAGGGATTTTGCCTGGAGGGGGAGGCGTTTTCTGTCGCGGCAGAGGAAGTCCGCCATTTCGGGACTGGGCTTCCCGACCTCGCAGAGGACGTGGAAGACCAGGGCGTCCTCCGAGGTGGTGCGGAGAGGGTTGGGCGGCACCTTGATTTGGGATTCCTCCAGTTGCAGGAGGGAGTTCAGCTGGTGCTTGTAGAGCCAGACGACGCCGCGCTGGAATACCTCGTCCGGCACCTTGGCACCGTTCTGCCTCGCGAGGTGGAACCCGTGGACGACGCGCGCGGTCTCGTGTGCCCAGGAGCGCTCCTGCGGGCCGTAGAACCATCCCCAGCCGCCGTCCCGGCACTGCATCCGCGTCAAATCCTGGATTCCCTTCTGGATGATTTTCCGCATTTCCGTCGAATCGAAGACAGGATTGTCCTTCTTGAGATTGTAGTGCTTCCACTGGGTGGCGCGTGCGGAAGCGTCCCCGAGTTCCTGGGCGTTGAGGTTGGCGCGTCGTTTTTTCAGGGATTCGAGTTCGATTCCCAGTTTCTGGAGGGTTTTCTGTGCCAAGAGGGCGGGCAGAAAGCGGTTCAGAGTCTGTTCCGTACAGCCGTAAGGATACCCGAAGAGATAGGGCAGCGCATCCGTCATCGCCAGTGCCAGCGAGGGAGACCAACGCACTGCGAGCCGCGCTGTCCCTCGAATCTCCTGCGGGACCTCCAGCGAAACCACCGTCTCCGTCTGTTCGGGCGATAGCGCACGCGAAACGGCGATTTGCTTCTCGATCCCGTACTCCTTGACGGGCAGCAAAATCTCCATCCCGTCCGCATTCTCTTGCCCGACGACCACCACGCGCACCTGCACGGAACCGGACTTCTCGGCATGCGTCCGCCACTCCACGCGAGCTTGCCCGCCTGCGGGGACGACGACGCGCTTCGTTCCCTCCTCCAGAAGACGCAGACCTGAGCCAGTGGTGAGGGCGACTTGCGCGTCGGCGGCGGTTTTGGCACGGTTGTCCACCAGGGCGGCGAGGACGACCTCGTCGGTTTCCACGAGGAATTGCGGGGCCTGAAGTCGCACCATCAGGTCGCTGGCGGTGGTGAACTGGGCGTGCCCGTAACCGGCTTGGGCGGTGCTGGTGACTGCCCAGGCGAGGCAGTTCCAGCTGGTGAGGCTTTCGGGGAGGTGGAAGGGGAGGGAGGCGCGTCCGTCCGCATCGGTTTCGATGCATGCGACCAAGAGCGCGGTGTCCGCGAAGTTGCGGCGGATGACGAGGGATGGCTGGGTTTCGCGGGGTTCCTCGCCGCCGTCCGCATCGTCGAATACGAACGATTCGTCATCGTCATCGTCGTCGAACGCCCCCATCGGGGCAGCTCCCTTTCTCAGCATCTTCATTCTTCTGACGACGATTCCATGCACGGATTTGTCCTGGTCCAGGGGATTTGCGAGAGGGCCGCCGACGTGGATTGCGAAGGGATGGTAGCGGTTTTTCCAGCCGAAGAGAGCCTTGACGATGTCTCGCGAGACTTCGGAAGGCTGTGCGATGGCGTCCAGGCTGCGGTCGTACACGGCGACCGTGACGGCGCCGCGGACGGGGGCACCGTCCGTTCCAGTCACGCGGATGCCGAGGCGGTTTTGCGCGCCGGGGCGCACCTCCTGTTTCTCCGGTTCCACCGCGATCTTCAGGGTGCGCCTGGCGGGCGGGACAAAGAGTTCGCGGGAGAGATGGTGCACGCGACCATCGGCGACGGTCCATGCGTCCACGAACAGGTTCGGCATGTCGGTGTCCTTGACGGGAATGTCTACCAGCGTGGTTTTGCCTTTGATGTGTAGGATGCGGAGTTCGGATTGGGCGGGATGTTCCGGGCGGACGATGAGCATCACGAAACTGTCGGGGCGTTCGGTGGAGATGGCGAGGCGAGCGGTTTCACCAGGGGCGTACTCCAGCTTGTCCAAGGTGAGTTCGAGGGGAGCGAAGCGGAAGTCCCGGTCCTGGTTTTCGGGACCGAAGACGGGGAAAACGCGGGCTGCTTCGATTTGGTGCCCTGCGGTGTCCGTGACGGTGAATGCGATGCGGAACTGGCCCGACTGGCTGGCAGGGAATCGTTCGGCGATGTAGCCGTTGCGGTCGAGTTCGGCGTTCCATTCGCGGACGAGGGTCTCCGTGACGGAATCCTGGTCGTAGAGGAGGCGGTACAGGCGGAGGACGGCTGTGCCGGCGACGGGGGTTCCGTTGGCGGTTCGGGCCTGTGCGTGCACGGTGGCGGTGTCGCCGACCTGGTAGAATCCGCTGTCGGTCCAAGGGAAGATATGGAACGGCACGCGTGGGGCGATGGCGCTGGCGTCGCCGGTGACGGTGTGGAGGGACTGGTCTTGCACCTCCGCGACCAGCGTGAAGCGGCAGTCGTGGTCGGCCTTTGCATCGGTATCGACCTTGACGAGGGCCTCCCCGTTTTCGTCCAGGCGGATGGTTTTCTGCAGGATGGTGGACGAGCGGTGCCAGATGCGGGGTTCGTGAGAGCGGACGCGGCCCCAGCGCTCCCAGCCGGGGAGCCAGGGGCGCTGCACGTCATCCCATCCGTAGCCGTTCCCGTAGCACCAGTCCCACTGTCTCGCGGGCCATCCTTGGGCTTGAAACACCTCCTGCAGGACGCGGACGCGGACCTCCGCCCCGCTCACAGGCGCACCGAAATAGTATTTTGCCTTGATGTGGAACTCCAGGGGTTCGCCGAGTGCCGTGGAAGCCTTCGGCTCCTGGACGAGCACCTCGAATTCGGGTCTCTTGTACTCCTCCACGCGGAAACTTCCCGTAAAGTGGCCGTTGCATCGAATGTGCCAGCGTCCGAGCGTGGCATCCCTGGGGATGGTCCAGTCCAGGCTGGTCGCGCCATACTCGTCGGCAGTGACATTTTGTTTGACGGCGAGCTCGTCGAGTGGGTTTACGAGGCACAGTCTGAGTGTTTTCCCAGCCAGGGGATTGGGGCGTTCGGGGGCATGTGCGGTGTTGGCGGTCCAGACACGGATGTGGACGGTGTCCCCCGGACGATAGGCGGGACGGTCCGTCGTCCCGAAATACATCCTGTTGGGGATGTAGGGGGGCTCCATGGAGTAGGGATGTCCATACGGCAGGAAGAGGAAGTTGCCCCGGTGGTCTTTGACTTGCAGATACCATTTCCAACTATCGTCGTCGTTAATGACGACTGGTTGGGTGGTCTTGGTTTTGTCCTTCTTGACATTTTTGCGGAAGAAGAACCCGTCCTGGTCGGTGACACCGGATTCGCTGGTAGTCAGCAGTTTCCATTTGCCGTCGGAAAGATTACGTGTTTTCCAGCCGAGCAGGGAGACTTCTGCATTGGGAAGGGGGGCGCCTGTCTGGGAATCCAGCACCTGGAGGAAACGGCGGCGTTCCGTGCTGGCGGGGAGGTTGACGCGTCCCGAACGCGCCTCCTCCCCGTGGAGGGCGGGCGTGCCCGTGACAGGGGTGCGTAGCACCTTGACGGGACGATTCTGCAACAGGACGCGATGCGTCACTTGACGTAGTGCCAGAGTATGGTCGTCATCGTCGTCGTCATCATCGCCGTCGTCCTCTTCGTCATACAAATCGTTATGGTAATAGGAGTTCCGGTCGAAAAGGGTTTCATATTCACCCGGGACTTCGATTTCGAGCAGGAAGCATCCGCCAGGAAGGTCCGATACGGCGATGTTCTGCAAGCAGAAGTGGTAGTCTGGCGCAGGTGTGAGTTTTTCATCCCAGGAACGTGCTTTGCGCTTGAGATATTTGCGGAGGTTGTTGGCTCTTTTCTCCTTTGCTTCTTCCTCGTCTTCTTCGGAATCAAGGTCATTGATTCTTCCAAACAGGTACCCCGCAAAGGGGGACAGGAGTTCTTCTCCTTTCTTGCCATCCAGGTTCTGGCCCTTCGCGAGTGCGTCCGCAAAGTCTTTAGCGAGGCGCGTCTCGTCGATTTCCCAAAGGACGCATTTGACGACATCGGTGTTTTTGAACACAAGAGGGACGTGGCAGGTTCCGTTGTCTGCGTAGTAGGTGGAGGCAACGGGAAACTTCGTGCGGATTCCTGTGATTCGGTCGCAAGCGTCTTGCGCTGTTTCCGCACCATATTTCCATTTTGTGATGCGTGCGACTTGTCGCCAGCACTCAAGTGCTTTTCCATATTGGCGACGATTATCGAAGAACTGGGCGAGGTTCAAATAGGCGTTATCCACGATTTCCTCGTCAAACTTCGTGAGTTCCCGCCAGATGGCAATGTAATTCTGTTCTGGCGGCAACTTCACCCGAACGCCCTGGAAGTAGATTTCGTCTTCCTGCAAGTCCTCTGGCTGAAAGGATGTCCCCTTGAGCAATGGATCGAAGGAGTCCTTCTCAAACGTATTTTCCGGAAACCAGTGTTTGAGCATGTCCGCGTACCATAGTCGCGCATTGATGTAGCTTTCCTGCGAGAAGGCGGCGTAGTGTTCCAGAAGCCAGCGGCAGCGTTCCCCGTCATTCTTGGCGGTTTCCCAGGAAGAGGGGACAGATGGCAGCTGAATTGGCGTCACGCCGTCGTCTTGCAAGGAAGAACAGTGATATTTCTCAGGCGCATGTACATTTTCGTCGTCATCGTCGTCTCCGTAGATGATTCTTTTCCTCTGTTCGTTTTCGGGATAGGGTTCGTATTCTGGGAGTTTGGCGAGGTCCGTCAATTGGAAAATACGAGAATCGGCGAAATCGGAACGGTTCATAAGAAAAATGAAGTTCGAGTAGAAGTCGAGACGTTCCTCGTCGTTTGCCTCCTTGTCCACAGCGGGCATTGCCTGCAGCAGCAGCCGGAGTGCCTGGACGCGGTCGCGCTCCTGAGAGGACACCTTTCGACCAACGCCTTTTGCTTCCCGCAGGAAGGTTTCTCCCCGCAACAAGCCAAAGTGGTAGCCAGCGTCAAAATGGCTGGCAACTTCCACTTGGCACCGCCAGTCGTGCGGGTGCGCCGCCAAAAACTCCTCCGCCAGCGTGTCAAACTCCGGCATGCGATGCAACTGCCTCAGGCAGGTCACTGCATTCGAAAAATCCTCCACCGCCTGCTGGGATGGTGTCTTCGGCGAGAGTGCGTTCTTGCGGTACAACACCAGCGTCTCCGCATTGTACTCCCTTTCCATGCGTTCCTCCGGCGTCTCCCCGAACACCAGCAGACACCCCAGCAAGAATAGGATTGCCAGTACGCACTTGGTGTTTCGACGGCAGGACGCCGTCGGTGCCGCCTTTTCGACGGCGGGACGCCGTCGGTACATCACGCGTGCGTAGGACGACCGGAATGCCGACGGCGAGACGCCGTCGCTACTTAATGGCAGGCGGTTTCTCATTTTTCCTTTTTTCCTATGGAGCGGATAAGCCACTAACCACTAACCACTAACCACTCGCACGAATCCGTTGGCGGGGACGGTCACGCCTTCCAGGACGGCATCGGTGCTGCCTCGGTTGACGTAGACGCGGCTGCCGTCGGAATAGTGGGAGCATGTCACGTCTTCCGAGAGCTTGCGGTAGTCCGTGAAGAACTGTGTCTGCAAATCTCCCAGCGTTTCCACGTAGTCCACTTCGGAATGGCGGACATCGCTGGCCTCCTGTTCCAGGTCGAACATGGAGAAATCCCGGGGACGGCCTTTGATGGCGACAGGTCGGCCGTCGGGCGTCCAGTGTTTCGTGGAGAAACTGGAATAGAAATAGAACGATGGCAAGCCGCCGAATGCGAGATTCTGCAAATAGGTCCAACTTTTGGGAACGGCATTGATGGAGTCACGGCAGATGTTATAGAGCAGGATGCCATGATAGGTCATTTCGTAAAGGGGGACGATTTCGTCGACATAGTCGCGGCTGAGCAGGGCGGAGTGGCCGGGGCGTCCGGAATCCGTCTGGATGTAGAAGCAGCGGTCCAGCACGCCGAGTGCAAAGTCAAAGCACCCCTCGCATTCGATGGAGCCCATCTTCTCCTTTGCCATGGCCAGGATTTTGCATCGCCATTCGGCACATTCGGCTTTGGTAATGGGGTGTTTTTCGTTCCAGCAAACGGAGAGTCCGATGGTGCTCAGGCAGTCGGTGAAATGAGTCCCACGGAAACCGAGGTTGCGGATGATGTCGTAGTTTCGCGGGGTGTAGGTTTCGTACATGGCCTTGGGACAACTCTTGTAGGACTGGCCGCCTCCCCAGACGCCGTCCTTGAGGGGGAAGCCCTCCTGGGAGTGGACCAGGATTTCGTCAATGGGGTCTTCACTGATTTCATAGGCGTCGCAGTGGTTGTCGTGTGCCGTGATGAAATATCCGGCGTTCTGGCAGTATTGGATGAGTTCGCGCAGTTTGGATTCGCCGCCGAGGGATTCCTCGACGGGAAGTATCTGGGGATACCGTCCATCGTGTCCTTTGGCAGCCCATCCGACGAGGCAGATGTTGAGGTGCTGGATTCCCGCACGCTTGAAGTGGTCGATGATGGTTTTGCAATCCTCGAATGAGCAGAAGACGTGGACCTCGGGTTCATTTTCGGGGGTCTGGTGAGGCACCTCACAGGGGAAGGGCCATTTGACCGCCAGGCGAATCCGGATTTCAGGCGATTTCACTGCATTGGCAAGGGCTGGATACCGCTTCATGCGCTCCGAAATCGGCTCGATTTCCCCACGGGATAGACGCAATTCGCGATAGTACTCCGCAAGTTGGGCAACTGGCGAAAGAGAGGTGTGCCCCAGACGTTTGAGCACCAGGACAAAGTCCTCGCAGACCAGAGGGAAGTTTTGACGTCGGACATTGAACTCATGACGGAAGAACCACCGGAAGGCAATGCGATATTCCTTGTCGGGTCCCTGTGCTGTGGCGAGTTCGATGGTGGCGTCACAGTTTCCAGGTTTCAGGACGGCGCAATCCAGAAAATCGGGGGTTTCGACTCCGAAAATGGGCATGTTGCACTCCGAAATGCCACTGCCATACACGCCTATGCGATAGACGGCCTCGCGCTTGCCACAAAAACGGGAAAGGACGCCCGACTGCTGCGGAAGGATATAATACCCCTCGTCGCCCTCCCGATGCCTGGCAAAGTCTGGCAAAAACAACATCGAACCAAAACGATTCGTTCCCTTTTCCAAAATGGACGCCCTCGGAAGCGTAATCGTTATCTGCTCATTCTCACTTTCAATTTGCAATGTGAAACCGAGTGCAAGTTCTTGATGGTAGCACACCAAGGAATACCTCTCGCCTTCGCCATCCTTGGTGATTTGCCAGCCATTGCCTGTGGAAACGACGCACTCCGCCTCGTCGGCATACCCCGTCCAGTAGGAGAGTCTGCCAATGCGGAAACTTTCATGGAGCCAATCAATGTTCATGGAGTAGTGGTTAGTGGTTAGTGGTTAGTGGTTAGTGGGTAGTGGCTAGTGGCTAGTGGTTAGTGGCTAGTGGCTAGTGGCTAGTGGCTAGTGGCTAGTGGCTAGTGGCTAGTGGCTAGTGGCTAGTGGCTAGTGGCTAGTGGCTAGTGGCTAGTGGCTAGTGGGATGAGAGGGGAGGGGAGTTATTTAGAAGAGAGGGAGAGGAGTTCTTGCCAGGCGTTGTCTGGGGTGAGGGAGTGCAGGCAGTGGTAAGGATGGTTTGGTTGGGAGCAGGTGCGGGCAAAGCAGGGGCGGCAGGGGGTGTCGGCGACGAGTATTCGCCAGGGGGCGCCGATGGGACCCGTGGCGATGGGATCCGTCGAGCCGAAGAGGGCGACTCCCGAGGTTCCGACGGCGGCAGCCAGGTGCATTGCGCCGGAGTCGTTCGCCACGACTGCGTCCACTGCCGCCAGAATCGACATCAACTGCGGAAGCGTGGTCCGTCCCGCCAGGTCCAGCGTGCCCGGCACCTGCGAGGCAATCGCCTCCGTCACCGAACGCTCTTTTGCGGTTCCGACCAGCACGACGCGCCCGCCGCGCGCGGTCTGCCGTCGCGCAATTTCCAGAAAATGCTCCTGCGGCCACTGTTTGGCGGGGCCATAGGCGGCGCCTGGCGCTAGCGCAAGCCAGCCAGGTCCCGCAATTCCCAGGTCCACCGCCAACTGTCCATCAACCGTCAGGGGAGGACATTGCGGCGACCATTCGATGGGACCGATGGCGGCGATGAGATCCAGGTACCAGGAAAGTTGGTGGAACTGCGCCTGTTCGCCGTTCTTGACACGCGGCCATTCGGGAAGAGGATTCGTCAAGAGGAGCGTGCGCCCCCGTCCGGCACGTCCGAGACGCTGTTTCAATCCAATGCGCCAGACATCCAGTGCGGCACCGAAGGAGTTGGGGAACACGATGCCCAGACCTGCTCCGTAGATGCGGATGGCTTCACATTCGGCGCTGGTGATGCGTTTGTCCTCCATACCAATGACGATATCAACCCAGGGGCAGGCTTGCCAAAGCGGTTTGAGGAACTTTGGACAGAGGACGAAGAAGCCGCAGGGATCTGGCATGAGACGCCGCAATTGATAGGTGGCGGGAAGCGTCATCAAAGCGTCGCCGAGCCAGTTGGTGGAACGGAGAAGAACCCCGTTGTGCCAGGAAGGAAGCAGGCATGGGCGCGTGCCTAGATTTTGAATGACGGGCTGGTATTCCACGAGAGACCTATTTGGGCATCATGTACTGAAGAACCATCAGCATCGCATGGGTCTGGTGCTGGTGGATGTCAATGCGGACGATGGAATCCTGTCGGCTGGAAACAATGCCGCCGATGGCATTGTCGGGGACTTTGGGGAGCGAGGAGAGAAGGGGATTGTATTTCATGTAAGGCCCCTTGTACTGGAGGGGCATCAGGTTGGTGAGTACACGGAGGATGACGCTTTTGAGTTGCTCCGCAATTTCCTTCTCGCCGGAGAGGGTCGCAACCTGCCAGGCGCCGACAAGGCCTTCCAGCGCGTAGCCCGTGTTGCCGACGCGGTGCTCAATGTCGTTTTCGTAAATCATCCACCATGCAAGCGCGAGGGTGGCGTCGTGAATGAGGGAAGCATGCTCCTTCCAGCCCGCTTCCAGATATTCGGCGAACGCCATCGAGGCCCATTGGTAGAACCCCTTGGTCGGCGCGTCGTCAAACGTCTTTTCCCAGCATTGGATGGTGTACTTTTGCAGGAGTCGCGGAATGGCGGCGCGGATGCGCGGAAGCAGTTGCGAATACCCCATGTAGCGCGCGGCCTTGACGTAGCAGAGGAGGGCCTCCCCGTCGTAATAGGGACTGCTTTCCAGGTCGCGGACACCCGTCGAGACGGCGTATCCGCGGGCCCAGGAGCCATCGGGTTGCTCCATGTTTTGCAGGTAACGGATGAGCAGGTCGAGGAACTGTCGGAAATTGGATTTGACCTGGTCGTCCATATAGGGCTCCTGTCCCCGGAGGAATTCCAGGATGGCGAGTGCCTGGAGGGCAACGGCACCTGTGGAGATGTCCTTGAAGCCGGGATAGACGGTGCATTTGAGGCCAGCGGTGGGGAGGTCCTTGACGGTGCGGGCATGGAAGTCGATGCCGAGGAAGACTGCTCGCCGCGTGGGTTCGTTGAAACGGTCGCGGCAGAGGCAAGCAAGTGCCCAGAGAGCGCCCGACTGGCGGATGGAATTGTCCTTGCCGCCGACATCTCCCTCGAGCAAATCCAAAGCATAGACGAAGTTGCCTTCGGGTTTCTGCTGGTTGAGGAAATAGGCGCGTGCCAGTTCAATGGAGCGGATGAGGTCGGCGCGGGTGAGAGTCGGGAGTTCGTGTCGTTTGGTCCATTGTGCTTGGTCTGCGTAGCGGTGGAGGGCGTCCTGAAGGGATTCCTCTGCGTGGGCAGCGATGGCGAACAGAAGGGCGAGAAGTGCGAGGAGGTGTTTCATATCGTCATTTTTCAGGGTGAGGGTGTTCGGAAGTAGCCTCGGGATAGGCTTCGATGATTTGCCGTGCGAGGGTAGAGAAGGTTCCTTCCTGGAGGGCTTCGCGGATTTGCCGCATCATGTTGAGGAAGAAATGGAGGTTGTGGATGGTCATCAGGCGCGCACCGAGGATTTCGCCCGCATGGAGCAGGTGCCGAATGTACGCCTTCGTGAAATTGCGGCATGCATAGCAGGTGCAACCTTCCTGAATGGGCGTGAAATCCTCCTTGTAGCGGGCGGCTTTGACGGGGATGGTACCCGTCGGCAAATACGCGCTGCCGTTGCGCGCCATGCGGGTCGGCAGGACGCAGTCAAACATGTCAATGCCACGTTGAATGCCTTCGACGATTTGCCGCGGCGTTCCGACTCCCATCAGGTAGTGCGGCATCTCCTCGGGGAGCAGCGGCCCCGTCACATCCAGAACCTTCAACATATCCGACTCGGATTCCCCGACCGATACCCCGCCGACCGCAATCCCTTCAAACGGCATCGCGGCAATCTCTTCGACTGCACGCGTCCGCAAATCGGGATAGACACTGCCCTGGACGATCCCAAAGCGCAGTTGCCCCTCCGCGCGCGGCTGTTCGCAGCAGGAACGCGCCCAGCGCAACGTGAGCTCGAGGGATTTTCGCGCTTCGTCGTGGGTGCATGGCCAGGGCGTGCACTGGTCAAAAGCCATTGCGATATCGGAGCCAAGGATGCGCTGGATTTCCATGGATTCACGAGGTCCCATGAAGAGGGTCGCGCCATTGAGATGGGACTGGAACTTGACGCCTTCGGGGGTGAGTTTGCGCAGTTTTGCGAGGCTGAAGACCTGGAAGCCGCCGGAATCGGTCAGAATGCCGTGTGGCCAGTTCATGAACTGGTGAAGACCGCCCGCCTTCGCCATGATGTCCATTCCGGGTCGCAGGGCGAGGTGGTAGGTGTTGCCGAGAATGAGGGAGGCCCCCAATCCTTCCAGTTCCTCGTTGGTCATTGCCTTCACGGTCGCTTGCGTGCCGACTGGCATGAATACAGGAGTCTGCACATCCCCGTGAGCCAAATGCAACACCCCGCGGCGAGCCAGGCTCCCGACATCCTTCTTCAAGATTTCAAACACTTGGGACATGCGAACCCTTCTATTCTTTCATACGGACCGTGATGACCGTACCCTTCCGCGTTACCTTGACGGTCACTGGACCGTTCGCTTCGTTCTTGTCCCCCATCAACTGGAAGTTTGCCGCTACGCGCGACTTCTTTCCCGTCACGACAATGCGGTAGTCTCCCTTGAAGACATCCAGCAGGAGGTCGCCGTTTTCGTTGGCCTTGCCGTGGAAGGAGGTCTTCCAGGTCTCCGTCAACAACGTACGCACCTGGTTGGCTGCGGGACGCGGCGAAAGGTCGTCCTTGAGCAATGCCATGCTGGGATTGACCAGCCCCTTCGACCACGGCTCCGCAAACGACACGCTGTGGACCGCCCCGTGCGAGAAGAACAGCGTCAAGTAATCCGCAAGTTCCCGCGACTGCGAGGCGTCCGAATCGTCGCCAACTCCGAAATGCGCGATGTGGATGGGGAGTTGGAGCGCGTTGGAGATTTCGTCCAGGCGTTGTTCCATGGATTGCGGGGCGACTTCGAGGCGCTTCATGTTGGCGTCGAGGACAATGCCGTCAAGTTTGACGCCGTTTTGGGTGAGCCATCGTCCGAGTTCGATGCAGTCTCGCATGGGGACTTCGGAGACGGCGGAGAGTGCTTCCGGGTCGCTGAGAAAATGCTTGGAATTGGGGGCGGCTTCTCGTGCGGTCTTGCAGGCATCGAGCATATTGTTGATGCCGAGGAAGTTGTAGATTTCCTGGTATTGCGGACCGCCGTGAATGACGTTCCATTCGGCGATGCGGTCGCCGTGGCGTGCGGCGAGGGATGCGATGTGGTCGTGGATGGCGGCGGCGAGTGCGGCGCGGTCCATTTTGCGGCAGGCGACGGGGGCGTACATGAAGGCGGGGATGTAGAGGGCGTGCCCTCGGACCTGGAGCCCCGCGCCGATGGCGTCGGCGACGGCATGTTTGTCAAAGTTTGCCCCCCAGAGGTCGAAGTTTCGCCAGAGGAACGCGTCGGAGAACGTGAGGAATTGGAAGAGGGATTTATCGGTGAGGAAGGAGCGGTAATCGGGAAGGAGTGTGGAGGAGTTTTCGAGTTGGGAGCGCAGGTCGGCGGCGGCCTCGTGTCGGAGTGCTTCGGGGAGGAAGAGCGGGAGACGGGTTTCGACACCGAAGCGGAACGGGCGCGAAACCTGCTCCAAGGAGACATCTGCTTCCGCCACGGGCATTCCGTTCTTGCGCTCGACGTGGATGTTCACGGGGAGCATCCGCACCTCCTGGAGTTTCTTTTCGGCGTGGGAGCGCCAGTCCTTGTCATAGAAGTCGCCGCCGAGGACGGGGCGCGTGTTGGAGGCGATGGAATCGGGATTGGTTCCGGCAGGATACATGACAGCCTGGACGGAGCGCAGCATGACGGTTCCGACCTTTTCGGCGAGGTGGAAGGAGAGCGCGGTCGTTTCCGGCTGGAAGTCCTCGTGTACGGGAACGGTCATGGAGACGGTCTGCCACGTGTCCACCGGTGAATCGATATGGAGGGAGACGAGTTTGGGCCAGGGAGAGCGTTCCTCCTGCCAGTAGAAGTTGAAGGAGTAACCTGGCGTGATGCGGTACTCGAAGGAAATGAGCACGACGGTGCCGCGTCCAACGGGAACCGTGATGGGTTGGCGCAACTCCATCATCCACGGCTGCGCCGCCGGCACCTTGCACTGCGCCATATAGTAGTTCCTGTGCTGGTTGTCCTTTTTCGACGTGATGACACGCCCCGTCCCGTTCGCAGCTGCATTGCGGGGAACCCACCCCTTCAGACCGTCAAATGACCCGTTGGTCAAGATGGAGACTTCCCCTTCCGACCATACTACTGCCGGCAACACCAGCCAAAATATCCAGAGGAACCATTTCTTCATTGTTTCTCCTTCAGTCGACTAGTTCAAAAACCACTTGGATGCTCAGGCTCTGCGCCTTGCACCCTATGCTTGAAGGGCGCGGCAACTCTGTCAAATGCTCCAGATAATTCTGGACAGACCGCGTCATCACCTTGGAATTGGAGGGGGTGACGATTCTGCAATTCGTCACCGAACCGTTCTGAAACACTGTGAAACTCACCGTCACTGGAGTCGGATTCGACACATCCATCTCCCCTTTGACGGGCTGCCTCCACGTGCTTGCAATATGTTGACGGACCACGCGGTCCGCATAGTCCACCGATTCCTGCTCCTCTTCCGTCTGCACAGGTATGGGAACGGGCGTCGGCGGTTCATTCTTCGGGACGGCCTTCGTGATGTTCTTGTAGATATCGCTTTGCCTCGGCAACGGCTGTACCGGCTTGGGCTGCGGTTTCACCGTTTTGGAAGCATTCCAGCGTTCCCGCATTTCCTCCATACGCGATTTCGCTGGCTCGGGCTTCGGCTTGGGAGGCTCTGGCTTCGGCTTCACGGGTTCGGGCTTCGGCTTTGGCTTTGGTGGTTCGGGCTTCGGTTTCGGTTTGGGCGGCTCAGGCTTCGGCTTCGGCTTCAAATCAGGCTTGGGCGGCACAGGCTTGGGTTTCAGTTCCGGCTTCGGCTTGGGAGGTTCGGGCTTGGGCTGGGGCTTGGGAGGCTCGGGCTTCGGCTGGGGCTTGGGAGGTTCGGGCTTGGGCGGTTCGGGAAGATTGACCTTCACGAAATGCGGAACTGGCTTTTTGACGAGGGGGATGGCCTTCTGCTGCCACGCAAAAATGCAGACGAAAAGCGACGCGTGCAAAACAAGGCTGAAGAGCCAGGAACTGGCTCCCATCCGAGGTTTGCTTGTGTTCGCTTTGTTCATTTGCTTTGCGTCCCTTCTGGATTGAACACCAACGACAGGCTGTAGATGCCCGCGCGCTGCACGGCATTTGCAATCTCAATCACTTCTTGGTACTTGCGCTCCTTGTCACCGACCAAAAACACGGTGACGCCGTCCAGCTCCTGCTTTCGCTTCGTCAACTCCGCCGTCAAGTCCGCGAGTCCTGGTATGGATTGGCTGCGGTGGTTTTCGCCATTGCCGAGCCAGATTTGCCCGTCCTTGTCTAGTTCCACGAAGAGCGACTTGTCATCGATTTCCATCTTGTCGTTTGTGGTCGATTCCGGTGGCGTGAGTGTCACGTCGCTCTTGTAGTACATGGACGGCACGGTGATGACGAAGATGATGAGCAGCATAAACGTCAGGTCCATCAACGGTGTCATGTCAATGGCTGCGACGATTCTTCTGCGTTCTGCACCTTTCATGGCTGGGTTGCCTCCGTGCTGTCTTTGGCACCTTCCAGTTTGAGGCTGGCGATGAAGTCCTCGACAAAGATGTCCATCTCCAGGCAAGTCTTGTTCACGCTGTGGTTAATCAGGATGTTCGCACAGACGGAGGGAATGGCGACCAGCAACCCGCAGACCGTCGTCAGCAACGCTCCGGAAATGCCTGGGGCAATGGCGGAGAGTTCCACGCGTCCCTGGCGGGCTATGGCCATGAAGGTGGCCATGACTCCCCAGACCGTCCCGAACAGTCCTAGGAATGGCGAGATGGTAACAAATACCCCGAGCAATCCCAGATATTCCTCTAAGTTCTTCGTCTCTACGGATATCTGGCGGTTCATCACGGCGCGAATCTTATCCGTCTCATCCTGGGTGAGTGGACGCGGCAGTACCGCCAGGCGCGCAATGCTCCCGTCGCGTTTGCGCGGGAGTTGGCAGATTTCAGCAAGTTGCTCGATGCCGGCGGCACAGATGTTGCCCAGCGGCCCTTGCACATCCGAGAGGAACGAACCCATCTCGATGGGCGACTTGATACGGTCGTAAAGCGCGCTGAACTTCCGGCATTGACGGCGCGACGCCATGATCGACAGCACCTTGAAGAAGATAATTGACCACGCATACATGCTGAATATCCCCAGCACCACGACAATGGCCTTGCCGATTGAGTCTGAATGCAGAAATGCGTCAACGACCACCGTCGTCCAGGGCATCTTCTGGGGCGCCACCTGCGCCAACAAAGGTATCCAATAAAAGTTCGCCATCTGAAGTCCTCATTTGTACACAAAAACAATCCCTCCCTAGAACTATAACATTCTACTCCAGAATTACAACGCGCGAACTTGCCTTTTTACTGGCAAAAATAGAAAATTTTCATGGCTAGAGGGGCTAGAGCATCTAGCGCATCTAGCGCATCTAGCACTTCTAGAGGGAAATCCGGTAGGTTGCGAAGGCGTAGGCGCCGATTTGGATGTCGAAGCGTTGGGTGTCGTTGGTGAGGTCGCGGAGCGGTGTCTCGTCCAGGCGGCAGGCGACGACCTTGC
Source organism: Victivallales bacterium (assembly GCA_017431255.1). GTDB lineage: Bacteria > Verrucomicrobiota > Lentisphaeria > Oligosphaerales > Oligosphaeraceae > RGIG2581. The sequence goes on from JAFRLI010000264.1 coordinate 19,411, forward strand.
GTACAGCGTCAGGGAACTTCACCCAACTGGAGATGGGTTGCGAACCAGGATTCAGGAGGCGCAGCACCAGTGTACCGGCCTCGCCGTCGGCCGCAGGCTTGAGGCAACTGAGAACCAGTCCGGGACCGACGGTCAGTAGATGGTATCCTGGAATTGCCTCAGTCGCAACGACAGAGGAGGGGATGAGGTAGGACGGGCGTTCTACACGGAGTTCCTGAAGGTCGCGCAGGAGGTTCCAGTTCTGGTCGTGCGTGGCAAAGAAATCGAGCGCATATTCCCATTCCAAGCGCTTCTGGAGTTGCCCGTCTACCTCGCCATTGGTCTGTACGGTGCGACGGAATGCGCGGAGCAGAGTCACGAAGAGTTCCCCGTCTTCGCTGGTGACACCGCCTGCTTCGTGCAGACCCGCTTTGCAAAGGAATGCGATACCGCCTTGCTCGTCACGCTTGCCTACGATGCCTTCGAAGTTTCGTCCGACACGTTCTTTTTCGTTGTAGTTCTCGGTAAGGTCTCCGTTTTCGCGATTTTCCTTGTGCCAGACGAAGGCGCCGTGCTGGTGCACGAAGTAATCGCCCTGGATGTGAGTCGGAACCGCCAGGCGCAGGCGGTAGTCCTTGGCGCAGTTGTCGAGGGTCGTGGTGAGGCGCAAGACATGACTGTTCTTCGCGAGTGCGACGGTTGTCACCAGGTCCAGTGCAACTTCCACAGGGTCGCAGATGGTTCCCGTGTAGTTGTCATGGATTCCTGCTTGGAACAGGAGTTGGCGCGGTACGATGTAGCGCCGTGTAATCTGGAACTCGGTCAGGTGCGGGCTGTCGTGCGTGATGCGTATGGTTGCCTGTGAGGAACCCGTGATGGTGGGAAGCGTGGGTGCCTCGACGTGGAACCAGCCGTCCCCGATCTCCGTGTCGAAACGGTAGTTGTTGTAGGGGCCGTACGTGCGTCCATTGCGGTGGTCTGTGACGCGGAAGGTGCCGTCCTGGGCGACTTCGAGGCGCAGGATTCCATTGTCGGCGGTCTGGCGTGCGACGAGTTGCGTCTGGAAGTGGCGAATCGGGCGGATGTGGGAAGGGCGCACCTCGAAGGTGGTCCAGCCGGCGGGGGTGAGGGTGGCGGGGAAGGAAATGCGGTAGAGGTCGCGGCTGGTCTGGCGGTTTCGGAAGTCGCGGAACAGTTGATTGCGGCGGATGGAGCGGATGGAGTAGGGAATATCCGTGCCGTTTTCGTCGTGGAGGGTAAAACTGTCGATTTTGCCAATGCCGTAATCGCTTTGGATTTCGGGGAAATCGCATGGGATGGCGAGGGTGAACTCGCGGACGGATTCCGGTTGCACATAAGGCAGTGGATTGAAGACGCGGAAGAGATAGCGTCCATCTTCGGCGCGGAAGAAATCGACGGTGTTGCGGCGGTCGTAAGACTGGTGGTAGATGTCTTGGCCGGTGATTCGTTCGCGGTCGCGATGGAGGAAGTCCTCGGTAAAGATGTCGATGAGGGAAGCTTCCTCTTCCAGGCGTGCGAGGACCTGCCGGTGTACCTCGTCAATGGAGCATCCGCAGATGGAGTCGTGTGCGTGGTTTTGGAGGAGGAGACGCCAGGCGTAGCGCAAGGTGTCGGGAGGTTCGGGAGCACCTTGTGCGAGTCGGGTGGCAAACAGCGGTTCCAGGGAGAGTTCGAGGCGGTTCTGACAGGTATCGTTGGCGAGTTTGACGTCGTAGCGGGAGGAGAGGGTAGGACTGATTTGGATGCCGCTGCGCGGGACGGGGCTGGCCAGTATCTGCTCCCCTTTGACGACTGGGACGGCGGACAAGTCCTGGAACTCCGTTGCAAAGAAGTCCGTGTAGTCGGAGAATGCGACCTTGGCGCCAGGGAATTTGCGTTGCAGGATGGCGAAAACCTGGCGTGCCTGAGCGGCGGGGAATGCGTGGTCGAGCGCGTCGGTGCAGATGACCGCATCGCCGTTGTAGAAGTTTTTGGAGAGTTCGATCCAGGAATCGATTTGTTCTTCGAGTTCCTGTTCGGTGTAATCGAGGATGAAACTGCCGCGGGTTTTCAGGTTGAACTCGCCGTATCCGCCGTAGGGATTGAGGCGGAGCGAGGGGAGTTTCGTGCCGTCGGCACCTTCCCATACGATGGCGGGACCAAGTTCCTGCGGGAAGCCGCGCCAGACGACCGCGCCAACCAGCCCGTAGCCCGCCAGCAGTTGCGGCATTTGCGAGGAGTGCCCGAAAATGTCGCAAACATAGCCCACGGTCCACGGTTCATGACCAAACTCCCGCGCAATTTCACGTCCTACCTGCAGATTGCGCAGCATCGCTTCCGCTGAGACCAGAAACTCGTCTGGCATCACGTACCACGGACCGACGTTGAGGCGACCCTCCTGAATCAGTTTCTCCAGGCGTGGCCGCAGACCCGGCCGCAGTTCCAGAATGTCCTTGAGCACGATGGTTTGCCCGTCAAACGTGTATTTTTCCAGCGTGCCGTCTTCGAGGAGATTCAGGATGCGTTCCGTGGTATCGATGAGGTATTTGCGGTATGCCTGGAAACTCTGATACCATTCGCGGTCCCAGTGGGTGGAGTGGAAGTAGTAGATGTGCTTGCTCATTTTTGGCAGATGGGGTAAAGGTTATTTGGTCCAATCGAAGACAATGCCGAGCAGATTGGGTTCGTGCGCCAGCAGGCGTGCGTACAGAGAAGGTGCATCTTCGGGCGCGGCCACGACGTTGCGCATCCGCGACGGAACGAACCGCCCCTGCGCGATCAGCCGCAGCAGGAAACTCATATCGCGCCGCATCGTCCAGAAGCCTGCACGGGAATTGTCCTGCGGACGTGCAAAGTTATGGGCGCCGATGAGGGAAATGCCAGGACGGTGAACTTTGTTGTAGAAATCCAATTGCTCCGTTGGCGTGCGGCTGCAACCGACGAGCGCCACGCGGCCAAAGGGCGCTGTGTACTCCAGGGCAGCCGCCAGCGCGGCCGGATTCCCTGTCACCTCAAGGACTCCGTTGCAGCCGCCTTGCGGGAAGCCGGCAATGGTTTCGCCGCGACCGCTTTCCTTGGTCAATTCACGGATTTTTTCTGCGAGGTTGGGTTCATCGGGGGAAAATGTGTAGTCTGCCCCGAACTCGCGTGCGATTTCGCAGCGCACGGGATTGAAGTCGATTCCGATGAGAGGCATGGCACCGTTCAGAGCCGCGCAACGAAGTGCGGCGAGACCCAGGAGTCCCAGCCCGACAACTGCGACAGATTCGCCCAGTTCGCACTGCACTTTGCGGAGTCCCTGCAAACCCATGGCTGCCGTCACGCAGAACACGGCATCGTGCGAAGGGACTTCCTCGGGGATTTTCACCATGTCGCGTTGGTGCTTCCGTTGGTAGGAGCGGTGCTTGCTGTGGTAGATGAGGACGCGGTCGCCAGGCACGAACTCGCATTCCTCGCCCGTTTCCAGCACACGCGCAACGGCGCTATACCCCAGAATCTTGGGAAACGGGGCAACCTTCCCCATGGCTTGCGCCCCAAGCAAGTTCGCCAGTTCCGTGCCGGGAGAAATCAACGTGCACTCCGTCTCCAGTAATGCTTCCCCACGACCCAAAGGCGCACACTCCCACTCGTCCTCCAGCACTTCCACCTGGCGGATACCCGTGAATACAATCGACTTTCGCTTCATCGCAATGTTGCCTCGCAAGAAAACAGGATTTCGTATTCTTTATGCATACGCGATTCCAACTCATTTCCTACATAACAATATATTCCGTCCCCTCTAGAAATCAAATGGCCACGGCGGGGCGTGACCCCGTGTCGGTTTTGCGGCCGCGCTCTGCCGCGGCCATAGTGGCAAGCTCCGCGCGGCCATGGCGGGGGGCTTCAAGGAATATCATTTTCATAAAAAAAGACCGGGATTCCGCAGTGGTCGAACTGTGGAATCCCGGGAGAAAACAGCTGCCGCGAAAGAAGGCTTGAGGCTTTCGGCGTGAACCTGAAATCGATAACAGGTATCGGTTAAGTATTTTGAGTATCCTTATCTGTCATCACGGTCATTGTTCGGCACCCCCCTCTCTGGGGGACGCCAATCCAGGTAAAGAAGCTTTTTAGGCTTCTGATAGCTCGGCACTGTTTTCTTTTTCTGAGCCGTCGTTCAAGCGTCAGGGACGGGTGAGCGGCGACTCATATTCGATACGAGTGGACGCGTTGTAGTCGTCCATTTCGTCTTGGAGACGATTGCATTCCCGCTGTAGGGCCTCGCGCATCTGCCAGATTTTGGCGGCGTCGAAGACGACGGTGCGCTTCAGCTCCTTGTACTGGGTGTCGGAGAGGGTGATGACATCGGTGGAGTCATCGGTGTTGACGTTGGCGAGCTGGGTGATCCGGTTCTTGTACTCCTCCATCTGGTAGATGCGTTCGAGGTTGCCCGCGTTCGCAATGCCGATTTTGGTCTTGAGTTCGACGAGCTTTGCAGTGTACAGTTCAATGGTCCGGTAGGTCTCCTCCACGTCAATCACGCGCTTGCGGTCTTCGCGCTTGGAATTCTCCTTGGCGACCATCGACCAGAGACGCTGGATTTCGCCGGCCAGACGGTTCTTCTCTTTCAGGGCTTGGGACAGGGTGATCTTCATAATTCGCTCCTTCTTGTTCTATGGTTGCATCTTGGATGTGATTCGGTAAAAGCAATCCCCGTGCCAAATCGTTTCCGCGCATTGGAAAAGCCTCGTCCCCTGCTAGAAGGCACTTGCCTCGCAAGCCTGAAAGCCCCCTAGAGAGAGGCTCAATTCCTTTCTTGTTTTAGAAAAACAACGAGGGCTTAGAGAGGATTCTAGGAAATAGGAAAGAAACTAGGGGAAATGGAGGGGTGGGGAGGATTATGCGTTGGCGCGGATGTAAGCCAGCGTGGCGTTGACCATTAGTTCGGAACGGGACAGTTTGCTCCTTTTTGCGTAGTCAGTGATTTCTGCGATTTTGTCGCCCGGGGCGGCAATGTTGATTCGTTCCGTTTTCGCGGGAGGATAGACATTGATGGGAACCAGGCAGAACAACTCTTCCTGCAATTTTTCCTTGAGAAACTTGCCTTCACTCGGTGTTGGGAGATGGAGTTTGTGGTCAATCATATAGGAAACAGTGAAGTACAGAAGTTCCCGTGCGTTGGCGATGGCCTCCTCCAAGGTTTCGCCCTGGTCCACAACGCATTCAAAATCTGGGAATCGGCAGGTGTAACCGCCTTCCGGTGCTTGGCTTACCGCTAGAAAATAGGTTCTCTTTTCCATTTCCGTTTTCTCCTGTGTTTTGTTTTTCATCCTTGTGCCAACCCTGCCTGTTTCAATATTCCTTTTTTGGTCGCTTCCTTGATTTCTTTTGCCCCGTGATGATGAAAAGGAAATGTGTTACCATTCGGTCCAACCATCATAATGCAACTGCCCTTGCCTCTACGAACAATCTGGCATCCATTTTTCAACAAAAACTTGAATAGTTCATTGAAACTGCTCATCTATTCGCCCCCGTTTTCTATATATTATACACACTAATTTTGTGTTTTTCAAGCCACAGGCTCATTTTTCAGAAAAAAAGTGGGATGTGGACTGGAAAAGACGGGGAAAGGTGGTATTCTAATGTACGGGTCTATGGATGGAGGGGAAGTGTTGGTTGGCATTCGTGAGGAGTTGCCGGAAACATCAAGCGAACGAGAATCCACGGAGGAAAGGCAGAAATGGCGTCCATTGTGCAGGTTATCAAGTTTGAGGGGGAGCAGGGAACCTTCATCTGGAAGCATCCGATTGAGGATTTCAATTGGGGTTCGCAGCTGATTGTGCATGAATCGCAGGAGGCGGTGTTTTTCCTGAACGGCCAGGCTCTGGACAGTTTCGGACCGGGACGGCACACGTTGACGACGCAGAATCTGCCTCTGGTGAGCGGTCTTTTCAATCTTGCCACGGGAGGCGAGACCCCGTTCCACTGCGAGGTCTATTTCATCAACAAGGCGGAGCACCTGGCGATCAAGTGGGGGACCGACACGAAGGTGGAGTACATCGAGCCGACGTATGGTTTCCCGATTCAGCTGGGTGCCTGCGGCGAGATGAATGTGCGACTGGACGACGGACGGAAGCTGCTCATCAAGGTCGTGGGGACGGAGAACGCGTTTTCACAGGCGCAGCTGGTCCAGAAATTCCGTTCTTTCCTGATGATCCATTTCAAGCCGTATCTGGTCACCCTGCTCAAGACCAACCAGATCAGCGTCTTCGAGATAGACGAGCATCTGCAGGAGATGTCCGTGGCGATGCAGGCGGCACTGCAATCGGATTTCCTGGATTACGGACTGTCGCTGGAGCGGTTCTTCATCACATCGGTCATCAAGCCGGAGGATGACAAGAACTACCGTCGGTTCAAGGACATCCATTTCCGCCAGTACGCCGAGGTGGCAGAGGCGAAGCTGCGGCAGCAGGTCGGGGTCATCGACCAGCAGACGGCGGCGCAGCGGATGGTCATCGAGGCGCAGGGACTTGCGCAGAAGCGTTCCCTGGAAGGATATACGTACCAGGACGAGCGCGGGTTTGACGTCGCGGAGCGCGTCGCGGGGAACCAGGCGGTCGGGCAGTTCTCGAACATGGGAATCGGGATGGGAATGATTTCTGGCATCGGGGGAACGGTCGGGAACAAGGTCGGCGGCATGCTCCAGCAGACGCTGGGACCGCAACAGCCGATGGACGCGGTTCCGCCGACTGCTCCGCCGCCGCCCGTTCCGCCGGCTGCACCGGCTGCCCCGGCACCAGCGCCTGCGACACCTGCTTCGCCTACGGGTACGAAATGCACGAGATGCGGGACGATATTGCCGGAGGGTGCGAAGTTCTGCCTAGAATGCGGTGAAAAGGTCGTGGCGGTTCCTGCGGGCAGCGTGGTCTGTCCGAAATGCGGGGCGACTGTCCCGTCTGGGAAGTTCTGTCTGGAGTGCGGGGAGAAACTGATTTGACGGAGGTGAACATGGACAATCAACGCAAGCGAATTATTGCGGCGGGGCTGGTTGCCTTTGCCATTGTCACTGCGATCATCCTGTTGTTGCCGAAGGACGTGCTGGTCTGGTGCGGGTATGCGGCGCTGTTGCTGGACGTGGTGTTTGCATGCGCGTGCCTTCTGCAACTGACTGCACGGGCGCGGGACGGATTCCTCACGGGAGTTGCCTTCCCGCTGGTGCTGTATTCCGGGCTGGCGGTGTCGGCGATTCTGTCGGTGGCGTGCATCTTGCTGGATGTGACAGGCATTTGGCGGATGCCGTGGACGTGGTTTTTCATGTTGCAGGTAATCGTGCTGGGATTTGTTGCATGGAAAGCGCTGGCAATTGGCGCGGGGCAGGAGGCGATTCAGCAGGTTGGTGCTGTGGCCAGGCCGAATGTGAGCGCCTGGAAGCAACTGCTGTCCCAAGCAGAGGCTCTTCGACTGGAGGCTCCGGAAGGATTGCGCGAGCAGATCAAGAAAGTCTGCGAGGCGATTCGATACGCGGACCCGATTTCCGCGCCGGAGACCGTTGCTCTCCAAGATTCCATCGCGCAGAACCTGTCGGAACTGAAGGTGTTGTCGAAGGAGGGGAAACTGGAGGAGGCAGGGGAGAAGTGCACCCGCATCCAGAACCTCGTCCGCCAGAGAGCGGAACTCTTGAAGGCGGTGAAATAGCCATCGCAGCCGCGAGGGGAACTTGACATGCCGAATATTCAGTGCAAGATGTGTGGCGGGATGGTGGACGTGCCCGACGGCGTAACCGTCGGCGAATGCCCCTATTGTGGCTCGATGACCACCTTCCCGAACGTCTCTTCTGAGCATTTGGAGCAGCTCTATGCCCGCGCCGAGCACTATCGTCATGCCGGCGACTTCGACAGCGCACTGAGGACCTACGAGGCGATTGTCCGGAACAGTCCCGATGAAGCGGAGGCGTACTGGGGGCTGGTGCTCTCCCGTTTCGGCATCGAATACGTCGAGGACCCCGCCACGCATCAGCGCATCCCCACCTGCCACCGCGTCCAGTACGATTCCATCCTGGCTGACACCGACTATCTCGCCGCCCTGGAGAAGGCGGACTCCCTGGAGCGGGACGTCTATGAACAGGAGGCGAAGCGGATTGCGGAAATCCAACGGCAAATCCTCTCCATCTCCGCAAATGAAAAGCCGTTCGACGTGTTCCTCTGCTACAAGGAGACCACCGATGGCGGCTCGCGCACCAAGGACTCCCTCGTCGCACAGGACATCTACTACCATTTGACGAACGAGGGTCTCAAGGTGTTCTTCTCCAAAATCACCTTGGAGGACAAGCTGGGAACCCAGTACGAGCCGTACATCTTCGCCGCGCTGAACAGCGCAAAGGTGATGCTCGTCATCGGCTCGAAGAAAGAGTATTTCAACGCGGTCTGGGTTCGCAACGAATGGAGCCGTTTCCTCGCTCTGATGAAGAACGACCGCTCGCGCCTCCTCATCCCCTGCTATCGCGACATGGATCCCTACGACCTTCCCGAGGAACTCTCCATGCTCCAGAGCCAGGACATGTCCAAAGTCGGATTCATTCAGGATATCCTGCGCGGCATCAAAAAGGTTCTGGATGCCCAGAAGGCAACTCCGAAGCCGTCTGTCACCCTCCAAGGCGGTTCCGATGTCCCGCAGTTGATGAAACGCATCCGTATCTTCCTGGAAACTGGGGACTTCGACAAGGCAAAGCAATACTGCGACCGCGTGCTTGACAAGGACCCCGAAAACCCCGAGGCGTACTTCCTGCTGTTGCTCGCCGAAAACAAGACGGCAAATGCGGACAATCTGTATATGGTTCGTACGGATTTGGAATCCCAGAAGGCTTTCCTGTTGGCGCGAAAATACGCAGACGCAAATCTTCGCGCACAGTTGCAGGAACTGGTCAAAAAGCAACACCTTGAACAATACTATCAGGATTTGCTTTCGCAGTTCCACACGGCATATCATATTACCAAACACGCTTATGCTGAGTATCCAGGCTTCATCCAAAAATTAAAGCAGTTGGCGGAAAAGTTTGATGCGATGAACGGCTATGAGGAATCGGAGGCACGAAAACGCCTTTGCGAACAGCAGATCGAATGGATGAAACAGGACGCCTTGGCGCTGTTTCAGAAAGCGCTGGAATCGTGCAGCACCATTGCTGATAATGCGAAAGACGCAGCAGAATGGAAAAAAGCTCTGGCTCGACTGGAAACGTTTGCGAATGTCGTCCCCGGAGCGGCGGAGCAGATTCGCGAGTGTTCCGAAAGGGTCAAGGGCGGTCGATATCGCAATGCGATGAGACGAAAACTCGCAAAAAGATTTGACGAGGCAGTCCAACTCTTCTCGGACCTGGAAGGTTATCAAGATGCGGCTCAGCAGGTTCTGGATTGCCGCTATGCCCAGGCTTTGGAATTGAAAAATGCCGGCAAATACAAGGAGGCGATTCAGCTGTTCGAATCTTTGAATGGATATTCCAGGTCGCAACTGGAGATTCAGATTTGCCAGCATGAAATCCGGAAAGCGGAAAATTGGGGCTGCTTTTGTTTTTATGTCTGGTTGACCGCAATCGTGGCAGTCGTGATTCTGGGAATTGTCATGTTGTACAAGAAATTTGACCGGAAAGCGAAAGATGAACTTGACCTGGCCTATCAGGCAAACAACTGGGCGAAGGTGCAAGAGACCGCTTTTTCCAAAACAAGGAGGAAAGGGGTTGTTGTCTATGCCAGAAAACTTTATCTGCAAATGCTGAACCAAGCCATCGAAAATGCCATTGCCAAAGGGGATTGGGAGACGGTGCAAATCCTGGGAGAAGATATGAGGAAGGTTTCCGAGGAAGAGAGTCAGGCAATCCTGGCGCGTGTCCCAGAATTGCTCAAGCGTTTTGCGGAGGACGCGTATGCCAAGAGCGACTGGCAGGCGATGGAACGTATTGGAAAAGAATTGGTAACACGGTCTGTCAGCGGGGGGCAGGCAATCATTTCGCGTTCCAAGGAGTTGTTCCGGAAATTGGTAGAAGAGAACGAATATATGGTCGTCAATCTGGACACGTGGAACATCCGTTTCTGCGTAGAAAGACCTGATATTACCAATGACACCTGCCGCACCACTGAACTCTGGCTACGCAAAATCCGTCCAGGCACCTTCACGATGGGAAGTCCTGTCGGCGAAATTGGAAGAAGTTCCTACGAGGACGAGACGCAGCACCAGGTCACTCTCACGCAGTTGTATTTCATTGGTATCTTTGAATGTACGCAGTCTCAATGGGATCACGTGGCAAGACAAGGTATGACGGACTACTGGGAGCGTCAGCGAAATAGTAATCCATCTAAGTTTAAAGGGGACTTGCATCCTGTGGAACAATATGGTTATAGTAAGATACGGGGCAGTGGAACAAAGGTAGACTGGCCAGAGAATGGATACTATGTGGAACCAGACTCCTTCATGGGGAAACTCCGGGCAAGAACGGGTTTGCTGTTCGACTTGCCGACCGAAGCAGAATGGGAATATGCCTGCCGCGCCGGAACGACAACCGCACTCAACTCTGGCAAGAATCTGACGAATCGCGAGGCTTGTCCCGAAATGGATGAACTGGGCAGATATGGGTTTGATCGATGGGACAGCAAAGGACGCACGGAACGGATGCGTTTGGGCAAGCGCAATGCGGGACACGCCAAGGTCGGCAGTTTCCTGCCGAATGCCTGGGGACTCTATGATATGCACGGCAATGTCCAAGAATACTGCCTGGACCGGGAAGGCGGGAAGTATGAGACGGAACCAGTCACCGACCCGAAGGGACCGGAAACAGGAACGAATGAAGTGCTGCGTGGCGGAAACTGGAAAATGGATGCCTGTGACTGCCGCGCGGCTTCACGAAAAAACGGGAACTTCTTTGCTTCCGGTACTGATGGCTTCCGCATCTGCTGCAAGCCACTGCTGACTTTGGATGCCGAGCAATAGTTCTCTTGCCCCTAAACCTAGAAAGCAGTTTGATTTTCAGAGCAAAGGAACCGCGCGTCCTGCGGCTGGTGAGGTCGCCGCAGGAC
>JAFRLI010000265.1 GCA_017431255.1 Victivallales bacterium
CAACTGTCGTGGGCTGTGCAACTGTCGTGGGCTGTGCAACTGTCGTGGGCTGTGCAACTGTCGTGGGCAGTGCAACTGTCGTGGGCTGTGCAACTGTCGTGGGCAGTGCAACTGGCGCGGCAACCACTCTGGGCTGTGCAACTGGCGCAGTAATCGCTTCGGGCTGTGCAACGGCGGGCTGTGCAACAGGTGCGGCAACCACTTCGGGCTGTGCGACGGCGCGGCAACCACTGCAGGCTGTGCAACTGTCGTGGGCTGTGCAACTGTCGTGGGCTGTGCGACTGTCGTGGGCTGTGCGACTGTCGTGGGCTGTGCTACTGTCGTGGGCTGTGCGACGGGCGCGGGCTGTGCAACCACTGCAGGCTGTGCGACGGGCGCGGGCTGTGCAACCACTGCAGGCTGTGCAACGGGGGCGGGTTGTGCCACGGGTGCGGCAACCGCTTCGGATTGTGCAACTGGTGTGGCAACCGCCTCGGGTTGTGCCATGATTGAAGGCTGTGCAACTGGTGCAGGCTGTTCAACAACAGTGAACTGCTGAACCACGGTCGGTTGTTGAACCATTGTGGGTTGTGTAACCGCTACAGGCTGTTCAACAACGGTGAACTGCTGGACCACTGCGGGCTGTGAGGCAGGCGCAGTCTGTGCGGTGGGTACGGCCGCTACTGCGGACTGTTCAACAACGGTGAACTTCTGGATCACGGTCGGCTGTACAACAGGCGTGGCAACCACGGTGGGTTGTTCAACCGTTGCGGTCTGTTTGGGCGTGGGCTGGGAAACCACGGTCGGCTGTGCAGCCACGTTCGGCTGGGAAACTACGTTTGGCTGGGAAACCACGGTCGGCTGGGAAGCCACGGTCGGCTGGGAAGCCACGGTCGGCTGGGAAGCCACGGTCGGCTGGGAAGCCACGGCCGGCTGGGAAGCCACGGTCGGCTGGGAAACCACGTTCGGCTGGGAAACCACGGCCGGCTGGGAAAACACGGCCGGCTGGGAAACCACGGTCGGCTGTGCAGCCACGTTCGGCTGGGAAGCCACGGTCGGCTGGGAAACTGTCGCGGGCTGTGCAACCACGTTCGGCTGTGCAGCCACGGTCGGCTGGGAAACTGTCGCGGGCTGTGCAACCACGTTCGGCTGTGCAGCCACGTTCGGCTGCGCAAACGCATTGGTTTGCGAGAAGAGGGCGGAGCGAAGGGCGGGGAGCGCGTTTCCCTGAGAGGAAGCGGTGTCCGCGATAGCTTTCTGGAAAGCCTTGAGGGCCTCGGGGGAAGGCGAGGGCGGGAGTGAGATTGTAGGCGGGGTGTCCTTCGGTGTGATGACCGGAAGGATGGCGTTAATCGATTGAGTCGTCATCGTCATTGGTGAGTTTCCTTCCGGTGAATTCTTCCATTTCAGCATCTTCCTGCAGTTCCTGGAGTTTGCGTTCCTCCTCGGCCCAGATGGCTTTGTGCTGCGTTACTTTGGCATGTTCTTTGACAGAGACGATGTAGCGCCCGTGCGCCTTGTCGGCCTCTTTGGTTTTGTCTTCGAGATCTTCCTGGGCGCGTTGGACTCCATTTGCGAGGAGGATGCCCTCCTCGTCGATTTGTGCGATTGCGGAGTTGACGGCGTCGATTTCTTCTCTCGGGACGGGGCGGTGGAGGATGGTATCGAAGACCTTGTCGCGTCGTTCTTCTTTTGTGGTGTTGTATTTCTGGAGGGAATCGCGTCGCGCGGTCAGTTCATTGGCGGCGAGTTCGCGTGCATGACGAGCCGCGACCAGTTCCTTGCTGGCGCGGTCTTCCCGCATTTCGCGGATTCGAAGCATGCTTTCCAGAGCGTACGGCATCAGTTCACTGCCTCCTGAAGTTTTTGGATGGTCTCTTCATAGACAGGCTTTTCGCTCAACCCCTGGCAGAGGAAGGCGTTGACTTTGTCGATTTTGGCGATGGCCTCGTCGGTCACGGGGTCGGCTCCTTTTTGGTATTCCCCGATTTTGAGGAGGAGTTCGACTTCGTTGTATTTGGCGAGGATTTCGCGGAGTTTGGCGGCTGCGGCCTTGTGAGGTTTTTCGATGATGGCGTTTTGGCAACGGGAGACGCTCTGGAGGATGTCGATGGCGGGGTAGTGGTTCATCTGTGCGAGTTTACGGGAGAGGATGATGTGGCCATCGAGGATGGAGCGTGTTTCGTCGGCGATGGGTTCGGTCATATCATCGCCTTCGACGAGGACGGTGTAGAGTGCGGTGATGGAGCCCTTGTCGGAGTTGCCGGCGCGTTCCATGAGTTTGGGGAGTTCGGAGAATACGCTGGGCGGGAAACCGCGTCGCGTAGGGGGTTCGCCGGCGGCGAGGCCGATTTCGCGCTGTGCACGCCCAAATCGGGTGACCGAATCCATGAGGAGGAGGACTTTTTCGCCACGGTCGCGGAAGAATTCTGCGATGGAGGTGGCGACATAGGCGGCCTTGAGGCGTTCCATGGCGCTACGGTCAGAGGTGGAGCAGACTACGACGCTCTTTTTCATGCCTTCGGGACCCAAATCTTTTTCGATGAACTCGCGAACTTCGCGTCCGCGTTCGCCGATGAGTGCGAGGACCGTCACGTCCGCGCTGGTGTTGCGCACGATTTGCGCCAGCAGGGTGGATTTGCCACCGCCTGCCGCAGCGAAGATGCCCATACGCTGGCCTTCGCCGCAGGTCAGCATGCCGTCCAAGGCTCGAACGCCCAGCGCCAGCGGCTTGGTAATCATGCGGCGTTGCAGGGGACTCGGCGGGTCCGCAAACACAGGATAGTACCCTTCTGGCCGAATCGGTCCCTTCGAATCCGCTTCCAGTGGTCGGCCCAGACCGTCCAGGACTCGACCCAGCAGGGAGTAGCCGACGGGAACCATGTGGACGCGGCGCGTCGGAATGACTTCCGTCTGCGCGGAGATGCCCGTCATCTGCCCCATCGAGGTCAGCAATACCGCTTCGCGCGTGAAACCAACCACCTCCGCCTGCACCTCGAAGTCCTCCCAGGGATTCCGAAGCAGGCAGATTTCGCCGATTTTCACGCCCGGCACTGCCGACTTGATGATGGTACCGACGACTTGGATGACGCGACCTTTCACCTCGATCGGCTGCGCATCCTCGACCGCACGGTCCAGCACCTGCGTTATGTAATCAAACGTTCCCGACATCACTGCCGCCTTTCAAAACTCTTCTTGATTGACTTTTCTATCGCAGCCAACTGCCCGTCGATGGACGCATCTACCGAGCCGGCCGCCGTCTCGACCACGCACGAGCGCATGTCGAGTTTCCCATCCTCCGCCAATTCCACGTAGTTCAGGGACGGAAAATCTTTCTGAATGTCCTGCAACCGCTCCCGCACGACGGGGATCATTGCCGGATTCACTTTGACGGTAATCTGCTGCTGGTTGCGCACGATGGCCTTCATCGCCTTCTTGGTCACCTGCACCACCAACTCCTCGTTCCCGATTTCATCAATGCACTTTCGGAGAGCCTTCATCACAATCTGGGACATCTTGTCTTCGACGCTCTCCATGTACTGGACGGAACTTTCCACCAGTTCAAACTTCTGCATCGCGATCTCCATTTTGCCGTCCTGGAGGCCTTTGTCGTAGCCTTCCGCACGAGCCATCTGGAGCACATCGTCCACCTGTACAATGGCGGCGACCTCGTTCGCCTTGACGAGGCGCGAGGCAGAATGCAGTTCAAATGTATCCTTTTTTACAAGCAGCATATCGCATACTCCTCTGGGAAATGCAATTGAAGCAGGCGCTTCACCAGTTCCCAGTCCAGGGTCTCCTCCAGGGGCGTGAATCCGTCCTCCAGTCGCTTCGGGAAACGCAGTTTCTGGCGTTCCATCAAGGCGGCGGGAAGATGTTTCAGAGCGGTTGCGAGAAGGCGCAGTCCCGCGATGTCATACGCTTCGCCGCAGATTGGCAGTTTCCATTTGTGGAAATAGGGGTAGAGGCGCAGCACTTCCGGGTAGACGTTCGGCAATTGCACCTTCAATTCCTGCACCTTTGCCTTGCTGATGGTGCGCCGCAGAGTCTTTGCGTCCGCGAGAGCAGCCAGCCAGAGACCAATTTCCAAATACACGCTGTCATTGAGAAGGAGAAGGCGGCTTCCGTCCGAAGCGGGGAACGTGTGGAAGATCGGTTCCACGTTCAACTGCTTCAGCACAAAGGCATCCACGCGGGCGCAACCGCGCAGGGCGGCGGTGGTGGGACCGGCGGAAGCGGCCACGCGCTCGTCGTCCACCAGCGGCGCAAAGGCGAACAGGAAACGGTTCACGAGCGGCCACAGCCGCTTGTCCCGCACCAGTTCCCTGGCCTGCTTGATGTCGAGCGTGCTATTCATTCTTGGGGGGAGCGTCTCGGAAAAGGGTCACGGAAATCTTGTTGTAGTCCAGTCCTTCGATGGCGTTTTTCACCAGGGATTTGATTTGCGGCACGAAGTCTGCCATATCCACATCGTAGCGATGGCGGATGGCGACTGCTGCGGAACTGGGCTTGTTGTTCTTTGCAAACGGGTCGTTTTCGGGGAGGACGACATGCACGCGAGCGTCCACGACGCCTTCAATCTGGGAGATGGTGCGGGAGAGGTCCTGTGCGAGTGCGTCCATGAAGCGGATGCGTTCTTCGGAGGGGGAGGAGACCATTCCCGTCTTCTTGAAACTCTCGGCGACGCCCTGGTACTTGCGGCGGGGAAGTCCTTCGCGTTCCAGAATGCCCATTGCCTCGGCAAAGCGGGATTCGGCAATCATGACGTTCCATGTGCCTTCCTCGCCAGCCACTTTGCGCGCAGTGATATTTTCCCTGCCCAGGGCCGCAATCACCACGTTCGCCTGCCGCTCTTCCAGTTGCGAATAGAGCGTTGTCTCCTCGTCACATCCCGTCAGGCACAGCAGTGCCAACAGCAGGAACGGCACTGCCAGCATCCTCCCGAGGAGGGCGTTTGCCATATGTCTTTTCATCGAAAGTCTCCTGAAGTTTTCTAGAGAATCTAGAGAATCTAGAGGTTCTAGAGAATCTAGAAAGATTGCAGCCTTGTCAAGAAATCCATTCCCGTTGTTCCCCGCGGCTTGCCTTGAGGAAGCGGGACCATCGTGCCTCGGCCTCCTCTTTGCGCCCGAGCAGGCGCAGTGCACGCGCCTCCAAGAGTGCGCCAGCGCGTTGCAGGGCGGGCGGGAACTCGCAGGAGCGCACGGCTGCAAGCGCTTCCAGGGGTTTCCCCTCGGCCAACAACAAGTCTGCCAGCATGGCGGCGACGACGCCGTCGCCCGCGTTTTCTTCCATCAATGCCTCGAGCAGGATGCGGGCGCGCCAACCCTGCCCGTGCTTGGCGAAGAGCCAAGCCGTGGTCAGCAGGAATTGTCTTTCATCCTCTTGCACGAGTCCTTCCTCCAGTGGGATACTAGCCGTTCTTCACGAGGGTCTCGATGGCCGAACTGGCCTTCTTCGCCACGTTGGTCACGACTTCCTGTTGGAAACTGAGATTCGCCACTTCGTATTGCAGTTCCGTCATCATGGCAACGGACGGACCAGGCCCCAGGCTTTTGCGCTCGGAGAGCGCATGGATGCGGTGTATGATGTCCTGGTTCATGTCCTGGGCAGCATGCCACGCCTGGTTGATGCGCTGTGCAAACGGCACGGGATCCGGGCCTTTCACGTTCATTGCCTGCTGGAATGCCTGGACGGCATTCGGGTCTGCGACGGCCTCTGCTTCCTGCAACTGCTGGAGGTACGCCACGGTCTGTGGCGCCTGGGCGGCCTGAATGGCCTCTACGACTTTTGCCTCTAGCATAGTTCCTCCGTTAAATTAGAAGTCCCCTGGCGAGATTCGCGGCAGCCGTATCCGAGGAAGCAACTGCCTCCTGGAGTGCCTGGTTAGCCTCATCGTTTTGTCCCAACTGCTGGAGTGCCATGCCCAGGAAGGCCTTGAGCATTCCAGATTCTGGCCATTTGGCAAGTGCCTGGCCG